>DATCUS010000020.1:0-20928 GCA_036561845.1 Tardiphaga sp. | reverse complement strand
CGCGGCGCCACCGACGCGGCGTTCGCGCCAGGCGATGGCGCCCAGCAGAAGCCCGGCCGCAAGGCCGGGCAAACACACTACCTGCGCGATCGCGACGAGGTCGATCGCGTTCCAGCGCAGTCCGATGTCGGACGCCAGGTCCGGGCTGTGCGCTTACTTCTTGTTCGGCGCGGATCCGGCCGGGGTCTTGCTCGATGCGAACGGGTTGACGTTGGCGACGCCACCCTTCTTGAGGTTCTTGTCCGCCTTCGGTTTCTTCTTTTCCTTGTTGGACTTCATTTGACCTTTGGCCATCACGGTCTCCCTGCGCCCGGTTGATGGACTCGGCGCAGATGACGAATAGCAAATGCAAAAGGGTTTGTATCGGGCGCTGTGGTGCGGTTGCAGGGCTCCGATGACGGCGCCCCGGGCGTCCAGGCGGACTGCCTGTGGCGACGGAAATGCTGTAGGCTGCGTCGGAGCGCGAACGTCGCCCGGCCGGGTGCTCCCGCGCCACATCACGGAGGACGCGATGACCAAGACCATCCAGCCCGTTCCCGAAGACAACCGCAGTCACAAGGGCCCGGGCAGTGCGCCCAAGGTCGAGATCGATTCCACGAAGGGTCATCGCGACGACGAGAAGCAGAACATCGACGAGCAGGGCGACCGCGCCAATATGCGGCAGAACACCACCAAGCGGCGGATCTAGCTCCAGCCTTGCCGTCGACGGTCGCCGCGTATGCGAAGCTGTGTCTAAAGCTGGCAGGTGATGACGTTCATGTCGCGGTCGCCAGGCTCGTAGCCCGGCCGCGGCGCCAGCGATTTCCGCTGGGTGATCAACGCGCCCCTGGCGTCCTTGAGCGGCAGCATCTTCCAGCCCGCGACGCCTTCGGGGCCGAGCTCCCAGACATGGGCGATCGGCTCATCGTCTGCGGTGAAGCCGACCGCGTGAACCTCGACCAGCCGTGAACTGCCGTCATAGTGCAGCTCAAGCACATGGCCCGAGCGAAGCGCGTCGCATGCCGTCTGTACCAACATCGGATGTATCCCGTCCTTGTTTTGATCATCCTAGCAGGTCGTCGGCGGCGATGTCCCGATCCTTCTGGCGGATACGGCTCAGGCCGCCCGGACTTCGGCAAGGAAGCGGTTGACCTGGCCGGCGAGATCGGTCGATTGCTGTGAAAGCTGCTCGGCCGCACCGAGCACTTGCGTTGCCGCGGCGCCGGTGTCGTTGGCGGCCTGCTGGACGCCGGAGATGTTCGCGGTGACGTGCTGCGTGCCGTGCGCCGCTTCCTGAACGTTGCGGGCGATTTCCTTGGTCGCCGAGCCCTGCTGTTCGATCGCAGCGGCGATGGCATTGCCGATCTGCTCAAGCTCCGCGATGACGTTGACCACGTTGCGGATCGCCGCGACGGTCTCGTCGCTGGCGCCCTGGATGGCGGCGACCTGCTCGGAGATTTCTGTCGTGGCCTGCGCGGTTTGCCCGGCCAGCGATTTCACTTCCGAAGCGACGATGGCGAAGCCGCGGCCGGCTTCGCCGGCGCGGGCCGCCTCGATGGTGGCGTTCAGCGCCAGCAGGTTGGTCTGCGCGGCGATGTTCTGGATCAGCGTCACCACATCGCCGATCTTCTGCGCGCCCAATGCGAGCGACTGTGCGGTGTCGCCGGTGCGGCGCGCGTCCTCGACCGCGCGCGCGGAGATCTGCGCGGATTGCGCGACCTGGCGGCTGATCTCGGTGATCGAGGACGTCAGTTCCTCGGTGGCACTGGCGACCATCTGGACGTTCGACGACGTCTGTTCGGAGGCCTCCGCGACGACACCGGCCTGGCGGTTGGTCGTCGTCGCGGTCGATGACATCGAGCGGGCTGCGGCTTCCATTGTCGTCGATGACGACGACAGTCCGCTCACCAGCTCGCCGATCCGCGACTCGAAGGATTTTGTCAGGTCGTCGATCACCTGCGCGCGGCGCATCTTGGCATCGCTCTCCGCGGCCTGCTCGGCAGCTAGGCGGTTGGCCGTGATCATGTTGTCCTTGAACACCTGGACCGCGGCGGCCATCGCCCCGATCTCGTCGCGGCGGTCGCTGGCCGGGATTTCTCCGGACGCGTCGCCGCCGGCGAGACGCGACATCGAGCCGGTGATGGCGACGATCGGCTGGACGATCCGGCGCCGTACCATCACGATCAGGCCGGCGCTGGCCGCCGCGACGGCAACGAGCACCAGCAGGGCGACGATGAAGCTGAAGCGCGCGCTGCCATAGGCGGCGGCCAGCAGTTCCTCGGCGTTGTCGTAGAAGGCGTCGCGCACGCCGATCACGGTGCCAAGACCGAGTTGGGTTTCGGCGAAATAGGTGTCGACGTCGTGTTCGTACTTGCCGCTGATCGCGCCGTCCCTGACCAGCTTCAATTCCTTGCCGAAGCGATCGACGAAGACTTCCTTCATCTTGTCGAGCGCGGCCGCGACATTGGCCGGCGTGGCGGGATTGCCGCGCAGCTCCAGCAGCGAGGCCTGGATCTGGTCGGCGGCGCCCTGGGAGCGGCTGATGCCCATGCGCTCGGCCTCGGTCGCCACGCGGTTGGCGCCAACCAGATTTTTGTGCAGGCTGGAATTGAGGCCACCGACGTCGCGCAGTGTCCATGCGACGTTGGCGTAGTTGGCCTGGCGATAGGCGTCGCCATTGCGGGCGGCGATCTTGCGGACCTGCTCGGACAGCAGCGCAGTGACGGCGGTATTGAAAATCGAATTGTCGGCGACGATCTTCTTGGAAGCGTCGCGGCGGGTCTCCGCCGGGCCGTCGATGGCCTTGTCGATGGCCGCGCGCAGCGCCTTGAACTGCGTGTTCAGCCCGTCGATCTTGCCGGCGATGTCGGCGCCATCGTCGAGTGCACTGACCGACGTGGTCCTGAACCGGTTCATCTTGTCGACGGCACCGTCGGTCTGCTTGCGGTACTTGTCGAGCTCCGCGCGCGCCTTCGGATCGACCACGGCAGGTCCGAACATGATGTTGGTGGAGAAGCCGCGTTCCGGGTTGAGATAGCGCGGGATGTCGCCGACCGCCCGGACCAGTTCGAGGCGCCCCTGCGCGTTGGCGATCTTGTCCATCGTCTCGTATCTGCCCGCGGCGACATAGACCGCAAGGCCGCCGCCAGCAGCAGACAGGGAGGCGATGGCGATGGTCAACAGAGTACCGATTTTCATGAAATCACTGCCGGTTATGAATTACGTGAAATTGACTTCGGCCAGCCTACGGACGCTGCATTAAGCTTTCATTGACGGCGGTACGCGGCGGCGGGGTTGGTCGCGTTCGCCGCGCCGCTGCTCGATGAGTTTCCAGCGTGGCAGGGCGCAACCTGACGGGCTGGCGCACACGGCGGCGGCTTGACATCGGCAGGTCGCTGTCCCCCTATCGCGCCGAAACAGGGCAGGGGAAACGTCCCCGCATCAGCAGGGGCGGCCGCCATTCCCCTTCCATTCCCGCATCGTCGCGCTTTTCGAGTATCACGATGGACAATCCTTCCCGGTCGGAACGTTCCCGCAATGCTGCGCTGCAGGCGGCGCTGGCCATCATCGCGCGCGACGGCCCGGGCCGGCTGACTCTCGATGCCATCGCGCGCGAAAGCGGCCTGAGCAAAGGCGGGCTGATGCACCAGTTTCCGACCAAGCAGGCGGTGCTTAAGGCGCTGCTCGATCATCAGATCGCCTATTTCGAGCAGTTCGCCAGCCAGTATATGGCCGAACATGCCGATGAACGGTCGCAGCCTGAACTGGCGGCGCAGATCGCGACATCGCGGGAGACGATCAACAACCCGAGTTCGATCGCCTTCGCCGTGCTCGGAGCGCTGGGCCAGGAACCCGGCCTGCTGAGCGCCACGCGCAGTCTCGACAAGGACAAGGTCGAGGCCATCAAGGCCGAAGCGGCCGATCCGGATCTGGCCCTGCTGCGCTGGTCTGCGGCGCGCGGTCTGGCACTCACCTCGATGTTCGGCATGTGCCCGCTGTCGGCCAGGGAGCGCGACCGTTTGTTCGAGCGACTGCTCGACGACGATCAATGGACCGCACTGGAAAAGCTGGCACCCGCCCGCGTGGCAAAGCCGGCACGCGCCGGTGCCCGATCGCGCCGCTCGGGCGGCTGAGCCCACCCATCCATCCGGTCTCATTTCGGGCGTCCGCCGCCTGCGGCAGATTGAGGCGGTTTGATTTCGCTATTTACAAACCGTCTAGTCGGTTTATAAGAAATCCATTCGCCGGTCGTCGAGCGGGCCGGCTTCGTGGCGCAGCGGTCCGTTGCGGCCCGGCGTGAACCGGCGTGTCGAATGGCCGCCACCGGGTGCTCAGGCCTTGAGCAGGAGATTGAGATGAATGGCTTCACCTGCGCGCGGTCGCTTGCCGTGCTGGCGCTCTGCGGGGTTGCGACGGGCTGCGCGAGCGTGGTGCCGGTGCCCTATGCCGAGGTCGCCTCGTCGCGGGTCATGGCGGCAAACCCTTCGGATTCTTCAGGCCGCGTGCCGTTTCGCTATGCCACCCAGGTGGATTGGCGCGCCTATGACAAGGTCATCCTCGACCCGGTGGTGATCTATCGCGGCGCCGATCAGCAGTTCGGCGAGTTGTCCGAACGCGACAAGGCGCTGCTCGCGGCCTACATGCAGACCCGCTTCGCCGACAGGCTGCGCACCCGCTTCGCGGTGGTCGGCAATCGTGGACCGAACACGTTGCGCATCCGGCTGACGCTGACCGGCGCCGTGGCCAATACGCCGGTGCTCGGCACCATGTCGCGCTTCGATCTCGCCGGCGCCGTCTACAACGGCGTGCAGGCCGCCCGCGACGGCGAGGGATCGATGACCGGCTCGGTGATCTACGCCGTCGAGATCTTCGATGCGGCCAGCGCGCGGCTGCTCAGCGCCTACGTCTCCAAGCAGTATCCGGCCCCTTACAACATCAAGGCCAGCGTCGGTCCGCTCACCGCGGCGGAAACCGGCATCGACGCCGGCGCCGAAGCGCTGCTGGCGCAACTGCGGTGACGCTCTCTTCGCACCCATCGATCCGATTTTTCAGCAGCAACGAAAGATATTGCAGATGACGAGCACGATGCGAATGATCCTGCGCTGCGTGGTTGCCGTGGTGCTGATGGCCGCGACTCCGCCTGCCCATGCCGCCGGCGCCAGCGATCCGAGCGGCACGTGGATGACCGAGGATGGCCGTGCCCGCATTCGCATCGAGCGTTGCGGCGCTGGGATGGAACAGGTCTGCGGCTACATTGTCTGGATGAAAGAGTCGGTCGACGCCAGGGGCGAGCCGCTCCGGGACAAGTTCAATCCGAAGCCCGCGCAGCGCGCGCGGCTGGTGCTCGGCCATCAACTGATCATGGGTCTGAAGCCGAGCTGGGAGCGCCACTTCCTCGGCGAAATCTACAACGCGGACGACGGCAAGACGTATTCCATCTCGTTGTGGCGCGACACCGCCGACGCATTGAAGGTGCGCGGCTGCATGTTCTCGGTGTTCTGCGCCACGCAGGTGTGGCGGCAAACCAATGACGTGCTGCCGGGCCAGCTGGTCGGCGCGACCGGCGACCCGGCCGGCCCCAGGCCGGACAAGGAGTGGGCGCAGCCGTTGCCCGGCAAGCCGGCGGTGTCTGCCAGGATCGCCCGCTAGCAAAGGCGCATTGTCGCGCGATGATATTGCAGGCAAGCTGGCTCCTGATTCAGAGGGTCTTGCCATGCGTTTATTGCGATGGATTGCCATGCTGTTCGTTGCCGCCGCGACGCCGGCCTTCGCCCAGTCGGCGCCGTCGGCGGAGGTACTGCGCGATCTCGCGCCGACCGGAAAGCTGCGCGCGGCGATCAATTTCGGCAACAGCGTGCTGGCGCAGAAAAGCGAGGGCGGCGCGCCGCGCGGCGTCTCCGTCGATCTCGCCACCGAGTTGGCGAAGCGGCTCGGCGTGCCCGTGGCCTTCGTGCCCTATGAGGCTGCGGGAAAAGTCTTCGACGGCGCCAAGGCCGGTGTCTGGGACATCGGCTTCATGGCGATCGAACCGGTGCGCGCCGCCGAGATCATGTTCACCGCGCCCTATGTGATCATCGAGGGCACCTACATGGTGCGCCAGGAGTCGCCGCTGCAATATGTCGGCGATGTCGACAGACCTGGCATCCGGATCGCCGTCGGGCTCGGCTCGGCCTACGATCTGTACCTGACCCGCACCATCAAGAGCGCCACGGTGCTGCGCGCGGAGGTCGGCGGCGGCACGGCGATGATCCGGAAGTTTCTCGACGAGAAGCTCGATGTTGCCGCCGGCGTCCGCCAGCAGCTCGACGCCTATGCCAAGGACCATCCGGAGGTGCGGGTGATGTCCGGTCATTTCCAGGAGATCAAGCAGGCCATGGGCATGCCGCGGGTCGACGGCCAGCCGCGCGCGGCGGGCGCGGCCTATCTCGCGGTCTTCGTCGAGGAGATGAAGGCCTCGGGCTTCGTCGCTGACGCGCTGACGCGCAGCGGCCAGGTCGCCGAGGTCGCGCCGGCTGCGAAATAGGGCGGGGCGGCGGCGCGGATATTCCGCCGCGCGGTCGGCTGCGGCGCTGACGGGGTTGACTTCGCGCTTCTCTCGGCCAATCTCGCGCCATAAGAAAACGTGAAAAACTCCGGGAGAATACCATGGCCGACGCCTATATCATCGACGCAGTCCGCACCCCGCGCGGCATTGGCAAGGTCGGCAAGGGCGCGCTCGCCGAGCATCATCCGCAGCATCTGGCAGCCACCGTGCTGCGCGCCATCGCCGAGCGCAACCACCTCAACACTGCCGATGTCGACGACGTCATCTGGTCGACCTCGACCCAGCGCGGCAAGCAGGGCGGCGACCTCGGCCGCATGGCGGCGCTCGATGCCGGCTATGATATCAAGGCGTCCGGCACGACGCTCGACCGCTTCTGCGGCGGCGGCATCACCGCGGTGAACTTCGCCGCGGCGCAGATCATGAGCGGCATGGAAGACGTGGTGATCGCCGGGGGCACCGAGATGATGTCGCTCACCGGAGCGATGGCCGCCGAGGACATGGCCGCCGGCAAGCCGCCGCTCGGCATGGGCTCGGGCAACAAGCGCCTCGCGCAGGTGCATCCGCAGTCGCACCAGGGTATCTGCGGCGACGCCATCGCTTCCATGGAAGGCATTTCGCGCGAAGCCCTCGATGCGCTCGGTCTCGAAAGCCAGCGCCGCGCCGCCGTGGCCATCGCCGAGGGCCGCTTCGACAAGAGCCTGATTCCGGTCAAGGACGACGCCGGCAACGTCGTGCTGGCGAAGGATGAATTTCCGCGCCCCAACACCACGGCCGAAGGCCTCGCGGCCCTGAAGCCAGCCTTCGCAGCGATGGCCGATCATCCGCTCGATGCGCAGGGCACCACCTATCGCAAGCAGATCAACCAGAAATATCCCGACCTCAGGATCGAGCATTTTCATCATGCCGGCAATTCCTCCGGCGTGGTCGACGGCGCCGCAGCCTTGCTGCTGACCTCGAAGGACTATGCCGACAAGCATGGCCTGAAGCCGCGGGCGCGCATCGTGGCGATGGCCAATATCGGTGACGATCCGACATTGATGCTCAACGCCCCGGTGCCTGCTGCGCGAAAGGTGCTGGCCAAGGCCGGCCTGACCGTGGACGACATCGACCTCTGGGAGATCAACGAAGCCTTCGCGGTAGTGGCGGAAAAATTCATCCGCGACCTCAAGCTCGACCGCGCCAAGGTCAACGTCAACGGCGGCTCGATCGCGCTCGGCCACCCCATCGGCGCCACCGGCGCGATCCTGATCGGCACCGTCCTCGACGAACTCGAGCGCCGCAACCTCAAGCGCGGCCTGGTCACTATGTGCGCCGCCGGCGGCATGGCGCCGGCGATTATTATCGAACGGGTGTAGCAGCGAAACTGCTGCAGGCCTCACACTGTCGATCCGGGGCGCGAGGGCAAAGCCCGAGCGAACCCGGAACCTCGAAATGGCAACGCTCGGTGTCCGCGCCTCACACTCAGCTGTCGTCCCCGCCTAGCGAGCCTACGGCTCGCGCAGAGCGGGGACCCATAACCTCCGACGTCATGATGGCGGAACAGCAGCTGCCACGCGCCAAACTTCTGCACGGCGTATGGGTCTCCGCTTTCGCGGGGACGACACGGAGTTTGTGTCCCGCCTCCGCGCACCGCTCGAGCTAAAAAGCCTTCGGCAATCCCGCCTGCTTCAAGATTGCGTTCGCCATGTGCCGCGACTTGATCTTCGAATCCACCGGAAAGCTTTTTCCGCTGATCGGGCTCTTCCACATCTCGTGGTCGCCCTTGCCCTTGCGGACGAACTCGCAACCGTTCTCCCGTAAAATTTCTTTCACGGCGGGTGCGAAGTCGTTCATTCAGGCCACGCGCATCCGCGGCAGCGAACTGGAATGGGTGACAAGTTCGAAAGGCACATCCTCGCCCGCCCGCGGGTCGCCGTTGTCGAACAGTACGTCCTGAATCATGTCGGGCAGTTTGCGGTAAAGGATTTCGAAGGTGTCGGCTTCGGTCACCAATGGGATCGTGTCGCTCTGCGCGACCCAGACCTGGGCCTCTTCGTCGTATTCGACATTGATGATGAGGGACACGGCGATCTCCCGGCTCATGGCTAGGCCTTGCGACGATCATAGCGCGTCGGGGTGAAATCTCAATTGGGCAGAGCGCGAGCTGCGGATGACGTGCTGCGTGGGCCCGCTCCCTGACCCTCCCCCGCGAGGGGGGAGGTGACACTACGGCCGCGCCGTCTCAAATAAAGTTACCGCTTCTTCCAGCCACCCCGATGCCCCGGCGCGCCGCCGGAGCTTCTTGCCACCGGTCCGAATTCCGGGCCGGACTCCCGCGAGTTGGTGGGCTGGATGATCTTGCTGCCGTCGCCGGGCCCCGGCGTCTTGCGCGATTTCGGCAGTGCGTTGGGCATCGACTCCGTCATGCTCTGCGGCTGATAGATCTTGCTCTCGGTGCCCGGGCCCATTTCGTCCAGCGTCGGTTTGCGCGGGCGTGCGACCTTGTTGCCGCGCGCGGGCTTGACCTCGTGCCAGCCGGCGATGCCCATCTCGTCGAGGTCGGGCTTGTGCACCTTGGAGCGCGGGGTGTTGTTGCCGCCGCGTTCCGATGACTGCTTCGGCATGTTGGCGGAGGCGCCGAACTGCTTGTCGCCCTTGAAGGCGCCGGCGGCTCCGGCCACCTTGCGCTGCTTGGCGGTGGGATCGTCGACCACGGCCAGCTCCGTGGCGCGCAGGCGCTTGACCTCGTCGCGCAGCCGGGCGGCTTCCTCGAAGTTGAGGTCGGCGGCGGCTTCGCGCATGCGGGTTTCGAGGTCGCCGAGCACGGCCTCGAAATTGTGGCCGATGCTCATGACGTCGTCGGCCATGCCGCCGGTGCCGATGTCGACCAGCACGTGGTCGCGCTCGTAGACCGAGTTCATGATGTCGCCGATCGACTTCTTGATGCTCTCCGGCGTGATGCCGTGCAGCGTGTTGTACTCGACCTGCTTTTCGCGGCGGCGGTCGGTCTCGGCGATGGCGCGCTCCATGGAGCCCGTCACCTTGTCGGCATAGAGGATCACCTTGCCGTCGACGTTTCGCGCGGCTCGGCCGATGGTCTGGATCAGCGAGGTCTCGGAGCGCAGAAAACCTTCCTTGTCGGCGTCGAGGATCGCCACCAGCGCGCATTCGGGAATGTCGAGGCCTTCGCGCAGCAGGTTGATGCCGACCAGCGCGTCGAAGGCGCCGAGGCGGAGATCCCGGATGATCTCGATGCGCTCGATGGTGTCGATGTCGCTGTGCATGTAGCGCACGCGAATGCCCTGCTCATGCAGGTATTCGGTGAGGTCCTCCGCCATGCGCTTGGTCAGCACGGTGATGAGCGAGCGATAGCCGGCATTCGCGGTGGCGCGGACCTCGCCGACGAGATCGTCGACCTGGGTGCGCGCCGGGCGGATGTTGATCGGCGGATCGATCAGCCCGGTGGGGCGGATGACCTGCTCGACGAACACGCCGCCGCTCTCGTTGAGCTCCCATGCCGACGGCGTGGCGGACACCGCCACCGATTGCGGGCGCATCATGTCCCACTCTTCGAAGCGCAGCGGCCGGTTGTCCATGCAGGAGGGCAGGCGGAAGCCGTATTCCGCCAGCGTCGCCTTGCGCCGGAAATCGCCTTTGAACATGCCGCCAATTTGCGGAACTGTAACGTGGCTCTCGTCGGCGAACACCAGCGCATTGTCCGGCACGTATTCGAACAGGGTCGGCGGCGGCTCGCCCGGCCGGCGGCCGGTGAGATAACGGCTGTAGTTCTCGATGCCGGCGCAGGAGCCGGTGGCTTCCATCATCTCGATGTCGAAGGTGGTGCGCTGCTCCAGCCGCTGCGCTTCCAGCAGGCGGCCCTGGTCGTGCAGCTGCTCGAGCCGCCATTTCAGCTCGGCCTTGATCGACTTGATGGCCTGGATCAGGGTCGGGCGCGGCGTCACGTAATGCGAGTTGGCGTAGATCTTGATGAATTCCAGCTCGTCCTGCTTGTGGCCGGTGAGCGGGTCGAATTCCTCGATGGTCTCGACGGTGTCGCCGAACAGGTTGACGCGCCAGGCGCGGTCTTCGTAATGCGCCGGGAAGATGTCGATGACGTCGCCGCGCACGCGAAAGGTGCCGCGGGTAAAGTCATGCTGGGTGCGCTTGTACTGCAGCGCCACGAGATCGGCGATCAACTGCCGCTGGTCGATGCGTTCGCCCTTTTTCAGGGCGAAGGTCATGGCGGTGTAGGTCTCCACCGAGCCGATACCGTAGATGCATGACACCGACGCCACGATGATGACGTCGTCGCGCTCCAGCAAAGCGCGCGTCGCCGAGTGGCGCATGCGGTCGATCTGCTCGTTGATCGAGGAATCCTTTTCGATGTAGGTGTCGGTCCGCGGCACATAGGCCTCGGGCTGGTAGTAGTCGTAATACGACACGAAATATTCGACGGCGTTGTCGGGGAAGAAGCTCTTGAACTCGCCGTAGAGCTGCGCCGCCAGCGTCTTGTTCGGCGCAAGAATGATCGCCGGGCGCTGCGTCGCCTCGATCACCTTGGCCATGGTGTAGGTCTTGCCGGAGCCGGTGACGCCGAGCAGCACCTGGGTGCGGTCGTTGCGGTTGACGCCCTCGACCAGTTCCTTGATGGCGGTGGGCTGGTCGCCCTTCGGCTCGTATTCCGACTTGATGACGAAGCGCACGCCGCCTTCGGATTTCTCCGGCCGCGGCGGGCGATGCGGCACCCAGATCTTGTCGTCCTTGAATTCCGGACGGCCGTCGCGCACCAGCGCTTCCAGCGCGTCGGCGGTGGCCTGCACGCCCAGGGCTTCCATCTTGTTGCGCGGCGGCCGCGCCAGTGCGGCGTTGTCTTCCTCCTCGGTGGTGAAGCCGAGCTGTTTTGCGAGTTCCGGATCCATCGCCGGAATCGCCGCATGGGTGCCATAGACCGCCTGCGGCGCTTCCTCGAAAGCCTGCTCGCTGAGTCGGGGCGCGTAGGGCGCCACCGCCGGCTGCGGAAATGGCTGCAGCGGCGTCGGGCGCGCGCCGGAGTCGCCTTCGAACTTCTTCGACGTAGAGGCCCGCGCGCGATGGATCGCCGCTTCGCCGCCGGAGCGGCGCTCCTGTGAATTGCTCGGCGGCGGCTGCAGCCCGGTGCCGGACCCCATGCCGGCATCGCCGCGGTTGATCGCCGGGTTCAGCAGTTCCGCCAGCGCCGGCCCGATCGGCTGCACGTCGGGCCGCCCGGCGCCGGGTTTCGCCGCCGGGGTCTTGCTGCGCCTGGTGACGGTCTTCTTGGGGGAGTCGGGATTTTTCGCCATGGCCCCAATATGGGGGGAAACGGCCGGCGAAAAAAGGTCTCCCGATCACGCGATTGATGGTCGGGCCCGCAGTCGCTGCACCGGTTCCGGCAAGCGTGCTTCGACCCAGGCGGCGATCGCGGCGTGGTGGCGATTGACATACAGCCCCAGCGCGATAATGGCGATGCCGATCAGCGACAGCGCGAACGGGAACAGCAGCGAATCGCGGAACAACTTGTCGGCGAGATCGCCGAGATAGATCGCGATGCCGATGGTGCCGAACACCGCGAATACCCGGCGCGCCAGGCCGACCGCGAGCAGCAGGAAGCCGACATTCAGTGCGCAATACAGCGCCTTGTCGAGGGCGGTGCCGTTCGAGCTGGCGGTAATGCCGCCCCAGAACGTCAGCACGCCGAACAAATAGAGCCAGAACGCGAAATCGCCGGTGCGCTGGCGCCAGTTGACGAGCACCGCCACGATCAGCATGCCGAGCCCGAACCACACCGAAACCCGCCGCGAGGTTTCCCAGTCGCCGAATGTCGAGCCGGTGATCCACGGCACGATGTCCATCGACATGAACCACAGCGCCACCGCCATCAGCAGCACGATGAACGGAAAGCGATAGAACCGCAGCGCGATCAGCGCCGCGGCGATCGTCGCGAGCTCCATGAAGATCCAGCTGCCCTTGATCCAGACGTAGAAGTCATGAACCGTGCCGGGCTTGCCGAACTTGCTCCACAGGCCGAATGCATCCTGCACGCCGTACACCGCCAGCGGCGCCATCGATACTGCGACAGCGATCAACAGCCCGCCCGGCGTGGTCAGCTTCTTGCTCCGCCACAGATAATCGCCGGCCCAGCCGAACAGCACGGCATAGATCAGCGCGGTGGCGGTCAGCGCGCCGCCGCCCATGGCGGAAAACGCCAGCGTCGAGAACAGCCCCATCGCCGAGATCACGATCAGCGTGCCGGCGTACCATAGCAAGTGCACGACATCGAATTTCGGGCCGTTCGCCGGCCGCGCGGCCTGGCGCCGGTGAAAGAAGTCGACCAGGGGCGCGACCTGATCCGGCGCGATAAGGCCGGCCGCGGCCGCTTCGCGAAAATCGACTTGGGAAATCTGCATTGCCGCCTCCGGCCGCGCCTCTGCG
Organism: Tardiphaga sp.; assembly: GCA_036561845.1. Taxonomy (GTDB): domain Bacteria; phylum Pseudomonadota; class Alphaproteobacteria; order Rhizobiales; family Xanthobacteraceae; genus Tardiphaga. The sequence goes on along the minus strand of DATCUS010000020.1, from coordinate 7,976 downwards.
GAGGCCGACGATAATCTGCTGTCAGGTGGTGAAGGCGCGAAAGCCTGGCGGGAGCCCGGTCGATCCTATCGCAGCTTTGTCGGCCGCCGGCGCGAAAACGTTCACAGTGCCGAACGACCGGCGCTGTTCCCACAGTTTCGCGACGATGGAAATCTGGCAGCGGCCTCGGGCAGCCGGTCACGGACGGTGGTGAGCGAGCCCGGGGCCTTCAGGCTGGCCGGGCCGAGGCGGTGCTGATCGGTCTGTCTTGCTCCGGTCGGAGCGGGCATGGACGACCGCGATTGCCGGGCGCGCCGCGGCTCCGTCACGGGCGTCGCAGGCAGCTGAATTCGGCCGCTCGCCGGCTCACATCAGCAGCTTAAGCAGCGCGCGGCCGGCCGGCGAGGCCAGCTCCTTGGCGTCCAGCGTGCCATCATTGTCGGGGTTGGCGGCTTTGAAGCGCGTCTCGACGATGGCCAGGTATTCGTTCTTGTCGAGGGTGCCGTCCTTGTCCGGATCGGCGGCGGTGAATTCCGCCTTGCTGACGCGGCCGCGCAGTTCCTTGGCGTCGAGCGTGCCGTCCTTGTCACGGTCGAGCTTGTCGAACAGTTTCGAGGCGGCCGCCTTGGCTTCGGCCAGGTCGACGGTGCTGTCCTTGTCGGGATCGAGCAGCTTCAGCGGCGAGGCCGCCTCGGCGGCAGCAACGGCGGCGAAACTCAGAGCGAGGGACAGCAAAACAGTGCGTCGTGACCTGGTCATGGCAACCTCTCCTGGAGCAATCCTTGGTTGCACGTTGCCGCATGATGAACCCGCGTTCAAGCTGCGAATTGCCGCGCGCCACGCAGTCCTGCCATTCGGCAGGCCGTCGCGGCGTCGTCATGGCCGCACTGTCGTGGCCGGGCTTGTCCCGGCCATCCACGCCTTTAGGGTAGGGACCGCAGCAACGCGCCGATTCCCGCGACACGCGCGGGTACGACGGCGCTTGCGGACCCATGCCGGCAGGAAGCAACGATGGCCATCCAACTGTTCGAACTGGTCGGCACCGACGAGTCCCGCCCGTTCAGCCCGTATTGCTGGCGGACGCGGATGGCGCTGGCGCACAAGGGCCTCGACGCCACCTCGATCCCGTGGCGCTTCACCGAGAAGGAGGCCATCGCGCGGCACAAGTCCGAAAAGGTGCCGGTGCTGCTCGACGGCGAGCACACCGTCTCTGACTCCTGGGCGATTGCCAACTATCTTGAAGACGCCTATCCCGACGCTCCGTCGCTGTTCGGCGGCGAGGGTGGCCGCGCCATGGCGCGGATGCTGAATGTCTGGGGCGACACGGTGGTGGTCGGCGGCATGTTTCCGCTGATCATTGCCGACATCCACGACCATCTGCGCCCGGAGGACCAGGCCTATTTCCGCCAGTCCCGCGAGGCGCGCTTTGGCAAGACGCTGGAGCAGATCGCCGCCGACCGCGACCAGCGCGTCGAAGGCTTTCGCAAGTCGCTCGATCCGCTGCGCCTGACGCTGAAGACGCAGGCCTATGTCGGCGGCGCGGCGCCGAACTATGCCGACTACATCATGTTCGGCGGCTTCCAGTGGGCGCGAGCCATCAGCCCGTTCCAGCTGCTGAAGTCCGACGATACGATCTATGCATGGCGTGAAAGAATGCTCGATGCGTTCGGCGGCATGGCGCGGAACTCATCGGGATACGCAGTGTGAGAGCAGCCGCCCGACGGCGCGCACGGACTGAGATTTTGTTGACAGGTTGTGCGTAAAAGACGGTAGAACGGCACCCGGTACAACCAATCGCAAAGATGATCATGTCCGCCTTGTCCACCGATCCCAACGACGACGCCAAGATGTTCGACCTGGCACCGGTCTCGCTGTGGATCGAGGACTACAGCGACGTCAAGGCGCTGTTCGAACAATGGCATGCCCAGGGCGTCGACGACATCGAGACGTTCCTGCTCGCCAACCCCGAACGCGTCAGGCAGTGCTCGCAGCACATCCGCATCATCAAGGTCAACCGCAAGACGCTGTCGCTGTTCGGCGCCCGCGATCTCGATCATCTGATGGTCAGCCTCAGTCTGGTGATGCGCGACGACACCTTCAAGAGCCACGTCTCCGAGCTGGCGCAGCTGTGGAGCGGGCGCACCCACTTTTCCAGCAACACCGTCAACTACACGCTGTCGGGCGAACGCCTGGACGTCCAGCTCCACGGCATCGTCCTGCCCGGCCATGAGCAGAACTGGGACCGGGTGATGATCGCCATCGAGGACGTGACCGAGCGGGAAAGCGCGCGGCGTCGCCTTGTCGACAGCGAGAACTACGCGTTCGGCCTGTTCGCCCACTCGCCGGTGTCGTTGTGGGTCGAGGATTTCAGCGGCGTGAAACGCCTGCTCGACGAGGTCCGGGACCGCGGTGTCGAGGACTTTCGTGTGTTCACCGATGTCCACGAGGAGTTCGTGGCGCGCTGCATGAGCGAGATCCGCGTGCTCGACGTCAACGGCCGGACGCTGGAACTGTTCGGCGCGCCGGATAAGGCGACGTTGCTGAGCAGCCTCTCCGATATCTTCCGCGATGAGATGGGGCCGCATTTTCGCGAGCAGCTGATCGACCTGTGGAGCGGCAAGCTGTTCCAGCAGCGCGAGGTGGTGAACTATGCGCTCGACGGCACCAAGCTGCATCTGCTGCTGCAGTTCTCGGTGCTGCCCAGCCATGAGGGCGACTGGTCGCTGGTGCAGGTGGCGCTGACCGACATCACCGCGCGCAAGAAGGCCGAAGCCTATCTCGAATATCTCGGCACCCACGACGTGCTGACGCGGACCCTCAATCGCGCGTTCTATGTCGACGAGCTCAACCGGATCGAACGCAAGGGGATTCACCCCGTCACCATCATCATCGCCGACCTCAACGGCCTGAAGACCGCCAATGACGATCTCGGCCACAGCGTCGGCGACGCGCTGTTGCGCCGCGCGGGCGAGGTGTTCGGCTCTTTGGTCGAGAAGCCGGCCTCGGTGGCGCGCATCGGCGGCGACGAATTCGCGGTGCTGCTGCCCGGCACCGACGCCGCCGGCGGCGAGGCCGTGCTGGCCTCGCTGGCGGAACTGATCGAGGTCAACAACCAGTATTATCCGGATCTCGAGCTGAGCATGTCGATCGGCATCGCCACCAGCCGGCCCGGCGAGCGGCTGGAGCAGGTCGTCAAGCGCGCCGACCTGCTGATGCTTCAAGCCAAGCGACTCTACTACCTGCAGGCCGACCGTGACCGCCGCGTCAACGGTCAGGCCTGACGCGGCGATACTGCGTATCCCCGGATGCTTCGTATCCCGGTTATTTCGTCTTGCTGCTGCCCACGGTGGCCGGAGCCTTGGTGAGATCCTGCGCCATTTCGAGGTGGTGCTTCAGCGCGGGCAGGGTCTTGCCCGCCCAGTTCTTCAGCTCGGCATTGTCGCCGCCCCTGGCATAGCGCTCGAACAGCGACACCGCATCCTTGTGGGCGCTGACCTGCATCGAGTCGAACTCCGAGCTGAAGTCCTTGCCGGTCTTGGCTTTCAGCGTGTCGAGCTTCTTCTGGTGCGACTCGTCGAGCCCGGCCGGCAGCTCGGCCTTGACCTTGCCGCCGCTGACCAGCGCCTTCAGTTCCGTGCTGGTCTTGGTGTGGTCGGTGACCATCATCGACGCAAACTTCTTCTCCGCGGCGTTGCCCTTGTCCTGCGCCATTCTGTTCGATTCGATTTCGAACATGTCGCTGATGGCGACTTCCTTGACGAAGTCGGCAGTGGCCGGGCTGATGCCGAGGGTGGAGTTCACGCCGGTCTTTTCGGCGACGGACTGTGCCAGCGCGGGCGTTGCGAGAAGCAGGCTGCCCACAATGAGGGCGGTACGGTTGAGTTTCATCGTCGTCTCCTGTCGCCAAGCGTCGGCGCCGCAACGCCATGCTGCGGCGGCCAGATGAGGGATGTCGCTTTAACGACGTGCATGGTGTTCTGTTCCTCCACCGCGTCGCCGACCTATCACCTTCGTCGTAAACCCGGTGACGCCTATGCCACGGCGTCGCCGCGGTCGCGCGCGGTCCAGGCCCTGAGCGTTTGGCCGAGCTCCGCGCCCGCGGCGATGGCGGCGAACTCGGCGCGCTCGAGCAGCAGGCCTTCGTCGATGCTCATGTTGAGGCCGCGGGTCGCCGCGGCGATGGTGGCGGCCACCGCCTGCGGCGAATGGCGGATGATCCGGCCGGCGAGTTCGCGCGCCGCCGGCAGCAGTTGATGGTGCGGCACGACCGCATTGACCACGCCGATCTGCAGCGCGTGCTGCGGCGAAAAATCGTCGCCGGTGAGCAGCAGTTCCAGCGCGCGCTTGCGGCCCGCCAGTCGCGGCAGCCGCTGCGTGCCGCCGTAGCTCGGCGGCATCGCCAGCAGGATTTCGCGCTGGCCGAACACCGCGCGATCGCTGGCGATGGCCAGATGAACCGCCTCGGTCATCTCGCAACCGCCGCCATAGGCGAGACCGTTGACGGCGGCGATCACCGGCTTCGGGAACGCCTCCAGCCGCGAGGTCAGTGCCTGGCCGCGGCGAACGATGTCGCGCACCGCGGTGCCGTCGCCGACGGCGGCGGCGAATTCCGCAAGATCGACCCCGGCCGAAAATGCCCGTTCGCCGGCGCCGGTGAGGATCACCGCGCGCACGGAGGCGTCGAGCTCGATCCGGTCCAGCAAGGCCATCAGCCGGTCGACCAGCGCGCGGCTCAACGCATTGAGCTTGTGCGGCCGGTTCAGCGTGACGAGCGCGATGCCATCGCTGCTATCGAATAATACGACGTCGGACATGTCCTGATCTCCCTGCAAGCTGCGACGCCGGGAAAACTAGGCGACCGGAATTATTGCGTCTATTCACTGGTCGGTATACATCGGGTCATGGCCAGACCGGAACCCAGCACCCGCGAGCGCATCGTTTCGGCAGCGAGCAAGCTGTTCTACAGCGACGGCATCAAGGGTGTCAGCGTCGATGCGGTGGCGGAAAAGGCCGGGCTGACCAAGCGCACGCTGTACTATCACTTCCGCAGCAAGGACGATCTTGTCGCCGCCTATCTGGAAGCGCGCGACCAGCCCAATCTCGCTTTGTTCAGGCGCTGGTTCGACGAGGCCGAGGGCGAATTGCCCGTCAAGGTCGAGGCGATTTTCAGCAATCTGGCGCGCGCGGCGCGGCACCCGAAATGGAAGGGCTGCGGCTTCCTGCGCACCTCGGCCGAACTCGCCAACCTGCCTGGCCATCCCGCCATCAGGATCGGTGCCGCGCACAAGAAGAAATTCGAGAACTGGCTGCGCACGACGTTCGAAGCCGCCGGGATCGGCAACAGTCTTCAACTGGCGCGGCAGATCCTGCTGCTGCTCGACGGCAGCTTCGCGGTGGTGCTGCTGCATCGCGATGCGTCCTACATGGAAACGGCGGGAGAGGCCGCGGCGACGCTGGTAACTTCGGCGCTCGCTGCGAGCAGGCCGGTCGCAAGCCGCCAGAACCGGCGGCGCTGAGCGGACCGATATCGTGCCGCGATGATATCGTCGCCTCAGCCGGCGCAGCCTTTGGCGGTGATGCGTTCGCCCTTGACCACGACCGCGATCATCCTGCGTGCCACGGGTTCGAAATCGTCGGGCTTCAGATAACCTCGGCTGTAAAGCTCCTGGGTCAAGCGGTCGATGCGCTTGTCATCGGTGCTCGAAAACTGCTTTGCGATGTAGTCGGCGCCGAGTTGACCGTGAATCTCTGGATAGCGTTCGGTCTGGTTCTGGCGGTGATAGTAGTAATGACCGAGCCCACCGATAAAGGACTTGCGGCCGGCTTCAGTGCACAGGCTGCCGGTCGGCTGGCCGAGTGCGCGAAACGCGTCCTGCCGCTGGCTGATACGGGCGTCGACGTCGTACTTCTCGTTTGCGTCGTAGGGTTTGCCGTCGCCCGCCGGCGTCTTCGGCGGCGCGACGGGCGGCGCGAAGGTCCAGACGGCGATCTGCCAGAGCAGCAGGACCGCAGCCAGCGTGAAAAATGCTTTCATCGCAGAGGTCTGTCGGCCGGGCGGGCGCAGGCCGAGACCGGGTCGCCCTGGCTGTTGGCGAGCACCATCACGCTCATCTGCATGTTCGGCGGAAAATCCTGCTTGCTGATGCCGCCTTTTTCGAACGCCGCATGCAGCGCGTCCCGCACCCGCAGGTCGAGCGGCGACCCATACATCACATTGGCTTTCTCCAGCACCGGATCGCAGTTGCTGAACATCGGATTGCATTTTGCAAATTCGCCGTAGCCCGCGGCATAGGCCCTGGTGGCAGCGACCAGATTGGCCTTCATGCCGGCGTCGCACGGCGACAGCGCGTAGCCGGTTGCGGCCTGCAGCGCGTCCATGCGCAGCGGATTGCGTTTGGCATTGTCGGGATCGGCCAGCGCCTGCTGCGCGCGCCGCTCGCGGCGTTCCTCGCTCTGGTCGTTGCCGAACGTCGCGTCCAGGGTGGGCTGCAACTGCGCCACCGGTGGACGGAACAGCGAATGGGTGGGAAATCCCCGCGCGGCCCAGACGCCGACGATGAAGGTCGCGGCGACAATGCTGACAAACAGGAAGAGGCGATTCATCGGAGGATCTCGCAGGCGGGTATGCAATCCGAGATTGCGCCGCGCTGTTTAACGCCCGGTAAGCTTCCACCGTGCAGATCCCGGCAGGGTCAGCAAGACGTGGATGAAATCGCTCGGATTGTATTTGAATTGCGGGGGGCGCGCCGAACCGCGACGCCGCTATCTCCCGAGCCCGCCGCAATGCTGAAGCAGTGTCAGCGCGACATGCAGGTCGGGCACGACAGCGGCGCATTTCGCGCGGGTTTCGGCATCGGGCGCGATGATATCGGGGACCATCAGCGGGATCGCGCCGGCGCTGTAGGCCGAGGCGATGCCGGGGCCGGAATCCTCGATGGCGACGCAGGCCCGAGGCGCGACGCCGAGCCGCTGCGCGGCCAGCAGATAGAGGTCGGGATGCGGCTTGCCGCGCGCGACGTCGTCGCGGGTCAGCAGCGTCTCGAAATGCGCGCGGATGCCGCCGGCTGTTAGATGCTGTTCGGCGGTGAGCCGCGATGACGAGGTCACCAGCGCGATCGGGCAGGCGGCCAGCTGCAGCGCATCGAGCAATTCGACGGCCCCTCGCTTCAGCGGCATGCCCGCGCGCAGCATCTCGTCGCGCCTGATGACATAGGCGTCGTTAAGCTCCGCCATCGGAAAGTCCATGCCAAAATGCGCGCGCAGCATGACCTCGCATTCCGGCCCGGGAATGCCGATCATGGCGTGGCCGAGCGCGGTGCCGTCGCCGAAGCCGAGCTGCGCCAGCGCGATGTTGAGGCTCGCCAGATAGACGCGTTCGGTGTCGAGCAGCGTGCCGTCCATGTCGAGCAGCACGGCGTCGACCTGCCACGCCGCGGCGTCGGCCGCCTTGCGCAGACAGTCCGGGCACAGGCAATCGGTGCCGCCGGCGGTCGGCAGCGGCAGCCGCACCGGTTCCGCCATGCACCAGCAGTCGCCGGACAGCGCGCAGGAGAACGCAGTGCCGCATTGTTCGCAAATCACGCTGCGCGCGGCGGCGGCGGGGCTGCCTGTCGGATTTGTCATGAGACGGGTCAAACTTTCACCGGGTTTTTCAGGCCGGGTTCATCGGCAATGGCGCATGATGATGCGCTGCGGCGATTCTACCCCCGCCAGCCGGCATGGGAAGACCATTCAAGGGATAATCGATGGCCCGCGATCCGCAAGCCGCTCTGGTGGCCTTGAACCGATTCGGCTTCGGTGCGCGCGGCGGCGCGTCAGGCGACATCGTCAACGCGGCGTCGGATCCGCGCGGCTATGTGAAGGCCGAACTGAGCCGTCCCAGCGGCGCGCTGCTGGAATTGCCGGGCCTGCAATCCACGCCGCTGCTGGGGCAGGCGCTGTTCGCCTATCAGGACGAGACCAAGGCGGCCCGCGATGCGGCCGCCAGGGTGGCAGCC
>DATCUS010000019.1:0-47843 GCA_036561845.1 Tardiphaga sp. | reverse complement strand
CCCTCCCGGCGGTTTCCCGCCGTTGCCTGTCCCCGTCCAGCCGGCACAAAGCGGCAGAGCCCCGTAGTGGGCCCGGACGGTGACCCCAGCCTCCCGGGGCGTGCTTGCGAGGCACACGCGCGGGACACCGCATCCGGCTCCACTCTCAAGACGCCTCATGACAGCGCCCCTCGTTGAGCAGGACGAGGGGACTATTAGTCCAAATTAGGACAATAGTCAATAGCGAGATGGATGATGTCTGTGCGCCCTGAGCGCCGGCGTTACCCGCCGACGAACTCGCTGCGCTTGTAGCCCTGCGCGTAAAGCAGCGCGGTGAGGTCGCCGAAGTCGATGCGGCCATGGGCGGCAGCGGCGACGGCCGGCTTGGCATGATAGGCGATGCCGAGGCCGGCCGACTGGATCATCGCGAGGTCGTTGGCGCCGTCGCCGACCACCAGCGTGTCGATGTCGTCGATGTCGAAGGACTCCCTGAGGTCGACGAGCGTGGCGAGTTTTGCCGCGCGTCCGAGGATCGGCTCGACGACTTCGCCGCGCAGCTTGCCGTCGTCGACCAGTAGTTCGTTGGCGCGGTTCTCCTGAAAACCCAGCAATTCGGCGATCCGGCGCGAGAACAGCGTGAAGCCGCCGGAGACCAGGCAGGTGTAGGCGCCAAAGGCGCGCATGGTAGCGACCAGTTCGCGGCCCCCCGGGGTCAGGGTGATGCGACTGGCCAGCACCTCGTCGACGACGCCGACCGGCATGCCCTTGAGCAGCGCCACGCGTTCGCGCAGCGCCGGCTCGAATTCGATCTCGCCGCGCATCGCGCGTTCGGTGATGGCCGCGACATGGGCCTTGAGCCCGGCGAAGTCGGCGAGCTCGTCGATGCATTCCTGGCCGATCATGGTGGAGTCCATGTCGGCGAGAAAAAGCTTCTTGCGCCGGGAGGCGGCAGGCTGCACGACGATGTCGATGGGCTGGTCGCCGCGCGACGCGCGCAGCCGCTCGGCGATCGCCAGCATGTCGTCGTCGCTGGAAAAGAAGATGTCGGCGGCGACGCCGTCGAACAGCCACTCGGCATGGTTCGGACCCGGCAGCGCCGCGCGCGCGCCGTCCAGCACCGTGCTATCGAGGGCGGGATTGGCGGGATGGCAGATGAGCGTCGCAACGAGAGACATGATGAATTCCGGGAGAGAGCGCGGAGCGCTGCTTATCGCAGGGCCGACCGCCAGCGGCAAGTCGGCGCTGGCGCTGCGCCTTGCGCAGGCGCATGGCGGGGTGATCATCAACACCGATTCCATGCAGGTCTATCGCGACCTGCGCGTGCTCACCGCGCGGCCGAGCGCTGAGGAGGAGGCGCTGGCGCCGCACCGGCTTTACGGCACCGTCGACGCCGCGGTGAACTTTTCCGCCGGCGCATGGGTCGCCGAGGCCGCGCAGGTTTTGGCCGAGGTGCGCGCGCAAGATCGTCTGCCGATCTTCACCGGCGGCTCAGGATTGTATTTCAAGGCGCTGACATCGGGGCTGTCCGACGTGCCGCCGATCGCGGCGGAGGTCCGCGATGACGTTCGCATGCGGCTCGAGCGCGACGGGCCGGAAGCGCTGCATGCGGCGCTCAGCCTGCGCGATCCCGCATCGGCGCAGCGGCTCAATCCGCGCGACCGCAGCCGCGTGGCGCGGGCGCTGGAAGTGGTGGAGGCCACCGGTCGTTCGCTCACCGACTGGCACGCCGACGCGCTGCCCCCGCTGTTGCCGCCGGACAGTTTTACGGCGCTGTTCCTGACGCCGGAGCGCGAGGAGCTCTATGCGCGGATCGACGCGCGCTTCGATGTGATGCTGGGGGCAGGCGCGCTCGACGAGGTTGCGGCGCTGGCGGCGCGAAAGCTCGATCCGCTGCTGCCGGCAATGAAGGCCCACGGTGTGCCGGCGCTGATGAGGTATCTCGCCGGCGAGCTGTCGATGGAAGAGGCTGCCGTGATCGGCCGCGCCGATACAAGGCACTATGCCAAGCGGCAGTTCACCTGGTTCCGGCACCAGCTGCCGGAGTTTGAATGGGTGACGCCGGAGGAGGCGGCGGGGAAGCTGTCGGAATCATTGCACGGTGACACGTAAACCGGTGAGGCGACACATGGTAATGACCAAGCGCAAGCCGGCGACGGTCGGCGAGATACTGGTAGAGGAATTCATGCAACCCTTTGGACTGACGCAGGCGGCGTTGGCCAAGGCGATGGGCGTCCAGCGCAAGCATGTGAACGAGCTGTGCAACAACCGTCGTAATGTGACCGCGGCGACGGCGCTCATTCTGGCGCGCGTGTTCGGCAATGGCCCGGACTTCTGGCTGAACGTGCAGCGCCGCAACGACCTCTGGGAAGCGATGCACTCGCCGCAAGACCTCGCGCGGATCGAACGCGCAACGCCGTTGGTGAACGCGGCGTAGCGTTATGCGTGCGTTGCTGCGCGACCTGGGCAGGCTCATGGTTCGAGACGGCGCTTCGCGCCTCCCCACCATGAGGGTGGTGGTCGGGCTGCCTTGTCGGCACCACGAGCGCAGGGCTGCCCGCCCCATTTTGCGCTCGCCGAACGCAAAAGACCCGGCTAGGCTGCAATTCGGCGCGATACCGGCAACTTCGCTTGACTTCCAGCTTTGGCCCGGTATGTATTGCGCAACCTTTGGAACGTCCGAGCGACCACATGCGCAACAAAATTACCCAGCTCCTTATTGTCGTCGTACCCAGGCACACCGCCGGGGGTGGCTAAGGCCATCCACTCGCAGGCGGTGTGCTGGGGTCCTTGACGGGGCCCTTTTTTATTGTCCGAACCGATCCTTCCTCTTCGACCGACCAAGCCGCGCCAAAGGGCGCATCCGGAGCCAGCCATGAGTGACAGCAAGCCGCACGATCCCAACCAGATGACCGGCGCGGCGATGATCGTCCGCGCGCTCGCCGACCATGGCGTCAAGCACATCTTCGGCTATCCCGGCGGCGCGGTGCTGCCGATCTATGACGAGATCTTCCAGCAGAGCGAGGTCGAGCACATCCTGGTGCGCCACGAGCAGGGCGCCGGCCACGCGGCGGAAGGCTATGCGCGCTCCACCGGTCTGCCGGGCGTGGTGCTGGTGACGTCGGGGCCGGGCGCCACCAACATGGTGACGCCTTTGGCCGACGCGCTGATGGATTCGATCCCGATGGTGTGCATCACCGGACAGGTGCCGACGCACCTGATCGGCAACGACGCGTTCCAGGAATGCGACACTGTCGGCATCACGCGCCCCTGCACCAAGCACAACTGGCTGGTGCGCGACGTCAAGGATCTCGCCAAGGTTCTGCACGAGGCGTTCTACGTCGCCACCTCGGGCCGGCCCGGCCCGGTTGTGGTCGATGTGCCGAAGGACGTGCAGTTCGCCACCGGCACCTATCATCCGCCGCGCAAGTCCGACGTGCACATCTCCTATACGCCGCGGGTCAAGGGCGACGCGGCACAGATCCGCAAGGCAGTGGCGCTGCTGGCCAATGCCAAGCGGCCGGTGATCTATTCCGGCGGCGGCGTCATCAACTCCGGCCTCGCGGCCTCAACACTGCTGCGCGAGCTGGTCGAAGTCACCGGCTTTCCGATCACCTCGACGCTGATGGGACTCGGCGCCTATCCGGCGTCGGGACCGAACTGGCTGGGCATGCTGGGCATGCACGGCACCTACGAGGCCAACATGGCGATGCATGACTGCGACGTCATGCTGTGCGTCGGCGCGCGCTTCGACGACCGCATCACCGGCCGCACCGATGCGTTCTCGCCGAACTCCAAGAAGATCCACATCGACATCGATCCGTCGTCGATCAACAAGAACATCCGCGTCGACGTGCCGATCATCGGTGACTGCGGCAATGTGCTGGGCGACATCCTGCAGGTGTTCAAGGCGGAGGCGAAGAAGCCGGATACCAAGGCGTGGTGGAAGGACATCGCCGGCTGGCGGGCGCGCAACTCGCTGGCCTACAAGAAGAACAACGACGTGATCCTGCCGCAGTTCGCGATCCAGCGGCTGTTCGAGGCGACGAAGAATCTCGACACCTACATCACCACCGAGGTCGGTCAGCACCAGATGTGGGCGGCGCAGTTCTACGGCTTCGAGGAGCCGCATCGATGGATGACGTCGGGCGGCCTGGGCACCATGGGCTACGGCCTGCCGGCGGCGCTCGGCGTGCAGGTGGCGCATCCGGATTCGCTGGTGATCGATATCGCCGGCGACGCCTCGGTGCAGATGACCATGCAGGAAATGTCGGCGGCGGTGCAGCACGAACTGCCGATCAAGATCTTCATTCTCAACAACCAGTACATGGGCATGGTGCGGCAGTGGCAGCAGCTGCTGCACGGCAACCGGCTGTCGCATTCCTACTCCGAAGCGCTGCCGGACTTCGTCAAGCTGGCGGACGCCTATGGCGGCGTCGGTTTTCAGTGCAGCAAGCCCGGCGATCTCGACGGCGCGATCCACGAGATGATCAAGGTGAAGAAGCCGGTGCTGTTCGACTGCCGGGTCGCCAATCTGGAAAACTGCTTCCCGATGATCCCGTCCGGCAAGGCGCACAACGAGATGCTGCTGCCGGCGGAAGCCAACGACGAAGCCACCGCACTCGCCTTCGCCGGCGGCGGCGCGCTGGTGTGATGCAAATAAGTAGTGCCCCACACTCTGCTGTCATCGCCCGGCCTGCGCGCAATTGCGCGCCAGGACTGGGCGACCCAGTAATCTCCGACGGTGGTGTCTATCATCGGCAACGTCGGTTACTGGATCCCCGCTTTCGCGGGGATGACAGACTGAGATGAGTTGAACTGATTGAGACCGACGAGGACGACAATGGAACAGCCCGCCTCCGCCTACTTCATGGAAGATCGCCATGATGCCAACGAGACCCACACGCTGTCCGTGCTGGTGCAGAACGAGCCCGGCGTGCTGGCGCGGGTCATCGGCCTGTTCTCCGGCCGCGGCTACAACATCGAGAGCCTCACCGTCTCGGAGACCGAGAGCCAGAAGCACGTCTCGCGCATCACCATCGTCACCACCGGCACGCCGATGGTGATCCAGCAGATCAAGCATCAGCTCGACCGCATGATCCCGGTGTACCGGGTGGTCGACATGACCACCTCGGGCCGCTCCATCGAGCGCGAGCTGGCGATGGTCAAGCTGCGCGGCACCGGCGATCACCGCGTCGAGGCGCTGCGGCTGGCGGAGGCGTTCCGCGCCCGGGTCATCGACGCCACCATCGAGAGTTTCGTGTTCGAGATCACTGGCAACACCGGCAAGATCAACCAGTTCATCGACCTGATGCGGCCGCTCGGGCTGGTCGAAGTTGCACGTACCGGCGTCGCCGCCATCGGTCGCGGCCCTGAGGGGATGTAGCCTCGCGCGCATTGCAATCATGAAACCGTTCGATATCGCACTGGCGGTCGCGGTGGCCGTGATCTGGGGGCTTGGCTTCGTGCTGACCCGGTTTGCGCTTGGCGAAATGTCGTCGACGCTGCTGACGGCGCTGCGCTTTGCCATCACGGCGTTGCCCTGCCTGTTCATTCCGCGGCCGAAACTGTCGTGGGCGCTGATCGTCGGCATCAGCTGGCTGCTGGTGTGTCAATTCCTGGCGCAGACCTACGGCATCGCCCATGGCGTGCCGGCCGGGCTGACCGCGGTGATCGTGCAGAGCCAGGCGCTGTTCACGGTGGCCTTTGCCGCGCTGTTCCTGCGCGAATTGCCGACCCGGTTGCAGGTGCTCGGGATCGCGATTTCCACCGGCGGCCTACTGTTGATCTGCTTCACGGTCGGCTACGATTTCAGCGTGTGGGCCTTTGCCGTGCTGATGACGGCGCCGGTCAGCTTTGCGATCTTCAATCTGCTGCTGCGTCGGGCGAAGGGCGCGTCGATGCTCGATCTGTTCGCCTGGATCAGCCTGATCGCCATGGCGCCACTGCTCACGGTGCTGTTTCTCGTCGATGGCCCGGCGCTGACCTGGCAGTCGCTGACCCATGTCTCGCTGGCGGCGGCGCTGTGCGTGCTGGCCATGGCCGTTGCCGGTACGACGCTCGGTTACTGGATCTGGGGCCGCCTGCTGCACGACTACTCCGCCGCGCAGGTGGTGCCGTTTGCATTGCTGGTGCCGTTCATCGGCGCCGGCGCGTCGGCCATCGTCTATGACGAGCAGTTCGGCCCGTTGCGGCTGGCCGGCATGATCGTGGTGATCTGCGGCATCGCGGTGATGCTGCTGTCGCCGCGGCCGCCCGTGCTCGTGGAAGTGGGCTAGTCGCCATGTCGCAGCCCATCCTCATCGCCTTCGTGGTGTTCGCCGCCGTGATGTTCTTCACGCCGGGGCCGAACAACATCATGCTGCTGGCGTCGGGCCTGAACTTCGGCTTCCGCCGCACGCTGCCGCACATGGCCGGCGTGACCTTCGGCTTCGCCTTCATGATCGCGGTGACCGGTCTCGGCCTGGGCGCGGTGTTCACCACCTATCCATGGCTGCAGACCGCGCTGAAATATGCCGGCGCGGCCTATCTGGTCTATCTCGCAGTTGCGATAGGAATGGCAGGCCCGCCCGATCCCGGCGCGGTCGAGCAGAGGAGGCCGATGACCTTCTTCGGCGCGGCGCTGTTCCAGTGGATCAACATCAAGGGCTGGGTGATGGCGATCGGCACCATCACCGCCTATGCGGCCATCGCCAGCTATCCGTGGAACGTCATGGTGCAGGTGGCGCTGTCGCTGCTGCTCGGCCTGGGCTCCACGGTGACCTGGGCGCTGGCCGGCACCGCGCTGCAATCGCTGGTAAAATCGCCCGCCGCCGTGCGCGTCTTCAACGTCGCCATGGCGGTACTGCTGCTGGCCTCGCTGTATCCGGTGCTGCACGAGCCATGAGCCCGATACATCACACAAATCACCGTCGCGGGCTTGTCTCGCGGCTTTCGTCGCCCTAGAAACCGGCGGCAATTCATGGTCAGCGGCCGTTCGGCCTCTGACCGCTTCGAGCAGGCAACGCGACAGATAGTTGCCGAATAAAGGAACGACCCATGCGAGTTTATTACGATCGCGACGCCGACCTGAACCTGATCAAGGGCAAGAAGGTCTGCATCGTCGGCTACGGCAGCCAGGGCCATGCCCACGCGCTGAACCTGAAGGATTCCGGCGTCAAGGACGTGGCGATCGCGCTGCGCAAGGGCTCGACCTCGGCACAGAAGGCCGAAGCCGCCGGCTTCAAGGTGATGGAAGTCGCCGAGGCCGCCAAGTGGGCCGACATCATGATGATGCTGACTCCTGACGAATTGCAGGGCGACATCTACCGCGAGCACATGCACGACAACATGAAGAACGGCGCGGCGCTGGTGTTCGCCCACGGCCTCAACGTGCACTTCAACCTGCTCGACCCGCGCGCCGACCTCGACGTGCTGATGATCGCGCCGAAGGGCCCCGGCCACACCGTACGTTCCGAATACCAGCGCGGCGGCGGCGTGCCCTGCCTGATCGCGATCCACAAGGATGTCTCGGGCAACGCCCATGACCTCGGCCTGTCCTACGCCTCCGCCATCGGCGGCGGTCGCGCCGGCATCATCGAGACCTCGTTCAAGGAAGAGTGCGAGACCGACCTGTTCGGCGAGCAGGTCGTGCTCTGCGGCGGCCTGGTCGAGCTGATCAAGGGCGGCTTCGAGACACTGGTGGAAGCCGGCTACGCGCCGGAGATGGCCTACTTCGAGTGCCTGCACGAAGTGAAGCTGATCGTCGACCTGATCTATGAAGGCGGCATCGCCAACATGAACTACTCGATCTCCAACACCGCGGAATACGGCGAATACGTCACCGGCCCGCGCATCGTCACCGCCGAGACCAAGGCCGAGATGAAGCGCGTGCTCGAGGACATCCAGGCCGGCAAGTTCGCGCGCGACTGGATGCTCGAGAACAAGGTCAACCAGACCTCGTTCAAGGCCACCCGCGCCAAGATGGCCAGCCACCAGATCGAGGAAGTCGGCGCCAAGCTGCGCGACATGATGCCCTGGATCAAGAAGGGCGCGCTGGTCGACAAGACCAAGAACTAAGCGTCGCCTTCTTACCTCTCCCCGCAGGCGGGGAGAGGCTTAGGCCGGACCGTTGGTTCGGGTGAAGCCGGGATACGATATGTCGATTGGAACGGGATCGCGGTGACGCGGTCCCGTTTCCGGTTTATGGTTAGGTATCTGATAACCTCAATCTCGTGATGCCTGATGAGCGATCAATCGCAAAGACTGAGATCGTTCTACGCCTGCCTGGTCGCCGGCGAGCGAAGTCCGCGCGTGCAGGAGGCGTTCGCCGCGGTACCGCGAGAGCCGTTCGTTGGGCCGGGTCCGTGGTTCGTCATGGGCAATGCCGTCCGTTATGCGGAAACGCCGAACGACGATCCCGTGTTCATCTATCAGGACGTCCTTGTCGCGCTGGATGTCAGCCGTGGCCTCAACATCGGCTCGCCAA
This sequence comes from Tardiphaga sp., assembly GCA_036561845.1. Taxonomy (GTDB): domain Bacteria; phylum Pseudomonadota; class Alphaproteobacteria; order Rhizobiales; family Xanthobacteraceae; genus Tardiphaga. The sequence goes on along the minus strand of DATCUS010000019.1, from coordinate 39,400 downwards.
GTGCGCATGCCGTGTGGCTTGCAGCCGTGGACGTCAAGGCCGGAGAAACTGTCGTTCAGGTTGGCACCGGGACCGGATATTACAGCGCCATCCTGGCCGAACTGGTCGGCGATGAGGGGCGAGTCCACGCCTACGAAATCGATGAGGATCTTGCCGCGCGCGCCGCGGACAATCTGAAGAACTGGCCTCAGGTCGATGTCCGCGCCACGTCAGGGATCGCAGACGATCTGCCGAAGGTCGATGTGGTCTATGTCTGCGCCGGCATCACGCAACCGAGTTGGGCGTGGATCGATGCGCTGCGCCCGGGCGGCCGCTTGCTGTTCCCATTGCAGCCCGAACGCGGACTGGGCGGCATGCTGATGATCACCCGACCCGAGCGGGGCTTGCGCTGGCCCGCAAGATTCGTCTCGCGCGCCCGCTTCATTCCCTGCGAGGGCCGGCAGGATGCAGGATCCAGCCCTTCTTTGATCGAAGCCTTTGCGGGGCAGTGGGCCGGAGTGCGATCATTCCGGATCGATGAGCCGCAGGACGACACCTGCTGGTTCGCCGGGGACGGCTGGTGGCTGTCGACGGCGGCGCCGGAGACGGACGCGTAGGGTCCGGCCGAACACTTCGAATGTCGCTGCAGCGATGGTCCTGGCTTCGGTCGCGGGCGCGTCGTGCATTCGGCACGTTGCGTTGCCGCTTTCGCGGGATCAGGACCGGACGGACCGGAAGCCGTATCTGATCCAGACCCGCGATATGGCCAGATTCCGGCGTGACCTGTCGTCCGACCATGGCCGCCAGTGGGTGGGCGCGATATCCAGATGCTTTCGGGTCGACACGCCGGCCCATGCCTTGCCGTTCCAGCGGCAGGCCACGACCAGGGCATGAAAGCCGCTGTCGTCGATCACCGATACTTCCACCGGCAGTCCCTTCGGTACGACGGAAACCGGAAGCCACCTGTCAGGACTGTGCAAGGAGAGAAGCTCGGCCATGTCGCTTCAATACGGTTGAGGCGTCGGCGGGCCATGATCTGGATCAAGCGAGGGCGCGCCGGCCCGATCTCGCCGGGGCGAGTGGCCGGGACGGCACGAGCGCGACAAGGTTACCGCGGAAGACCGGCGGGGGCAGCGGATCCGGCCAGGTCCGATTCCCGGCTGCGCCAAGTTCATTGCCTGTTCATGTCTATTCCGTTACATTTTTATGACACGTTGCAGTGTCCGGCTGCGTCGTTTGCCTTCTGGCCGCCGCCAGCCAAGGCCAGGGCCTCTCCGGTGGTGTTCGCGTCCCGCCATGGCGGCTCCGCTCAATCCAGTGCCCACCACCACGACCGCTGCCGCCGCCTCGATGGGGGTGTGGCGCCCGCTTGCGGTGGCGACGCCGCATCTGGGCGCGATGCTGGTGATGTTCCAGACCGAGACCGACTTCAGCTCGCGGATCGGCTTCGTGCTGGCCTGGGGCATCCTCAACTTCTTCTGGATCGCACTGCTGCGCCGCCCGGCGCTGTCGGCTGCATTGTCGCTGACCCTGGTGGTCATCCTGGTGCTGCTGTCGCGGCTGAAGCACGACGTGGTGCAGATGACCGCCAATTTCGTCGACCTGATGGTGATCGACCGCGATACCGCTGCCTTCCTGTTCACCATCTTCCCGAACCTGCGCTGGTCGGCGATCGGGGCGGCGGCGCTGACGCTGCCGCTGATGTATGCGCTGTGGTGGCTCGATCCGTTCCGCATCCGCCGGCTGCCGGCGGTGGCGGCGACGCTGACATGCCTCGCCGGCATGGTCGGCTATGCCTTCGTCTGGCCGGACGAGGCCTGGCGCGGCTATTACGACGACGGCTACCTGTCGAAGTTCGCGCGTTCCGGCGTCACCGCGGTGTCCGACTTCGCCAATTACGGTTTCATGCAATCCGACGCGGTGGCCGCCGAGCGGCTGAAGATGCCGCTGGTGGATTCCTGCCATCCCGCCGGGCGGCGGCCGCACATCATCATGATCCATGACGAGTCGTCGTTCGACATCCGCAATGCCGCCGACGTGAAGACGCCGGCGGGCTACGGCAGTCACTTCAACTCGTATGACGGCCGGGCGCGGAAATTTCTCGCCGAGAGCAATGGCGGGCCGAGCTGGTACACCGAGTACAACGTGCTGGCCGGCCTGTCGTCGCGCTCGTTCGGGCCGTTTGCCTATTTCGTCACGCGGATCGCGTCGGGCCGCGTCACGCGCGGCCTGCCGCTGGCGCTGCGCCGCTGCGGCTACAACACCACGGCACTGTATCCGGCCAACGGCGGCTTCATGAGCGCGCGCAATTTCCAGCTCACCACCGGCATGCAGCATTTCTTCGATGCCCACGATCTCGGCGCCAAGGCGGTGGAGCCCGACAGCTTCTTCTACGACAAGGCGGTGCAGAAGCTGGCGCAGCAGGATCCGGCGACGCCGCAATTCATGTTCGTCTATCTCGCCGCCAATCATTTTCCGTGGGAGACCAAGTTCCGGCCCGACCTGATGCCGGGCTGGCGCGCGCCGGGCAACGAGCCGGTGGTCGACGAGTATCTGCGCCGCCAGACCATGAGCGCCGACAACTTCGCGGCGTTCATCGCGCGGCTCAAGAAGCAGTTTCCGGCGCAGCCATTCCTGATCGTGCGCTACGGCGACCACCAGCCGGAATTCTCGCCGCACGTGCTGGACCCCAAGCTCGACGAGGCGGGCGTCGGCAAGAAGCTGATGTCCTACGATCCACGCTATTACGCGACCTACTACGCCATCGACGCGGTCAATTTCGAGCCGGTGAAGAGCCCGACTGCGATGGACACCATCGACGGTCCCTATCTGCCGCTGGTGATCCAGGAAGCCGCCGGCATCCCGCTCGATCCCTCGTTCGAGGAGCAGAAGAAGATCATGCTGCGCTGTGGCGGCATGTTCTATGCCTGCAAGGACGGCGCCGAAGCGCGGCGTTTCAACCGCCTGCTGATCGACGCGGGGATGATCAAGAATTTGTAGGGCAATAACGAAAGCGCGCGGGCTTGCTTTCTTCCCTCTCCCCCAAGCAAAGCGAAGCTTTGCAGGGTGGGAGAGGGTGGACGCGCGACAGCGCGGCCGGGTGAGGGGTAGCCACGAGCTCCGCGCCCAGAACCCCCCTCATCCGTCGCGGACTTCGTCCGCGCCACCTTCTCCCACCTAGCGAAGCTTCGCTTCGCGCGGGGGAGAAGGAAGAAGCGCGCTTCGGCTACTTCGTCCCCACCTTCTCCCACAGCCAGCGCGCCACTGCCTCAGGTGAGCTGTTGCCGTCACCACCTGCCGCGCGAAGATTGGCTTCGCGCATGGTGGCGATGTCGATGCGGCCGAGCAGCGGTTGCAGCGCGGCCTTTAACTTTTCATCGTTCGCACGCTTCGGCGACAGCAGCAGGATCGCGTCATAAGGCGGGATCGCAGCCTTGGGATCGTCCAGCACCACCAGATCGTATTTGGCGATCAGCCCGTCGCTGGTGTAGCCGGCGATGACGTCGACCTCGCCGGAGGCCACCGCGGCATACATGAAATCCGGCTGCATCGTTCGCTGCGTGCGGAAGCCGAGGCCGTAGGCTTTTTGCAGCCCGGCCCATTCCGGTCGCGAGAAGAACTCGTAGTCGCCGGCGATGGTCATGGACGATGCGCGCGCCGCGAGGTCGGCGACGGTCCTGATGCCCAACGCTTCCGCCTTCTGGCGCGGCATCACCAGCGCATAGGCATTGGCGAAGCCGAGTTCGCCGAGCAAAGTAATGTTGCTCTTTTCCAGTGTGGCCTTCAGCTCGGTGAGCAGTTTTTGGCGCGGCAGTATATCGGTGCGGTGAAACTGGTTGGCCCACAGGGTGCCGGAATAGTCGACGTAGACATCGATGTCGTTTGAAGCCAGCGCATCGTAGATCACGTTGGAGCCGAGGCCCTGCCGCGTGCCGGACGAGAGTCCGGCGGCCTGCAGCCGCTGCGCCATCAGCGCGCCCAGCACATATTGTTCGGTGAAGGTTTTTGCGCCCACCGTGTAAGTGGACTGTGCGCGGCTCAGCGCGGGCACCAGGGTGGCAACCACGAGGGCAGCGATACCGATGGTGCCGAGCGCGGTGCGGGCCCGGCTGCGCAGCCGGATGCCGGTCTCGATCAACGCCAGCAACTGGTCCACGGCGAGCGCGAGGATCGCCGCGGCAAAACAGCCAAACAGCACGAACACCCAGTTCTGGGTCTGCAGGCCCGCAAAGATGTAGTTGCCGAGGCTGGCCTGGCCGATCGGCGTCGACAGGGTGGCGGTACCGATCACCCACACGGAGGAGGTGCGGATGCCGGCCATGATCACCGGCAGCGCCAGCGGCAGTTCGACCATGAACAATGACTGCCGCTCCGTCATGCCGACGCCCTGCGCCGCTTCGGTCAGCGCGGGATCGACGCCGTTAAGCCCGGTGATGGTGTTGCGCAGCACCGGCAGCATGGAATACAGCGCCAGCGCCAGCACCGACGGCAGGAAGCCGAACGCCGAGAAGCCGGCACCGAACCATTGCAGCGACAAGGCCGCGAGCGCCAGCAGCAGCGGATAGAACAGCGCCAGCAGCGCCAGGCCGGGCACGGTCTGGACGATGCTGGCAACGCCGAGCAGGGTGCCGCGCAAAAACGGGCGGTGGCGCGCGACAATAGCCAGCGGCAGGCTGACGACCAGGCCGAGCGCCAGCGCGGTGACGCTGACGCGGACATGGTTGCCGAGATAGTCTGCGAGATGGCCGAGCGCCTCGCCCCAGCGCGGATCGCTGAACAGGCTCATGTGGCGCCCGTTCCGAGCAGCAGCGCCAGCCGCTCGGCCTGGCGGCGCGGCGTGCGCATCAGCTCACCGACATACGGGTCGCTGCTCGCGGAGAGATACGCGGGCGTGCCTTGCGCCAGCAGTTTGCCGAAGCGCATCACCGCGACGCGGTCGGCGAGCAGGATGGCCTCCGTCATGTCATGGGTGATCATGACGGTGGTGAGGCCGAGCTTGTCGTGCAGCGCGCGATAGTCGTCGCCCAGCGCGTCGCGGGTCAGCGGATCGAGCGCGCCGAACGGTTCGTCCATCAGCACGATGCGCGGCCTGGCGGCGAGCGCGCGGGCGACGCCGACGCGCTGGCGCTGGCCGCCGGACAGTTCGTGGGGGAAGCGGTCGCGATGTGCCTTGCGGTCGAGGCGGACCAGGTCGAGCAGTTCGTCGACGCGGGCGGCGATCTCGTCGACCGGCGTGCCGAGCAGCTTCGGCGTGATGCCGATATTGCCGGCGACGCTCATATGCGGAAACAGCCCGCCGCTCTGGAACACATAGCCGATGCGGCGGCGCAGGGCGATCGGATCGATCGATCGCACATCCTCGCCGGCTATGCTGATGCGGCCGGCGTCGGCGTCGATCAGCCGGTTGGCGAGCCGCAGCAGCGTCGTCTTGCCGGAGCCGGAGCCGCCGACGATCGCCAGGAACTCGCCCTCGGCGATATCCAGCGTGACGTCATCGACCGCCTTGACGCGGCCGCCGTCGAAGCTTTTTTCGACATGGGCAAAGCTGATGATGGGAGCAGAAGTCATGCGCGCTTCGCCCTCCCCTGGAGGGGGAGGGGCGACTGCGCCGTCAGGCGCGGTCGGGGTGGGGTGACAGCGGGCGTGAGACGAGAGGCTTCCACCCCACCCCGGCGCACACGCGCTTCGCGTGCTGTGCGCCGACCCTCCCCCTCCAGGGGAGGGTGAAGCAAGAGCCCGTTCGATGCGCCGTACCTTGAGTACCTTGAATGCATTCCGGCGAAGCTATCACACGGCATGCGGGCGACCAACTCGCGGGCTTGCCGCGTGGCACCGTTGAATTGTTGTCGCGGGGGCGCTAAGCCATCGGCAACTGGAAGAGATCGGGGAACGCACGTGCAGGCACTGGCAGCCGCAACAACACCGGCGGTTGCGCTGGAGAATGCCACGGTGGCGTTCGGTCTGGCCGATGCGCGGGTCTATACGGCCGTCGACAAGGCGACGCTGTCGGTTGCCGACGGCGAATTCGTCGCCATCGTGGGCCCCACCGGCTGCGGAAAATCCACCTTGCTCAACGTCGCGGCGGGGCTGCTGAAGCCCGCCGGGGGGAGCGTGCGGATCTTTGACCAGCCGCTCTCCGGGCTGAATCGTCTCGCCGGCTACCTGTTCCAGGCCGATGCGCTGTTTCCCTGGAAGACCGCGCTCGACAATGTCGCCATCGGCCTCGAAATCACCGGTGTCGCGCGCAGCGAGGCCCTGGAGCGCGCGCAAAAGTGGCTGGACTCGGTGGGGCTTGGCGCGTTCGCCAACCGCTATCCGCACATGATGTCCGGCGGCCAGCGCAAGCGCGTCGGCCTGGCGCAGGTGCTGATCCGCGACCCGAAGATTCTCTTGATGGACGAGCCGTTCGGTCCGCTCGACGCGCAGACCCGGCAGATCATGGGCAACCTGCTGCTGGACCTGTGGAGCAGGGATCGCAAGGCGGTGCTGTTCGTCACCCACGATCTGGAAGAGGCGATCGCGCTGGCCGACCGTGTCGTCATCATGTCGGCGGGGCCGGCCTCGCGGATCATCGGCGACTGGCGCGTGGCGCTGCCGCGACCGCGCGATATCTTTGAAGTGCGGCTGCAGCACGATTTTCACGCCCTGCATCGGGAAATCTGGAACGTGCTGAAGGACGAAGTGATGAAGGGCTACGCGCAATCGGCGGGAGCGATGGGCTGATGGTGCGATTAGTTCAAATTCGTCGTGTCTCAAACGCCGCGCTGCATGCTCCCTCCCCCCTTGCGGGGGAGGGGCGGGGAGGGGGGTACCCCAAACTCGGACATCGCGACTCGCGGACCCTCACCCCCGGCCCCTCCCCGCAAGGGGGAGGGGTGCAGAGAAGGCTACCGTCATGAGCCGTCCGATGCTGCTGCTGTGCCAGCTTCTCGTCGCCGTGGTGTTCTTCGGCCTGTGGCAATTGCTGACGACCGTGCCGGTGTTCGGCCGCGTGCTGCTGCCGCCGTTCTTTTTCTCCAATCCGGTGGATGTCTTCAGCCAGATCGTCGCCTGGTTCGCCTCCGGCGTGATCTGGAAGCATCTCGGCATCACGCTGCTGGAATCGATGCTGGCGTTCGTGATCGGCTCGACGCTGGGCGTGCTCGTGGGCTTCTGGTTCGCGCGCCAGCCGCGGGTCGCCGCCATCTTCGATCCCTATGTGAAGATGGCCAATGCGCTGCCGCGGGTGGTGCTGGCGCCGATCTTCGCGCTGTGGCTCGGGCTCGGCATCTGGTCCAAGGTCGCGCTCGGCGTCACGCTGGTGTTCTTCATCGTGTTCTTCAACGTCTATCAGGGCGTCAAGGAGGTCGGCGCCACCGTGCTCAACAATGGCCGCATGCTCGGCATGAGCGAGCGGCAGTTGATGCGCCACGTGTTCTGGCCGTCGGCGCTGTCGTGGATGTTCTCGTCGCTGCACACCTCGGTCGGCTTCGCCGTGGTCGGCGCGGTGGTCGGCGAATATCTCGGCTCCGCCGCCGGTCTCGGCTACCTGATCCAGCAGGCCGAGGGCGTATTCGATGTCGCCGGCGTGTTCGCCGGCATGTTCGTGCTGTCGGCTTTCGTCATCCTGATCGATATCGGGGTGACGGTGGTCGAGAAGCGCCTGCTGGTATGGAAGCCGGATGCCGCGGAGAGCAGGGGATAGACTGCGCGCTGTTCAGCGGCGGCGCACTGTTCTATCCTGCGCGCAACAAGAAACCTGGAGGACACCATGAAGACGATTTTGGGCCGACTGGCCGCGCCATTGCTGGCAATTGCGTTGATGTGCGGTTCCGCCGCGGCGCAGACCAAGGTGACGATCGCCATCGGCGGCGGCGCCTGCCTGTGCTATCTGCCGACCGTGCTGGCCAAGCAGCTCGGCGAATTCGACAGAGCCGGCCTCGCCGTCGAGCTGGTCGACCTGAAGGGCGGCTCGGATGCGTTGAAGGCGGTGCTCGGCGGCAGCGCCGACGTGGTCTCGGGCTATTTCGACCATTGCGTCAATCTCGCCGCCAAGAAGCAGGAGCTGCAATCCTTCGTGGTCTATGACCGCTATCCCGGGCTGGTGCTGGTGGTGTCGCCCAAGCACACCAGCGAGATCAAGTCGATCAAGGATCTCGCCGGCAAGAAGATCGGCGTCAGCGCGCCGGGCTCGTCGACCGACTTCTTCCTGAAATATTTGCTGAAGAAGAACGGCGTCGACTCATCGGGCGTGGCGGTGATCGGCGTCGGCCTCGGCGCGACCGCGGTGGCGGCGATGGAACAGGGCCAGATCGATGCGGCGGTGATGCTCGATCCCGCGGTCACCGTGCTGCAGGGCACTCATTCCGATCTGAAAATCCTCAGCGACACCCGCACGCAGGAGGACACGCTGGACGTGTTCGGCGGCGAATATCCCGGTGGCGCGCTGTACAGCACCACGGCCTGGATCGCGTCCCACGACAAGGAAGTGCAGGCGCTGAGCAATGCCATCGTCAATACGCTGACCTGGATCCATGGCCATTCGGCGGAAGAGATCATGGCGAAGATGCCCGAAGGCATCGTCGGCAAAGACAAGGAGCTGTATCTCGCGGCGTTGAAGAATACGATTCCGATGTATTCGCTGGATGGCAAGATGGATCCGAAGGGCGCCGCCGCCGTGCTCGCAGTGTTCAGCGAGAGTTCGCCGGAAATCGCCAAGGCGAACATCGACGTGAGCAAGACCTGGACCAACAAATATGTCGACCAGGCGCACAAGACCTCAGGGACCAATGCCAAGTAGGCTGCGGCGATGACGGCGCCGGTCATTCACAGGGTCACCGGGCTCGATCTGACCTATCAGGACTGGCACTGGCCGTTCGCCACGCAGAAGCGCGCCGAGATCGACGCGCATTTTGCGGGCCGGCAGCGCGTGACGCCGCAGATCTGGAACGGGCGCGTCCTGCTCGGCCGCAATCCGGTGTTCAGCCCGGGGCGTTTTTCGGCACAGTATTTTGAAACGGATTTCGCCAGCCTGCTGGCCTGGATCGACTGGGGTTTTCCTGACAAGTCCGTGTTCAACGGCTTCGGCATGGGTGCGCTGCGTTCCGCCGACGGGGCGTTCGTACTCGGCGAGATGAGCGTTGAAACCGCGAATGCGGGCCGCATCTACTTTCCGTCGGGAACGCCGGACCGCGACGATTTGCGCGGCGCTGTCGTCGATATCGCCGGCAGCGTCGTGCGCGAGGTCGAGGAGGAAACTGGACTGACCGGCGCGGATTACTGCGCAGCCGGCCACTGGGATTGCGTGGTCTCGGGCTCGGCGATCGCGATCATCCAGATTCTGGACTCCGAACTGACGGCGACCGGACTGCGCAGCAGGATAGAAGCCTATCTCGCCGCGCAGACGTCGCCGGAGCTGAGCGCAATCCATCTGGTGCGCGAGATCGGCGATGTCACGTCGGCGACGCCGGCCTACGTCAAGGCGTTCCTGGCAGCTCAACTGGCGTCGGCCTGACGCGCCCCATCTGGCGTGGCGTTGCGGCGCGCGGTAGCGTTCCGCCGCAAGCAGCCGGGAGTTCCATTGGCCATGAATAACAAGACGTCCACGCCCACCCTGAAATCCTATGTCGATCCGTTTCGTATCGATGGATCGAAGGAGTTTCACCTCAAGGCCCACAAGCCCGGCGAGAAGGGCGACCTCAGCAAGGCCGCGGCTGAAAAGCTGCTCGGAGACAACCGCGGCAGGATGCGGGAGTTGCAGGAAAAGCTCTATGCGCAGGACCGCTGGTCGCTGCTGCTGATTTTCCAGGGCATGGATGCAGCCGGCAAGGACAGCGCCATCGAGGCGGTGTTCGAAGGCATCAATCCGCAGGGCTGCGAGGTGACCTCCTTCAAGCAGCCGTCGTCCAACGAACTCGACCACGACTTCATGTGGCGGACGACCAACTGCCTGCCGCAGCGCGGCCGCATCGGCATTTTCAACCGTTCCTATTACGAGGAATGTCTGGTGGTGCGGGTGCATCCGGAGATCCTGGCGAAGCAGAAGATACCGCCGGCGCTGGTCACCAAGAACATCTGGCGCGAGCGCTTCGAGGATATTTCGGCGTTCGAGCGTTATCTCGCCCGCAACGGCACCGTTGTGCTGAAGTTCTTTCTCAACGTGTCCAAGCAGGAGCAGCGCGCGCGCTTCCTGGATCGGCTCGATATGCCGTCGAAGAACTGGAAATTCTCCATGGCCGACGTCGCCGAGCGCGCGCTGTGGGACAAGTACCAGGCGGCCTACCAGGACATGATCCGGCACACGTCGAGCCCGGCGGCGCCGTGGATCGTGGTGCCGGCGGACCACAAATGGTTCAGCCGGCTGGTGATCAGCTCGGCCATCGTCGGCGCGCTGGAGAAGCTCGACCTGCGCTTCCCCAAGGTCGGCAAGGAGGCGCAGGAGGAATTCAAGGTGGTGCGCGCGGCGCTGGAAAACGAGGGCAAGCGCGCCACCAACGCCCAGACCGCCGTGGACAAGGCGGCCGCGGCAAAGGCGAAGGCCTGAGTTCGGCCTTAGCTCAACGCCAGCGCTTCCAGCACCTGGGCGATCCTGTCCTTGGCGGCATCCGGCAGCGGCAGGATCGGGCGCGGCGGCGCGGCCGCGCAGATGCCTTTGATGTCGGCTGCGGCATACATCACGCGCAGGCTGGAGAACTCCTTGAACAGCGCCCACAGCGGCGCCATCGCAGCGTCGAGGCGTCGCGCCTCCGCGGCATTGCCGGACTGCGCGGCGCGCACGATGGCCAGGCAGGCGTTTGGAAACAGCCCGGCGGCGACGCTGTACCAGGCGTCGCCGCCCGCGATCAGCGCTTCCGTCGCGTTCCAGTCGCCGGCATAGCCGACCGAAAACCCGGCCGGTACGTTCTCGCGCAACTGCCTGTGGTGCTCGACAATGAGGTCTGGCGTCGGCGCCGTGCCCTTCACGGCCACCACGCCGGGAATGCGTGCGATGCGGCCAACCAGTTCAGGCGTGAATTTGAAATGTGTGGTCGCGAAGTTGTCGTAGATCACAATCGGCAGGCGGCTTTCGGCCGCCACCGCGGAAAAATGCGCGAACACCTCGTCAGCGAACAGCGGCGTGTAGGACACCGCCGCCAGCAGCCCGGCGGACGCGCCGGCGGCCTTGGCGTCCTGCGCCAGTGCAATGGCGTCGTCGGTCCTCAGGGTGCCGATGCCGACCAGCAGCGGGATCTTGCCGCCACTCTGTTCGAGGGCCGCGTCGGTGGCGCGCCGCCGCTCCGTGCGCGACAGGAACGGATAAGTCCCGGTACTGCCGAGCAGCCCGATGGAATCGACCTTGGCCGCCACCAGCGGCGCCAGCAGCCGCTGCAGCGCGGAGGTATCGACCTTGCCGCTGGGGTCGGCGGGGGTGATGGGGAAGGCCGACAGGCCCTTCAGGAAGGTGGTCATGGATGTCCTCGCTGGCGTGCGGTGCCGTTGTAGGCGGAGTCCGGGGCAGGGGAAACAGGCAGCGCTGCGGCAGTGCGTAGGGCGGATGAGCGCAGCGTAATCCGCTGCCGTGCGATCGGCAGGTTACGGCTTCGCCTAACCCGCCCTACGTTTTTTTCGCTTTGGAGCGGGGCATTTAGGTCAGTCTTGCTGACCATCTTTACCCGTTGCAGGTCGCCGCATTTCTCGTTTAGAAGAAACGAAGGCGCGCTGCGGCAACGAACCGTCAATGGTTTGGGTCGAGGATGCGGGCCTGAAGGTGTGGCAATGCTGATTCGCAGCGAAAATGTTGGAGTTCACGGGACGGTGGCGATTGCCGCTGGTGCCGAAGCGATTCCGGCTGCGCTGCTGACCAACCTCCTTCTCGGCGGGCTGCTGCTTCTTATCTGCCCCTGAGCGCCGTCTGGGCCTTTTTGGCCTGGGCACTCAGGGGACCGTGAGATCAACCAGCTCCCTTCAGCGCTCAGACCGCAGCGCCCCGACCAAAGGATTTTCTCCATGACCAGCACCACCCCGTCCGTTCAGGACAGGTCCGACAAGGACCGCGTCATCATTTTCGACACCACCCTGCGCGACGGCGAACAATGCCCCGGCGCTACCATGACCTTCGAGGAGAAGCTCGACATCGCCGCGATGCTCGACGACATGGGCGTCGACGTCATCGAGGCCGGCTTCCCGATCGCCTCCGACGGCGATTTCGAGGCCGTGCACGAGATCGCCAAGCGCAGCCGGAATTCGGTGATCTGCGGATTGTCGCGCGCCGGCGCCAAGGACATCGACCGCTGTGCCGAGGCGATCAAGCCGGCGAAGCGCGGCCGCATCCACTCCTTCCTGTCCACCTCGCCGGTGCACATGAAGTTCAAGCTGCAGATGGAGCCCGATGCGGTCCACGATCTGGTGGTCTCGTCGGTGACGCGTGCGCGCAACCATACCGACGACGTCGAATGGTCGTCCGAGGACGGCACCCGCACCGAATTCGACTTCCTGTGTCGCTGCGTCGAATCCGCCATCAAGGCCGGCGCCACCACCATCAACATCCCCGACACCGTCGGCTATTCGGTGCCGGAAGAATATTACGACCTGTTCAAGCGGGTGCGCGAAAACGTGCCGAATTCCGACAAGGCGGTGTTCTCCGTGCATTGCCACAACGACCTCGGCATGGCTGTGGCCAATTCCATGGCCGGTATCCGCGGCGGCGCCCGGCAGATCGAATGCACCATCAACGGCATCGGCGAGCGCGCCGGCAATGCCGCGCTGGAAGAAGTCGTGATGGCCATGAAGGTCCGCAACGACAAGCTGCCCTACTGGAACAAGATCGACACCACCATGCTGACGCGGGCGTCGAAGGTGGTCTCGGCGGCGACCTCGTTCCCGGTGCAGTACAACAAGGCCATCGTCGGCCGCAACGCCTTCGCGCACGAAAGCGGCATCCATCAGGACGGCATGCTGAAGAACGCCCAGACCTACGAGATCATGCTGCCGGAGACGGTGGGCGTGAAGCAGACTTCGCTGGTGATGGGCAAGCATTCCGGCCGCCACGCCTTCATCCACAAGCTGGAGGAGATGGGCCACAAGCTCGGCGCCAACCAGCTGGAAGACGCCTTTGTGCGCTTCAAGGCTTTGGCCGACCGCAAGAAGGACATCTACGACGAGGATCTGGAAGCGCTGGTCGACCAGGAAATGACCGCCGCGCACGACCGCATCAAGCTGGTGTCGCTGACGGTGATCGCCGGCACCCACGGTCCGCAGCGCGCCACCATGAAGCTGGATATCGACGGCGTCATGAAGCTCGAGGAGGCCGAGGGCAACGGCCCGGTGGATGCCGTGTTCAACTGCATCAAGGCGCTGGTGCCGCACGAGGCCAAGCTGGAACTGTATCAGGTCCACGCCGTCACCCAGGGCACCGACGCGCAGGCGGAAGTCTCGGTGCGGCTGGCACATGAGGGCCGCTCGATGACCGCGCGCGCCGCCGATCCCGATACGCTGGTGGCATCCGCCAAGGCCTATCTCGGCGCGCTGAACAAGATCGTCATGAAGCGCCAGCGCGACATGCCGCAGGTCACGGCGGCGGAGTGAGCTTGCTAACCTCTCCCCGCTCTTGGCGGGGAGAGGTCGACCGGCGAACCCGGTCGGGTGAGGGGCAGGGCCTGCGCTTAAACACTGCTATTCGATTCGCGGATCGCAAGAGCCCCTCACCCCGCCCTCTCCCCGCAAGAGCGGGGCGAGGGAGCGCACGGTCGGTGTTTCAACCAAGTGAATAAAACTAAACGCGGCGCTCCGGCGCCGCGTTTTGCGTTGCAGCAAGAGATTTGCGCAGACCCCTGCGAACGGGCAATGGCGTTTGCGGCCGCTTCTCTGTATTGCTGCAACTGGCATACAAGCGTGGGGCCGTTCAATGAGTCCCGCTATCGTCATGGGGAGAGAAACATGCGCAAGTTGATCCTGGCAGCGTCGGTCGCGGTGCTCGCATTCATTGCACCGGCTGCCGCGCAGGCGCCGATCGTCATCAAGTTCAGCCACGTGGTGGCGCCGAACACGCCGAAGGGGCTGGCGGCCGAGAAGTTCAAGGAACTCGCCGAGAAATATACCGAGGGCAGGGTCAAGGTCGAGGTCTACCCGAACTCGCAGCTTTACAAGGACAAGGAAGAACTCGAAGCGCTGCAGCTCGGTGCCGTGCAGATGCTGGCGCCGTCGAACTCCAAGTTCGGCCCGATCGGCATCAAGGAATTCGAGGTGTTCGATCTGCCCTACATTCTGCCCGACCTGGCCACCCTGCGTAAGGTCACCGACGGCCCGCTCGGCGCCCGGCTGCTGAAGCTGCTGGATTCCAAGGGCATGACCGGTCTGGCCTATTGGGACAACGGCTTCAAGCAGATGACCGCCAACAAGAAGCTGCTGGCGCCGTCCGACTACAAGGGCATGAAGTTCCGCATCCAGTCGTCCAAGGTGCTGGAAGCCCAGTTCCGCGCGCTCGGCGCCATCCCGCAGGTGATGGCGTTCTCGGAAGTGTACCAGGCGCTGCAGACCGGCGTGGTCGACGGCCAGGAGAACACGCCCTCCAACATCTACACACAGAAGATGCACGAGGTGCAGAAGTTCACCACCATGACCAATCACGGCTACATCGGCTATGTGGTGGTGGTGAACAAGAAGTTCTGGGACGGCATTCCGGCCGACACCCGCGGCCAGCTTGAAAAGGCCATGAAGGAAGCCACCGCCTACGGCAACGGCCAGTCGGCCAAGGAAAACGACGACGCGCTGGCCGAGATGAAGAAGTCCGGCAAGACCGAGTTCGTGACGCTGACGCCGGAGCAGGACGCCGCGATGCGCAAGGCCGTCGAGCCGGTCTACAACGACGTGGCGGGCCGCGTCGGCAAGCCGCTGATCGAGGAATTCCTCAAGGAAACCCGCGGCACCACGAACTAGAGGCCTGGGATCGTTCCCCGGACGCAGCGCAATGCGCCGCTTGACGATGCGAAGCATCGTTCGAGCGGCGTGGTGCGCTGCAGATCCGGGGTCCCGGTTGTTGCCAAGAAACCGGGATCCCGGATCTGCGCAGCAGCGTGAAGAACGCTGCAGCGCGTCCGGGAAACCCATCCTGCCCATGACGAAGTTGGTTGTTCACCGGGAGACACCATGTTTCTGCGCATCCTCGACCGGCTTGAGGAAATCCTGATCACGTGTCTGATCGGTGCCGCCACGGTGATCATCTTCATCGCGGTGGTGCATCGCTATCTGGTCGGCATCCCGTTCTTCTATCCCTTCCTGTTTCCGATCAACCTGTCCTGGGCGCAGGAGCTGTGCATCTACATGTTCGTGTGGATGGCCAAGTTCGGCGCCGCCTATGGCGTGCGCACCGGCATCCATGTCGGCGTCGACGTGCTGGTCAACCAGCTCGACGCGCGCTGGCGCAAGGTCACCATCCTGTTCGGCCTGTTCTGCGGCGCGTTCTTCACCGCGGTGATCGGCTCGATGGGTGCCAAATTCGTCTTTGGCCTGATGCAGACCGACCAGGTCACGCCCGACATGGAGCTGCCGAGCTGGATCGTCTACCTCTGCATTCCGCTCGGCTCCTACCTGATGTGCTTCCGCTTCCTGCAGGTCGCCTGGACCTATTGGCGCGACAACGAACTGCCCCACCATGACCACGCCTATGTGGAGGGCATCGAGGTCGAAGCACCGGGTATCGGCGCGGCGGAGGCCACCCGATGAGCAGCGCCATGATCTTCACGCTGCTGGTCGCGCTGATGCTGACCGGCATGCCGATCTCCATCGCGCTCGGCCTCACCGTGCTGTCTTTCATCTTCCTGATGACGTCGGTGCCGATCGAGTCGGTGGCTTTGAAACTGTTCACCGGCATCGAGAATTTCGAGATCATGGCGATCCCGTTCTTCATCCTCGCCGGCAATTTCCTGACCCATGGCGGCGTCGCCCGCCGCATGATCAATTTTGCCACCTCGATGGTCGGGCACTGGTATGGCGGCCTCGGCCTCGCCGCGGTGATGGCCTGCGCACTGTTCGCGGCGGTGTCCGGCTCGTCGCCCGCCACCGTGATCGCGATCGGCTCGATCATGATGCCGGCCATGGTGCGGCAGGGCTTTCCAAAGCAGTTCGGTGCCGGCGTCATCACCACGTCGGGCGCACTGGGCATCCTGATCCCGCCGTCGATCGTCATGGTGGTCTATTCGGTGGCCACCGGCGGCAGCGTGGCGCTCGATCCGTCGGGGGCGCGGGTATCGTCGGCCTCGGTCGGACAGCTGTTCATGGCCGGCGTGATCCCCGGCATCATGCTGGCGACGCTGCTCGGCTTCACCACCTTCTACCGGGCGTGGAAGAACGACTATCCGCGGCTGCCGCGCGCCAGCTGGCCGCAGCGCTGGGTCGCGTTCCGCCGCTGCATCTGGGGGCTGCTGCTGATCCTGGTGGTGCTGGGCGGCATCTATGCCGGCTGGTTCACGCCGACCGAGGCCGCCGCGGTCAGCGCGGTCTATGCCTTCTTCATCGCGGTGTTCGTCTACAAGGACATGTCGCTGAAGGACGTGCCCAAGGTGCTGCTGTCCTCCGCCAACATGAGCGCGATGATCCTCTACATCATCACCAATGCGGTGCTGTTCTCGTTCCTGATGGCCAACGAGAACATCCCGCAGCAGATCGCCAACTGGATTACCAGCATCGGCGTCAACTGGGTGATCTTCCTGCTGATCGTCAACGTGCTGCTGCTGGTGGCCGGCAACGTCATGGAGGCGACCTCGATCGTGCTGATCATGGCGCCGATCCTGTTTCCGGTGGCGGTCAAGCTCGGCATCCATCCGGTGCATCTCGGTATCCTGATGGTGGTCAACATGGAGGTCGGCATGTGCCATCCGCCGGTCGGCCTCAATCTCTACGTCGCCTCCGGCATCGCCAAGATGGGCATCACCGAACTGACCATCGCGGTGCTGCCGTGGCTGATCACCATGATCGCCTTCCTCGGCGTCGTCACCTATGTGCCCGAACTGTCGCTGTGGCTGCCGCGGACGCTCGGCATGCTGTGACCGGACGGCGTGGATTACATCTTGGTAACAGAGGCCTTTCTGTCCAAAGCTTAAGTTGAAGGCGCAAGCGGGGGCGCTCATCTTCAGGTAACTTTCCATGGAGGTTCGCATGAAGAAGATTTTGCTCGCCAGCGCCGCCGTTCTCGTGCTCGCCGGCTCCACGGCCGTCTACGCCCAGCATCGCCCGTGGTCGCATCACCACGCCCGGATGAACCCGGAGGATCGCGCCGCCTTCGCCGATGCGCGCATCGCCGCCGTGCATGCCGGGCTGAAGCTGACGCCGGACCAGGAGAAGCTGTGGCCGCCGGTGGAAGCCGCCGTGAAGGACTTTGCCAAGCTGCGGATCGACCGCGCCAATGCGCGGATGGCCGAGCGCCCGGACGAATCGAAGGGACCGCAGACCCCCGACAATCCGGTCGTCCGGCTGCAGCAACGCGCCGACACCATGGCCGCTACGGCGGCCGCGCTGAAGCGCATCGCCGAGGCTGCCGATCCCCTCTACAAGACCCTCGATGACGGCCAGAAGCGCCGGCTGGCCATCCTGACCCATATGGACGGGCCAGGCCGGTTCGGCGGTCGCGAGGGCATGCGCCACCGCGGCTTCGAGCATGGCATGGACCGCATGGGCGACCGCGACGACGATCGCAGCGGAATGGACCGCGACCGGCCGGGCCACGGCATGGATCATGACCGCGGTCCCGGTCCCGAACGCATGTAAATGGCCCGGATCGATCATTCCGCACACGACGAAGCCGCTGATTTTCACCGGCTTTTTCGTATTCTTGCAGTTTTTGTGACGGCCGGGGATAATCTTGTCCAGCTTGCTGGACATCCGGGAATCGCTTTGCTAAACGACGCCGTCCCCAAGGGGATGTGGACTTCCGGACTGGTTCCGGGCGCATAGCTCAGTTGGTAGAGCAGATGACTCTTAATCATCGGGTCCCAGGTTCGAGCCCTGGTGCGCCCACCACAATTTCAATCACTTAGCACAGGTCCGCGGCGCCATTCCGCCGCCCTGTCACATGCTCATTCCGAAACTTGCCCCTCTTTGGTTCGCGAGTCTCGCCGTAACCGCGCGGCGACGCGTCGTTGATCAACCGTCTTCTTGGTGAAGAGCATGCGTCATACTCGCGCTCCTGTGTCCGCTGAGTGCGCGCAGCTGCGCATCTATAAGGTTGGCGTTACCGCCCTCGGTGTTGCAACCATGTCGCAATGAACTTGATTGCGGGTCGATTTTGGCCGTCTTTCGGATCTTAGCCACGGTGCGCAGGAATGACGCCCTTTCCACGGCATGCAGACACCCTTGAACCGATCGGGGGTGTCGCGGGTGACGATCAGCTCCCGAGACGACCGCCACCAATGGACATTGCATTGATCCTGGCATTGTCTCGGTTTCATCCATGGGATCGCCTCGCCGGAGGATGCCTCCGTTGAGAAGTTCTACTTCGTTGCACGCGACCCGCGGAGTGAAGCGTCGCCTT
Organism: Tardiphaga sp.; assembly: GCA_036561845.1. GTDB lineage: Bacteria > Pseudomonadota > Alphaproteobacteria > Rhizobiales > Xanthobacteraceae > Tardiphaga. The sequence goes on along the minus strand of DATCUS010000019.1, from coordinate 20,940 downwards.
CAATTGGGCACGGGTTCGTTGGCACACTACATCGGCCCGCACGAGTTGAACGACTACATCCAGGCGACTTGTGCGTGCTCAGTTCTGTGCCGTTACAACACTTCTTGATCTGAAGCTCGGCCCCGCACTAAGAAAAGAGAACAAAAGCCAAGTTATCGATCTGGTACCGGCCTGTTTCGACGTCAGTCGCCTAGTTCGGAGTCAGCGATGGCCAAATTTCGACTTGAGTCGGCCTCCGAACAGACAGCCATGGGCTGCCGGTACTAAGTTTTCTATTATCGTTTTGCGTGAAGAGCGGTGATCGCTTGCAGTGATTGGTCCGGCCTTTCAGGGGGAAAGCCTCGTTAATCTGCATCAACGACTGCTGCCTAAGATCCATCGAGAATAAATATTTGCGACCAGGCTTGAGCCGCCTGCCATAATAATTTTAGTGCCGCCCCGTTGGTGGAGACGAGAATGGTAGTCGTAGTACAATTTCAGTCCAACGAAATTAAGCTGATGAGGTCCGCACTAGAAGAGGCAGCAATCATCCTGCCCAAGATTTTGCAAACGCCTGCGATGAAAGTGAAGTTGGCCTCACGTATCCTCGCAGCGGCAGCGAATGGCGAGCGCGACCCGAATAAGCTGGGAATTGCAGCGCTTTTGGACGAAAGGGATGTTTAAACGACCTGACGCGCTGGCTCGATTCAAGCTGATGACCCGCCATGAGCAAATCAGTCACCGCGCACTAAATCTACATAGCAGTCATGAAAACATTGAGCGAGCCTTTCACCAATTGCAGCGCCTTAGGCAACTTGTCATCCAAGCTGAACACTCACATAAGGCAAGACGGATTGTTCACATAGGAGAGACGAGTGCGGCGTGACAATCTGGATGAGAATCCCGCGGACAATCAGGCTGAGAATACCCCGTTGCTGAGGTGAGGAAGGGAGGGCGTAACCCGATCCGCCAGCTTCACGTTCGTGATGAGCGTGCGCGTCTACTTGGGGCCGATCTGGTGTGCGGCGGCATCGTTGGCAGCGTCGACGTCGTGAGAGGCTCTAAGTGTAGTGACAGCCTCCGTCCACCGGCCCGCGCGGCTTGGTGCGGGCATTCGCGCCACACTTTCTTGCCGTCACAGGGCGGCCCCGGTTACTTCGAGAGTACGTGGGATCCCCACGCGGAAGCCGTGCTTGTTGCTCCAGCTCGCTGGATGCTGCCGATGCAGTCAAAGGAAGCGACGAGCTCCGGCTGCAGCAGACCGCGGGGCACTATTATTCGAACTGCTATCGGCCTGCCAGCGGCCAGAGGGTGCGTTGAGTGTTTCCCGTAAAACGGAGTCCGATCTGCGCGCGCCCCAAATGCATTCGGCCCGCTCGCCCGCGTACCACAAGCGTCATATATCCAACTGTGGGCCATACGCCCTAAGTTGCTGCAGGTGAGCACGAAGCGCTTTGGTCAAATCGTCGTCGTCTGGCGCGGCCGGGCCAAGAGCCGTCTCGAGACTGCCAGCCGCATGATCGAGGATTTGACGATGTTCTCGCGGCGAAATTACGCCCTTCGCCAAAAGAGTTCCTAATAGATTCTCGGTCAAGCCTGTGTTCACTGTGAGCGCCAAGCCCAGGACACTGGCATGGCGACAATCATCGCTATCCGACATCGTTTCCCTCCAAGTAACACTCTCGCACATTCTGCCACGTCTTGCAGTCTCAGCGTGGCAGGGAGCTCACCGCGACCTCGCCGAACTTGACCTGAATGCGATGGCATCACAGACTCCTCGCCGACGCAACGGAATCGAACGGCTAAGTAACTCTCAGTGGCCGGAGGACGTATAGCCATGGGTTGGTCGAGTTGAACAGGTAAGGACGGCCGTGACATCGGCTACGGCGTCCCCGCGCTACCGGCCGGTGGTCGACGGAAAACGGTCTGGTTCGGCCGCAGAGAATGTCGGATGGATGTCGGCCCAGGGCGCGGGGTGCAATGGCGCGGGCGGAAGAACGGGTGCCGGATAGCGCCCTCGGTGTTCTCGTGGAGGACTGAGCAGCAAGATCAACGCGGTGGTTGACCAGGCGGGAATGCCGATCCGCATCGTCTGTCGTCGGGGCGGTTGTCCGACAGGACTATCGCGCCAGTCATGCACGAAGGGCTCGCTCCTGACCGCGACCCATCGCGGATCGAGGCTACAACGCACCTGCAATCGTTGATACGGCAGAAGGTCGCGGCGGCCGGGCTCCCATCCCGACCTGCCGCAAGCGCAAGGTCCAGCGCTCGATCGATCCGGTGTTCTACCGCCAGCGCAATCCAATCGAGCGCTTCTTCGATAAGCGGAATCACTTCCGCCTCACCGCGCGCTACGACAGACGCCTCGCCGCAGTCTTGCTCGGCGCAACCCGTCTCTGGATGCAGTTTGACCCACAACCTAGGCCCGAGGGCAAAGTCATGTGGGCATCGCCTTCGATTTCGAAGCGGCGGCCGTTCATCTCGTCCGCGCTCTGACGTTGCAAAAATAGTCCTCTCTGAGCATCCAATCCCAGTTGTAGCCGTAGGGTACTAGATCTCGCGTCAGAAGCGAATTCACCAAAATCATTTAAAGGTCGATTGGCCTCAATCGTAGCTTCGACGAAAAATGCAATCAATCTCAGTCCAGCATTGACGGTCGTGATTTATGTAGTTCGTTGGATGCATTTGAGCCGGAACGAAACCAATTTCGTTCAGAAAAGTCAGCGCGGTTGGTAATGTCCAATCGTCTTGATACAAGTGTTGGATCGGCAACTCTAACTGCAATCCATGAAGGTGTTTCAGTGCTCGTTTGGCGCCATCCAGAACTTGACGTTCAAAGCCTTGAGTATCAATCTTTAGGAAAGCTCGAGTATCTGGAGTGTGCCTATAGACATCGTCGAATGCGATTATATCGATCTCCTCGATCCTTGCGACTTTCGCAGACGGATCGAATTTTTCAGCGTAGGGCGTCTGGCTCAAGATCGAGCTGAAGACCGTATTTTCAGAGACGTTAATTGTACCCTTTGATCGTACGGTACCAAGGGCCGCACAATGGCCTTCCCAAGCGGAATCCCCGGAAAGTTGTTTTTCTAACTCGGCAAAGACAGATGGAATTGGCTCGAAAGAGATTATTCGCCCGCGATACCCTGAAAACCGGAGCTCCTTAGCGAACTGCCCTTTGTTCGCTCCTACGTCATAAACGATGTTGATAGATCTCGAAGTTAAAAAGTCTAGCAGATCCGGTGCCCGCGTTACTGTAAATCCCACGCGTTTGGCGGCGAGCTTTAGGAAATGTTTCATGGCAATTCCAAATTCCACAAAAAGCCTGACCAACCTTAAGCTGCAACAGACGACGCTCGCAAGACATATCGTTGGAGGTCGCGTGGCCGGCGGTGCGCAGATCGAGAGCTGTAGTCCGGGGAGGGAACAGCGCGCCCGCAGTACATCCGAATCATCGCGCGTAACGCGTCATGCTCTCCGCTGGATCAGGAACTGAACATCCCACCTTGACGACAGGTCGGCGTGTTCGGGGAAGGGACCGCGCGCCCCCAAAGGGCCGGCGCGGGATGACGCCTGGCTTGCCCAGGGGCGCGGCGAGAGTTCTGCGAAGCATGCCGCCGGCACGCCGCGCCTGTAACCGGCCTCGAAGCTGGCATCTTTGTTGTCTGCCGCGAGCTTGATACCAGGCGCCGTTCTATCAGGCCTCGAATTCGGGGCGGCAAATCCGATGCAGAACCCAAAGGCTCTATCGAAGTCTCGGCAGCATGCGCTTGCGTCGAATGCAATAGACGTAGGTCCTCACTTCGAAATTTTTCGAACGTCGATCATGCGCGATGTTGCCAGAACCGCAATCTCGTAGTGATCTGTCTGTACTATGTCCGTAATGTTGCGCGGCCTGTACGCGACCACGTTGACGCCCGTCTGACGTCGGAGGCTGTTGTAGATTAGTCCCGCTCCACCCGACGAGCGAATTTCCTCGCCGAGCTTCTGCGACGCATCATAGCGTTCGCTGGCATACACAGCGGAACGCGTTACCTCCTGTCCTCCAATGTCGAGATAGTCCCCCAGCAGCGTTGCAGCATACGCCCGATACGTTCGGCTCATCGAGGCTACGCCACGAGCAACCGTTTCGCGTCGCAGGTGGTGGGCGACCTCGGCCGCCGCGGTTCGCATATCGTCAGCAGCATACCAAGCCCCAAGTTCTGGTCCGTTGAATCTCATTCCGCCGGGAGGGACGTGGAGAAAGGCAGCCATCACAATGCTGGCGTTGGGGACTCCATGTGCCCATTCGTCTTGCGGCAGCCGATCGATCCGCTCCGCCACGCGCCGATCGTTCGTCCAGCCGACGAGTTCCATTACCGCCGACAGATCAGCAGCCGTCGCAACCGTATCCAACAATCCGATGGGCGGAAATTGCGAGGGGATCAGGCAATAGGCAGGCTGCGGGGCGGGTGCGAAGGCGTCCGTCATCGGAGCACGATTTCCGTGTCGCTGTAAGGTGTGAACGCCTCATCGATGCGGTTCGGCTGCATGTAGAGACCGCCACGGGCGCCGTCGAGGAAACGGCGGACCGAGAGCAGTCCATCTTGTGAACCGCTGGTGACTAGGTCGAGCGGCGGTCGGCCGCCGAAGACCACTGCGTTGTGAGCGGTCCGCAGCCACTCAGCGCCCAGCGATTCGGCCGAAAAGAGAATTCCAAGAGCTTGATGGATACCAAGCACGGCGGAGATACGCGTAAGAACGTCCACATCGAGCGTGAAAGATCCATGCTCGCGCGCCTGCTTGCACCAGTTGTAATATGTGGATCGCGAGGGATACCCGAGCACTAGGAGACGCTGCTCTTCCGTCAATCCCCACAGATCTGCGATCGCCAGGAAGGTCCGCAAAGCAGGCGGACTCAGCCGCTTCCGGTTGGCCGGCGCAAATCGTGAAATTTCGAGCCGTTGCCGTCCCCCCTCTGCTCCAACTCGCCTGGGATCACGCTTTCTCACAGGAGGCCCCAATATCCAAAAATGGATATAGTCCAAGACTGGACAAAACGCAACCCTGCCGTGACCTCATCTGGCGTCGCCGCCCAAAACTCAAGCTAACTCGTGACCTGGCTCATAAGCCGAAGGTTCGCGGCAAGGACGGCGTTGAAGAGGTGCGAAGCCGGCGTCCGGTGCAAAGGTGCAGATTTTGCTCGCCGGCCTTAAGGAGAGATTAGAACTCAGCGTCTAATTTCGAGCTCAAATTGCGCAGTTGGGAGCCCCTCAAGGGCGGGCCGGAAGGCTCAGGGAGGTACTCGATGCAAACCCTTGGTTCGGCTTTGGACAACCAGAAGGGTTTCGGTCGAGGATTTGATTTTCTTCGGATTGTCTTGGCGACCGGGATCATTGCCTGGCACACCGCTCAGCTGAGCGGGCATCTGGAGTCGGCGAGAGCATCCGTCTTCTGGCTTTCCGAATACATGCTCGTGCCGATGTTTTTCGCATTGAGCGGGTTTCTGGTCGCAGGAAGCAGTACGCGTCTCTCTGCCAAGAACTTCTTGCTGAACCGTGCTGCCCGCATCCTGCCGGCGCTGATCGTCGACATTTTCTTTGCAGCGCTTCTGATCGGTCCGCTGGTGACGACACTGCCCGTGAGACAATATTTTACCGACGCCACCTTCTTTAGCTACTTCCTCAACATCACCGGATGGATCCACTACTCTCTTCCTGGCGTCTTCGAAAGCAATCCTTCGCCGGAGGTGAATGGAGCGCTTTGGACGGTCCCTTTCGAAATGGGCTGTTATGTCATTCTCATCGTGCTGATGATTTCCGGAGCGATCAAACGACCCAGAGTCGTGCCGTGGCTCACTCTCGGCGTCCTGATCGGTGGAATTTATCTGAGGCAAATGACAGCGCATCTCGTCAGCGATCATGCATCGCTTCTTGAACTGCTTGCGATGAACGCTTTCCTTTTTCGCGGGTCTTTGCTCTGGCCTTCTTTCCTGATCGGAATTTCCCTCTATCAACTGCGGTACTACGTGCCGTTCTCAAAAGCGGCGGCGATCGGCCTGGTATGCGTGGCAGTTCTTGTGAGCGTGTTTGGAGACAATGCGGTTCTGTTCAGCAACCCCGGCGTCCATGCCATCGCGCTCCCGCTGCTCGGATATCTGACCGTCCTGGTGGGGCTGTCGCCAATGCCCCGTCCTCCTGGATTTGGGACAGGCGACTACTCTTACGGGCTGTATCTCTACCATGTCCCGTTCCTGCAGATGCTCATCCATTATTTCCCCCAGGCCTGGATAGGCGACCGGTGGTGGACCTTGTTTTTGGTCGGGTTTCCCCTCTCGCTGACCGCCGCCGTGATTTCGTGGCACCTGTTTGAATACCCGGTGCTCAAGCTCAGGAATTCTTTCGTGATCAAACGCCGGCCAGAAAGCGGGACGGCGGTCCCGGGAGTGCCGCGGACAGCGAATTTGCGGCTCGCACCGCACCTTTCGCCGGATCGCTGACCACACCTCTCAATCCTGATGCAGCGTTGCGATGGGCGAAGCCGGCCTCGTCGCTGTTGGCCGATGTGAACCGGCAGGCTATGTGTCACCGCCAACGAACTGCTGAAAACCGACTGATTCCTGGAGTCTGAAGATGCCCCCTAAAACGTGGATCGCGAAACGGTCGATGTCGATCGATCTGGAATACGACACGTCGTTCGAGATCAAGGAGGGCATGACCTATACCGACGACGGGACCACCATTTTCGGCGAGTATATCTGCGACGAATTGTTCGCGCCGGGCACTCCCGGTCCCGGCACGATTGTCGTGACCCATCCCGAGGCGCGCAGATCGCGGAAAAACTAGGCTACAGCGCTTCGAAGGCTGCGCGCTCGCACCAATGCGATGTCCCGGCCTTTTCCTGGCGAAACACCTTGTTGTGCAGGATTGTCACGATATAGGTCTGCTGCCCGATCGAGTTGCCCATCGCGCCGTTCACGGTCGCGCGAATACAGGTCTCCCAGGCGCCGGCGGCCTGCAGCGGCGGCGAAAAGCTGATGCTGGACGGCGCTGCTGCGGGCATGAAGAATTCAGACAGCCGTGTCGTGAGCAGGTTCCGGATGTCCGGAGCGGACTCCGGTTCGGGCGCAGCGGCAGCCTTGTCCTTGAGGATGTCCGGCGCCCATGTGGCGCCGGGATCGATGGAGCAGCCCGACAGGGCCACAGCGATCAGCGGAATGACAAGGCGTCTGGACATCCGTGCAAGCTAGTGTCCGTCCCGCCCTCCAACAAGAGGCGTCGCGGAGAGCCAGGCTCTTCCCTCGCCAGCGTATCCGGTAGGCTATGCGGAGCTGCGTTCCCCGGCAACCGGCGCGGTCCGGCTGACATAGCGCCCACCGCCCCCGCGACCGACCAGCGTGCCGTCGCGCACGACGAAGCGCCCGCGCAGCATGGTCGCCACCGGCCAGCCGGTGATCTGCATTCCCTCATAGGGCGTGTAGTCGGCGCCGTGATGCAGGCCGGCCTGCGACAGCGTCGCTGTCTTCGAGGGATCCCACAGCGCGATGTCGGCGTCGTAGCCGACGCTGATCGAGCCCTTGCCGGTCAGCCCATAGGTCCTGGCGTGATTGGTCGACGTCAGCGCGACGAACTGGTTCACGGTGATGCGTCCCTTGCTGACGCCTTCGGAAAACAGGATCGGCAGCCGGGTCTCGACGCCGGGAATGCCGTTGGGGATCCAGCGGAAGCTGGTGCGTCCGCCCGGCGTCAGCTTGCCGGCTTCATCGTCGTAACGGAACGGACAGTGGTCCGACGAGAACAGGGTGAACACGCCCTGTTGCAGGCCTTCCCAGCACGCCTGCTGGCTGGCCAGATCGCGCGGCGGCGGCGAGCAGACATATTTCGCGCCCTCCATGCCCAGATCTTTCAGATCCTCTTCTGTCAGCACCAGATATTGCGGGCAGGTCTCGCCGGAGATCTTCAGCCCGCGCTGCTGGGCGCGGCGGATCTCTTCCATGGATTCACGGTTGGAGACATGAACGACGACGAGCGGGACGTCGATCAGTTCGGCCAGCGAAATGGCGCGGTGCGTCGCCTCGCGCTCGACGGCAATGGGGCGCGACTTGGCGTGATAATAGGGGCCGGTGTTTCCCGCGCGTTCGAGCCGGTCCGCCAGAAAGCGAATGGCGTCGTAGTTTTCCGCGTGAACCTGAACGAGCGCGCCGGATTCGCGGGCGACCGCCAGCACTTCCAGGATCTGGAAATCGCTCAGCGCGAGGTCGGCATAGGTCATGAAGATCTTGAGCGACGTGTAGCCGTCGGCAATCAGGGCCGGCAGTTCCTGACCGAGCACGCTGTCGGTGGGATCGGTGATGATCAGATGGAAGGAGTGGTCGATGTAGCAGTTCTGCTCGGCCAGCGCGTGATAGTCCCTGAGCGCTTCGCGTAGCGGCTGCCCCTTGGCCTGCAGGCAGTACGGCATCACGAAGGTATTGCCGCCGAACGCCGCCGCGCGCGTCGCGCTGGCGAAATCGTCGGCCATCACGATGCCCGGGCCTGACGGCTGCGAGATGTGGACGTGGCTGTCGATGCCGCCCGGCAGCACCAGCAGTCCGGTGGCATCGACGATTTCGTCGGCGTCGGTCAGCGCCTCGCCGAGCGCGACGATGCGGCCGTCCCTGATGGCCACGTCGGCCTTGAAGGTCTCGCTGGCGGTCACCACGGTGCCGTTGCGAATGACGGTGTCGAAAGCGGCCATGGCGAGACCTCCTGTTGAGCGTATCTGTGTTACGGAACCGATCAGACGTTCTGGAACAGCGAACCCCAGCCGGTCACCCGTTTGGTATCGACGCCGGCCAGTTTCAGGCACTTCCATACCACCGTCGCGATGGTGTCATAGACCGGGATGCCGGTTTCCTGCTCGAGTTTCTCAGCGGATCCAGCCACCCGCAGATTGGTGCAGATGATGGCGATGGCGTCGGGTTTTTCGCCGGCCACGTCGCGGGTCATCTGCTCCAGTTGCGCCACCGGCACTTCCGAAAACGAAAAGTTGTCCTGCAGATTGAGGTGCCGCTCGCCTTGGCAGGCGACGCCGAGCTTGCTGTAGTTGTCCAGGATCTTCGCCTGAACCGCATCGAGATAGGGCGTCACATAGCCGAGCTTCTTCACGCCCGTAGTGGCAAGGATCTCATTGAGCGCCAGCATCGAGGTGGTGGCGGGAATGCCGGTTGCCGCAGTGATCTGCTCGCACAGCCGGACATCGGCCTCGAAGCCGAGCCAGCCTGACGATGTGCCATTCCAGCCGATCACGTCGACCTTGGCGTGGGCCAGCAGTTCGGCGGCCCGCAGGATCTCCGAGTTGTCGAATTGCGCCAGCGCCGTGTTGGACAGCGCGATCTCGGTGACCTTGAAGCGGGAGAAGTGCGCGGACACTTCCGGAAGCCCCGCCAGCATGGCGGTGGTGATTGGCTCCAGCGCCGTGTTGGACGATGGGGTCAACTGGCCGAGCAGAACGCGTTTGGTCATGGGTGATCCAGAGTTTCGAGGGTGGGTGTTGCCCGCTCCGAGCGGAGCAGGTCGAGGATGTGGCGCTTGATCTCGTTGAACTGCGGGCTGGTGATGTCGCGCGGTCGCTCGAGGTCGATCGGGATGATTTCCTTGATGCGGCCGGGGCGGGCGCTCATGACCGCGACATGGGTACCGAGCGTCAGCGCCTCGTCGATGCCGTGGGTGACGAAGACGATGGTCCCCTGATGCCGCTGCCAGATCCGCACCAGCTCGTTCTGCATCTCCATCCGGGTCTGCTCGTCGAGCGCGCCGAACGGCTCGTCCATCAGGATGACCTGCGGATTCATCAGCAGCGCACGCGCGATGCCGACGCGCTGGTTCATGCCGCCCGACAGCTCGGACGGATAATGGTTTTCGAAACCGGTCAGGCCGACCATGTCGATATAGCGCTGCGCGATGGCGCGGCGCTCCTGCTTCTGGCCGCCGCGCAGCTTGAGATGGAAGCCGACATTTTCCCAGACCGGCAGCCACGGCATCAGATTGGCCTGCTGGAACACCACGCCGCGATCCGAGCCGGGCGACGTGATCAGCTGGCCGTCGACGGCCACCGTGCCGGAAGACGGCTTCTCGAAGCCGGCAATCATGTTGAGCAAAGTGGACTTGCCGCAGCCGCTGGGGCCGAGCAGACACAGAAACTGGTTCTTGGAAACCTCCAGGTTGATGTCGTCGAGCGCGATGACGTCGGCCTTGCGCTTGGCGTCCTTGAAGATCTTGGAGACGTGGGAGATATCGATGGTCGCCATGGTCTATTCCCCCGCGATCGTGGTGTTGCGCTGCCAGTGCAGAACCTGGCCCATCACCGCGCGAATGCCGAGGTCGCTGAGGAAGCCGAGCAGGCCGATGCTGGCCATCGCCGCCAGCACGAGGTCGTAGCGCAGGAAATAATAGGAATCCCACAGCACATAGCCGAGGCCGCTTTTGACGGCGACCATCTCGGCCGTGACCGTCAGCATCCAGGCCGAGCCGATGCCGATGCGCAGGCCGGCGAAGATGCTCGGCAGCGCCGCCGGCAGCACGATGAAGCGCAGCAGCTCGCGGTTGCCGCCGCCGACCATGGCGCCGGCGCGGATCAGATTGCGGTCGCAGGTCTTCACGCCATGGATGGTGTTGAGCAGGATCGGGAAGAACGCCCCGAGAAACACCAGGAAGATCGCCGGCTTGTTGGCGATGCCGAACCAGATGATCGCCAGCGGGATCCATGACACCGGCGGGATCGGCCGCAGCATCTGCAGGGTCGGCTCGATGATCACCTCGATCTTGCGCGACCAGCCGATCGCGACGCCGGTGGAGACGGCCAGCACGGTGGCGATGGCAAATCCCGCGAGCACGCGGGACAGGCTGGCGGCCATGTCGGACAGCCAGTGGCCGCTATAGGTCTGGGTATTGCCGTCGGTGCCGAACAGCCAGTCCGCCCATGCCCAAACCACGGTGGATGGGGCGGGCAGCAAGGCGGCGGGAAGCGCGCCCGAACGTGAGAACGCTTCCCAACCGGCCAGGATCAGCACCGGCACAATGTAGCGATCGAGTTTCCTGAAGTGCCGGAGGCTGACCATGACCGCTCTCAATAGCCGAGTTCGGTCTTGGGCTTGCCGGTGGCGGCCTCAAGGAAGCTGTAGTTCATGTTCTTCTCGACGGCGGCGGAGACGTCGGAGTTGATGTATTTCAGGTCGCGCATCATCGCAGCGATGGCGACGGCCGAAGCGCGGTACATCTTCGGATCGGGATCGAGATTGTCCACGGCGCCGGTGGCGATGGCCTTGTCGAGGCCGGTGACCTTGGAGATGACGTCGATCAGCGCGCCCTTATCGGCCGCGATGAATTCATCGACCTTGACCACCGCGCGCACGGTCGCCTCGAGCTCCTTGGGCTTGTCCTTGACCACGTCGGAGCGGGTCAGGATAATGTTGGTCAGCTTGCCGGCGGCCTGGTCGTAGGGCAGACCGAACATCTTGGCGGCCTTCTGCTGCAGGATCTGCGTGGCGAACGGCTCGACGGTGCAGATCAGCTCGATCTCGCCGCGGCGCAGCGCCTGCAGATGGTCGGACGGGTTGGGGATATTGACGAACTGCACGTCCTTGTTGATGTCGATGCCCTGCTTGGCGAAGGCGCCGCGCATGTGGATGTCCTGCGCGTTGCCGCGCGACGCTGCCACGCGGAACGGCTTGCCGGCGGCCTTGTAGTCGGCAATCACCTTCTTGAGCGATGCCCAGTCGTTGGGAACGATCGGCAGGTCGTTGCCGACCAGCATGGCGGAGCCGCCATTGACCTGGCCGGAGATCGCGACCACGTCAAAACCCTTGTCGAGCGCGATCGCATAATGGAGGTAGGTGACCTGCGCGACATCGAGGTTTTTCGAGATCAGCGCAGTGAGCGCATCGGTGCCGGTATTGAAACCCACGGCATCGATCTGCACGCCCTTGGCGTATTGCGGGGTCAGCGACATCGGCGTGCAATGCGCGCACTTGGCGTAACCGAGCTTGATGACGGGCTCGGACTGGGCAAGGACATTGGTCGAAATGGCTGGCGCCAAGCCGAGGGCGAGACAGATGCCGAGTAAAATTCTTTTCATGGTCGCAATCTCCGGACGGTGAGCGGTGGGGTCGCTGTGATATCTTCAAGCAAGCGCCATGCCATCATGAATACGATATGCAATGTTGATTTTATATATTATATTCAACGTGTAACGTGGTCATCACCCGGGGCGATCTGCTGCATTTTTGGGCGATGAACACGATTTTGAGGCATTCGCTGCTGTACATGGAAGGCTCCGATGAGTGACGCTCCTGCCCGCCCGTTGCTGCGCACGCGCTTCAAGCCGACCCGGCTGAAGCTGTCATCCGGCCATTCGAAGCGGCCGCTGGAGCGCATGTCGCTCCACGACCAGCTTGTCGCGAGGGTCCGGGAAATGATCGTCGGCGGCGAACTCCAGGCCGGAGCGGCGCTGCCCGAGAAGATGCTGTGCGAGACATTCGGAGTGTCCCGCACGCCGCTGCGCGAGGCCTTCAAGATCCTGGCCTCCGAAGGACTCATCGAATTGCGGTCCCACCGGACGCCAGTCGTCACGCCGATCAACCGCGACGACCTCGCCAACATCTTTGCAATCATGGTTGCGCTCGACGGCGTCGCCGGTGCCCAGGCCGCGACCCTGGCCACCGACGCCGAAATTGCCCGCCTTGATGCGATGCATGAGCAGCTGGTGACGCTGCACCGTGACGCAGCGCGCCCGGCCTATTTCCGCCTGAACCAGGACATTCACATCGAGATCACGAGGCTCGCCGGGAATCCGGTTCTTCTCAACATCTGGACGACCTTGAACGCCAATATTTTTCGCGCCCGGGCAACGGCGAATTACGATGCCAAGCGATGGACCGAATCCGTGCAGGAGCATGAAGCCTTCATGGCGCTGCTGCGGGCCCGCGATGTGCAGGGATTCGCGGCGTCACTCAGCGCTCACACCCGCAAGACTGGCGATGCGGTCCTCGCGGCGTTGAAAATTGCAGCCGAGGCGGGTCACTAGCGCTCGCTGCCATTGAACATTGCGTCATGCTGCCTGTTGAATGTGCGGTGTGCGCCCGTAAAACTTGCTTGGAGAAGACGAGACCGATGGTCCAAAGAGTGGCCGGTCGAGCCGGCAGTGCGGTTCCTGGATCGAGCAATGAACATCCTGATCTTCGGCGGCACCGGTTTTGTCGGGCTCAATATCGCCAGCGCATTGCTGTCGCGGAGCCATGCGGTGACGTTGTTCGACCGTGCAGGCTTGCCGCTCGCGGCGCAACGGGCTTTTCAGCACCATGGCGACAGGCTGCAAGTGCAGCGAGGCGATATTCTCGATCGCGTCGCCGTCGAGGCAGCGATCGCCGCCGGCGTTGACGCGATCGTCCTTGGCGCCGCGATCACGTCCGACGCCGAACGCGACGCCGCCGATCCGGAAGGCATTCTGCAGGTCAACCTGATGGCGCAGACGCCCATCCTTGTCGCGGCGAGGCGTCACGGCGTGCGACGCGTGATCAACCTGTCCTCTGCGGGGGCCTATGGCGCGGCCGCCTATCGACACGCGCTGCTCGACGAGGATCTGCCCTGCGATCCCCAGTCGCTCTATGCGATCACCAAATTCGCCTCCGAGAAAGTCGCGGCGCGGCTCGCTGCGCTCTGGCAATTCGACATCGTCAGCGTGCGGCTCAGTGGCGTGTTCGGGCCGTGGGAACGCGCCACCGATGTGCGCGACACGCTGAGTCCGCAGATGCAGATCATGGACGCGCTTCACGAGGGTCGCGAAGCCGTGCTGCCGCGTCCGGGTTTCAAGGACTGGATCTACGCGCCGGACGTGGCCGACGCTGTGGCCGTGCTGATCGAAGCGGCGAGACCGCAGCATGGCCTCTATAACATCTCGACGGGGATGGAATGGTCGGCGCTACAGTGGGGCCAGGCGCTCGCAGTCTGGAATCCGGGTTTTGTCTGCCGGCTCGCCGTGGACGGCGAGGCATCGAACATCAACCTGCACAGCGACGTCGACCGCGCGCCGCTGTCGGTGACGCGCCTTGAACAGGAATGTGGTTGGCGCGCCCGCTTCGGCTGCGCCGATTCCGCGGCCGACCTTCACGACTGGTCGGCGCAGCATCAGGAAGGAAACTGACATGAGACTTCATGGACGCACGGCGATCGTCACCGGCGCAGGCTCCGGCATCGGCCGCGCCAGCGCGCTGCTGTTTGCACGGGAAGGCGCGTTCGTCGCGCTGGTCGACCGCGACCAGTCCGGCCTGCAGGAAACCCAGGCGGAGATCCTCGACGTCAAAGGCGACGCATCGATCCATGTCGGTGACGTTGCCGATGCCGCGTTCGCGCAAGCCACCGTGGGCAAGCTCTTGGAGCAGCGCGATCGACTCGATGTGCTGATGACATCGGCCGGCTTCTCGGTCGGCGGCACGGTGGTGACGACCGCTCCCGACGATTGGGACGCGGTGTTTCGCACCAATGTCGGCGGCACGTGGCTGTGGGCGCGTGCGGCGGTGCCGCAGATGCAGCGACAGCGCAAAGGCTCGATCATCACCGTCGCGTCGCAGCTGGCGATCGCCGGCGGCAAGGGCAACAGTGCCTATATCGCCTCCAAGGGCGCGGTCCTCAGCCTGACCCGGACCATGGCGGTGGATTTCGCCACCGACGGCATTCGCGTCAACGCCATCGCGCCGGGCGCCATCGACACGCCGCTGCTGCGCCGCAGCTTTGCACGGCATGCCGACCCTGATCCGGTCCGCGAAGCGTCGCGCAACCGCCATGCCATGAAGCGGTTTGGCGAGGCGACCGAAGTCGCCGAAGCGGCGCTGTATCTCGCCAGCGATGCGTCATCTTTCACGACCGGCAGCGTGCTGCCGGTGGATGGCGGATGGCTCGCGGCATGAACGACGCTCTCTCGGCTTTGGAAGCACAGGTCCGCGACGATCTCAAAAAAATCGCGCATCCCAATGCGCCGTGGCTCAAGGCAAAATCCGGCCCGGATGGCAAGCCTGCGCTGGACGTGCTGATCGTCGGCGGCGGCCAGTCCGGCCTCGCCATCGGCTTCGGTCTGTTGCGCTCGCAGGTCAGCAATATCCTCGTCGTGGACAAGGCCGAGGAAGGCCTCGAAGGGCCGTGGCTCACTTACGCGCGGATGCCGACCTTGCGCAGCCCGAAGCATTTCACCGGTCCCGATCTGGACGTGCCGAGCCTGACCTATCAGTCCTGGCACGAGGCGATGTTCGGCAGGGAACACTGGCAGCAGCTCGATCGCATCCTGCGGCAGCACTGGGTGGACTATCTGATCTGGTTCCGGCGGGTGGTCGGCGTGCCCGTGCGCAACGGTTGCGAGGTGCTGGACATCAAGCCTGCCGCAGACGGGCTGCTCGCAGCTTTGGTGCAGACCGCCGGCGGCATGGAAACGCTGCATGCGCGAAAAATCGTGCTGGCGACCGGGCAGGAGGGCATGGGCAACTGGATGATTCCGGAGCCGCTGGCGCATCTGCCGCTGTCGCTGTGCGTCAACGCATCGGCGGACATCGATTTTGCAGCGCTGCGCGGCAAGCAGGTGGCGGTGATCGGCGCCGGCGCGTCGGCCTTCGACAACGCCGCGACGGCGCTGGAAGCCGGCGCCGCCGAGGTGCACCTGCTGTGTCGCCGCGCCGAGGTGCAACTGATCCAGCCGTACCACTGGCTGACTTTTCGTGGCTTCCTGCGGCATTTCAGCGAGCTCGACGACGCCTGGCGCTGGCGCTTCATGCGCACCATCCTGGACATGCGTGAGGGATTTCCGCAGCCGACCTGGGACCGCTGCGCGCGCCACGCGAATTTCATCCTGCATGAGGGCGCGCCGGTCGAGGCTGCCCAACAGGCGGGCAACAAGGTCGAATTGCAGACGCCAGGCGGGGCGATGGTCGCCGATTTCGTGATCTGCGGCACCGGCATCGCCATGGATTTTGCCAGCCGGCCTGAATTGCAGGACTGTGCGGCCAATATCGCCTGCTGGGCCGACCGCTATCAGCCGCCGCAGGGCGAGCGCAGCCCGCGGCTGGGCGGCTTTCCCTATCTTGCCGACGATTATGCCCTGACCGAGCGCGTGGCCGGAGCGACGCCGTGGATCTCCAATATCCACCTGTTTGCCATCGCCTCAACCATGAGTTTCGGTGCATCCGGGTCATCAATCAACGCGATGACAACGGCGGTTCCGAAACTGGTGCATGGCCTGACTCGCGGCTTGTTTTGCGCCGATATTGAGGGACACTGGGCGGCATTGCAGGCTTACGATGTGCGACAGGCCGTCATCAGCAGGAAGCCGGCTGCGGTCATGCGCGATGATCCCAGGGAGATTCGTGGCGATACAATCGTCCGCGGCAGTCCTGACTGACGGCTTGGCGCATTAATTGCTTTAGATATCGAATAGTTCACGGTGCAAGGCATCGACTGGCCGTTGTTGAATTCAGGGGATCGAACGATGAGACTTTCTTATTCGAGGCAGATGCTGGGTGCGGTCGCTGTGCTGGCCTTTCTGGTCGCCGCGGCACCGGTGCGGGCGCAGACGCGCGCCGAGACGCTGCGCTATGTCACGGGCGCCTCGGTCAATACGCTCGATCCCAATATCCCCGGTTCGACTCGCGAAGCCTTCGCCGTCAGTCTCTCGACCTATGACCGGCTGGTCTCGTTCGGTCGCAAGCAGCTCAACGGTAAATGGGTGTTCGATCTCGACACCATTCGCGGCGAACTCGCCGAGTCCTACGACGTCAGTCCCGACGGGCTGAAGATCACCTTCAAGCTGCGCAAGGACGCCAAGTTCCAGGACGGCACGCCGGTCACCGCCGATGACGTGAAGTGGTCGCTCGATCGCGCCGTCACCGCCAAGATCCTCGGCAAGGCACAGTTGCTGACGGGCTCGCTCACCGACGCCAGCCAGTTCAAGGTGATCGATCCCCTGACCTTCGAGGTGACGCTGCCGAAGCCTGACAAGCTGGCGCTGCCGAACCTCGCCACCGTCTATCCGATCATCATCAACTCGAAGCTCGCCAAGGCGCATGTGACGGAGGAAGATCCCTGGGCGCAGGCGTGGCTGAAGGAGAATACCGCGGGGTCAGGCGCGTACATCATCGAAAATTTCAAGCCCGGCGAGCAGGTGATCCTGAAGCGCAACGACGCATGGAATCGCGGTCCCGGCGGCAAGCAGGCGTTCTTCAAGCGGCTGATCGTGCAGTCGGTGCCGGAGCCTTCGACGCGCGCCAACCTGGTCGAAAAGGGCGACGTCGACATCGTCATCGACCTGCAGGCCAGCGATGCGCAATCGCTGGAAGCCAAGGGCAAGCTGAAGGTGATCTCGACGCCGCAGTACAATGCCATCACCTTCATCTCGATGAACAACCAGATGCCGCCCTTCGACAAGGTCGACGTGCGCCGCGCGGTCGCCTATGCGTTGCCCTATGACGACATGTTCAAGGCGGCGCTGTTCGGACGCGGCGAGTTGCTGACGGGCGCCACCTGGGCCGACGGCAAGCCGCCGAGCGGCGGCTTCCCGATCAAGCAGCCGATCAAGCTGGATCTGGACAAGGCCAAGGCCTACCTGAAGGCCGCCGGCTTCCCGGACGGGTTCTCCACGACCTTCAGCTTCAACGTCGGCCAGTCCGCGACCGCAGAACCGATGGCCGCGCTGGTGAAAGAATCGCTCGCCAAGATCGGGATCAAGGTCGATATCCAGAAGCTGCCCGACGCGCAGATGTCGACACAGATCACCGAAAAGAAGCTGCCGTTCTTCACCGAAGGCATCGTCGCCTGGCTGCCGTCGACCGACTACTTCTATCGCAACTTCTACACCGGCAACCAGCGCTGGAACTACAGCTCCATCGACAATGCCGAACTCACGGCCATTGCGCAGGAAGCCCGCTTCGAGGCCGACAAGGCAAAGTACGAAGAAGCCGGCGTGAAGCTGAATGCCATCAATTTCGACCAGATGCCCCAGGTGCCGCTGTGGCAGCCGAGCCAGGATGCCGTCATGGCGCCGACCATCGAAGGCTACACCTATCAGTTCCATCGCCAGGTCGACTATCGCGACCTCAGCCGGAAGTGATAGACCGCCCCACATCCGAGCATCTGGGGCGCGGTTTCACGGCGCCCCGGACCACCGCCGGGACATTCGCAGGACGGTCGGACGAGGACCGCCTGCGCGTTGCAAGGCAATTTAAGGCGGCAAACCTGTGCTGATGAAGCTGGCTTCGACTGCGAAACGCGCCGCGCGGCGTTTCGCCTCGTCACTGCCCGCGCTGTTCGGCGTGCTGGTCTTCACGTTCCTGTTGATGCGGGTGCTGCCTGGTGATCCTGCCGTGTTCTTCGCTTCCGGCCCCAATGCGGGCAAGGAGGAGATCGAGACCATCCGCAAGCAGATGGGTCTCGACAAGCCGGTGCCGCAGCAACTCGCGCTCTATCTTTACGATGTCGGACGCGGCAATCTCGGCCGTTCGTTGATGACCGGCCAGAACGTCACCAAGGATCTGAAGGAGCGGCTCCCGGCCTCGCTCGAACTGACCTTCTCGGCCCTGCTGATCGCGCTCGTGCTGGCCTTGCCGCTCGGGATTCTTGCCGCACTCAGGCCGGGGTCGCTGATCGATCACGGCGTGCGGATGTTCTGCGCGCTCGGCGTCTGCGTGCCGACCTTCGTCTCCGGGCTGCTGTTGATCTATGTGTTCTACTATCTGCTCGGCGTCGCGCCGGATCCCACCGGGCGCGTCGACATCTTCATCAGCCAGCCGCCGCAGCATACCGGCTTCCTGCTGATCGATTTCCTGATCGCCGGAGATTTCGAGGGCTGGTGGGCGGCGTTCCGGCAGTTGGTCCTGCCGGCCTGCACCATGGCGCTGTTCGTGATCGCGCCGCTGGCGCGCATCACCCGCGCCTCGATGCTGGCGTCGCTGGGCAGCGACTTCGTGCGCACCGCGCGCTCGGTCGGGCTGTCGTGGTGGAAGATCGTCGTCACCTATGCGCTGCGCAACGCCATCCTGCCGGTGATCACCATCGCCGGCATCGTGTTCTCCACCATGCTCGGCGCCAACGTGCTGGTCGAGAAAGTGTTCTCGTGGCCCGGCGTCGCGTCCTACGCGCTCGACGCGTTGCTGTCGTCGGACTATGCGCCGGTGCAGGGCTTTGTCCTGCTGATGGCCTTCGTGTTCGTGATCGTCAATCTGGTCGTCGATGTGCTCTATGGCATCGCGGACCCCAGGATTTCCATCGGATGAGCAGCGCCACCTTCCAGCATGCCGCGTTCATCCTGCGCGGGAATCCCATCACCGGCATCGCCGCCATCGGTGCGACGCTATTGATCACGGTGGGCATTTTCGCGCCGTGGCTGGCGCCCTACGATCCGATCGCCTCCGACGTGGCCAATGCGCTGCAGGCGCCCAGTGCCGCGCACTGGGCCGGCACCGACCAGCTCGGCCGCGACGTGTTCAGCCGCATCATCGTCGCCACCCAGCTGGATCTGGCGATCGCCATTTCGGCCGTCGGCATTTCCTTCGCGCTCGGCGCGGTGATCGGCGCGCTGTGCGGCTATTCCGGCGGCCGGCTCGACCGCGCCGTCGGCCGTTTCGTCGACGTGCTGATGGCGTTTCCGCTGTTCGTGCTGGCGATGGCCATGGTGGCCGCGCTCGGCAACCGCGTCGAGAACATCATCATCGCCACCGCCATCATCAACCTGCCGTTCTACATCCGCTTCGCCCGCGCCGAGGTGAACGTCCGCCGCAACCTCGGCTGGGTCGAGGCCGCGCGCTCCAGCGGCGAAAGCCATTTCTCCGTGGTGCTGCGCTTCCTGCTGCCCAATGTGCTGCCGGCCATGGTGGTGCAGATGTCGCTCAATCTCGGCTGGGCCATCATCAATGCCGCCGGCCTGTCGTTCATCGGACTCGGCGTCAAGGCGCCGACGCCGGAATGGGGCATCATGGTCGCCGAGGGCGCGCGTTTCATCTCCACCGGCAAATGGTGGCTGGTGGCGTTTCCCGGCTTGGCGCTGATGCTGGCCGTGCTGTGTTTCAACCTGCTTGGTGACGGCCTGCGCGACATTCTCGATCCCCGGCAACGGACCTGACAGAGCCCATGACCGGTCCCTTGCTCGAAATCGATAATCTCCAGGTTACTTTTTCCACCCGCCGCGGCCCGGTCGAGGCGGTGCGCGGCGTGTCGCTATCGCTGGCGCCGGGCGAGACGCTCGGCATTGTCGGCGAGAGCGGCTCCGGCAAGTCCGTCACCGGCTTTGCCGTGACGCGGCTGCTCGACACCGCCGGCAGGATTACCGGCGGCCGCATCCTGTTCCGCGATCGCGAGATCACCAAGATGTCCAACGCCGGCCTGCGCGAGATGCACGGCTCGGCCATGGCCATGATCTTCCAGAACCCGCGCGGCGCGCTCAATCCGATCCGCGCCATCGGCGAGCAGATCGCCGATGCCATCCTCGCGCACAAGAAGATCTCTGCCGAACGGGCGCGCGCGGAGTCGCTGGACCTGCTGCGCGCGGTGCAGATCCGCGATCCCGAGAAGCGCATGAGCGCCTATCCGCACGAGCTGTCCGGCGGCATGTGCCAGCGGGTGATGATCGCCATGGCGATCTCATGCAATCCGTCGCTGCTGATTGCCGACGAGCCGACCACCGGCCTCGACGTCACTACCCAGAAGGTGGTGATGGACCTGCTCGCTTCGATCGCCGCCGCAAGGGGCATGGCGACCATCCTGATCACCCACGACCTCGGCCTCGCGGCGCGCTACTGCCGCCGCGTGGTGGTGATGGAGCAGGGCAGACTGGTCGAGCAGGCCGAAGCGCTCACCCTGTTCCGCTCGCCGCAGCATCCCTACACAAAACGCCTGGTCGCGGCGTCGCCGACCGCCACGTCGCGGGTCGAGGATCTGGTCACCGGCGAGGACCGCGCGCTGCCGCCGACCATTC
>DATCUS010000018.1:0-3223 GCA_036561845.1 Tardiphaga sp. | reverse complement strand
CCGCGCTGGTCGCCCGCCGCCTGCCCTATGCGGACAACCGCACCACCGCTTTGCTCGGCGGCTCCGTCGATCTGCTGGAGCGGCTCGACGTCTGGTCGCGCTGCGCGGACAAGGCGGCGGCGCTGACGACCATGCGGCTGGTCGATGACACCGGCCGGCTGATCCGCGCGCCGGAGGTGAAATTCCAGTCCGATGAAATCGGCATGGAGGCGTTCGGCTACAACATCCAGAACCGCGAACTGATGATCGCGCTGGAAGCGCGCGCGGCGGAAACGGACAGGCTGACCCGGTTCGACGACGAGGCGGAATCCGTCGCGGTCGATGATGTCGGCGCGGTCGTGCGCCTGCGCGGCGGGCCGTCGCTGTCGGCCAGCCTGATCGTCGGCGCCGACGGACGGCAGTCGATGTGCCGCGACGCCGCCGGCATCGAGGTGAAACGCCGCGTGCTCGGTCAGGCCGCCCTCACCTTCAACGTCAGCCACAGCCGGCCCCACCGCAACGTCTCCACCGAATTCCACACCCCGCACGGGCCCTGCGTGTTCGTGCCGCTGCCCGGCGATCGCTCCAGCGTGGTCTGGGTGGCCGAGCCTAAGGAAGCCGAGCGGCTGATGGCACTCAGTGACGAGGCGCTGTCGCAGGCGGTCGAAAAACAGGCCCATTCGATCCTCGGTCGCATGCAGGTCGAGCCCGGCCGCTATCTGTTTCCGCTGGCCATCGAGCAGCCCAGGCAGGTCGCGCGGAACCGGATCGTGCTGGCCGGCGAAGCCGCCCACGTCATTCCGCCGATCGGCGCACAGGGCCTCAATCTCGGGCTGCGCGACGCCGGCGACATCGCCGCCATCGTCGGCGATGCCCTCGCAGCGGGCGACGATCCCGGCGCGCCGGCCGTACTGGCGAAGTTCGAACAGGCGCGGCGCAGCGACATTTCCAGCCGCACCTTCGCCATCGACATGGCCAACCGCTCGCTGCTCAGCGATCTCCTGCCGGTGCAGACCATGCGCGCGCTCGGCATGCACCTGATCGGCTCGGTCGGGCCGATCCGACGCCTCGCCATGCGCGAGGGCCTGGCGCTGTCGTGGCGCGCCCGCTAGCGCCTGCGCTCAGAAGGCGATCTGGCCGGTCTTTAGCAGATACATCACCGAGGTGAGCGTGATCACCGACATGAAGGTGCCGATCAGCACCGCCACCGAGGCGGGCTCGATCCAGGTGTCGTATTGCCGGGCGATGATGAAGACGTTGAGCGCCGGCGGCAGCGATGCCAGCAGCACCGCGGTGGCCGCCCATTCCGGCGGAAACGGCCCGGCGAGCCACATCAGGGCGAACACGATCAGCGGATGCACGATCAGCTTGACGGCGATCACGCCCGGCACTTCCCACGGCACCCGTCCCATCGGCCGCAGCGCCACGGTGACGCCGAGCACGAACAGCGCCACCGGCGCTGCGGAATTCTGCAGGAACGCCAGCATGCCATCGATGGCCACGGGGAGCTGGATATGCAGCGCCGCCGCCAGTGCACCGAGATAGGCAGCCACGATCAGCGGATGCAGCACGATATGCTTGATGACGATGCCGATGGTCGGCAGCAGCGGCCGCTTCTCCGCTGATGTCAGGGCCATCGCCAGCGGCACGATCGAGAACAGGAAGATGCTGTCGAAGCAGAACACCAGCGCCGTCGGCACCGCTGCCTGGGTGCCGAGCACCGCGAGCGCCAGCCCCGGCCCCATATAGCCGATATTGCCGTAGCCGCCCGACAGCCCGGCCATGGTGGCCTGCCGCACCGGCAGCCCGCTGATCAGCCGCCCGACAAAGGCCGACAGGAAGAAGGCCGTCGCCGTCGCCGCAGTGGTCGCGACCACGAACGGCAGGTTGTTTAACTCCTCGAACGGGGTCTTCGACATGATGCGGAAGAACAGCGCGGGCAGCGACACGTACAGCAGGAAGAAATTCATCCAGCTGAGCCCGGCTTCGGGCAGTCTCTTCATCTTACCGCAGGCGAAGCCGATGAAGATCAGACCGAAATACGGCAGCGCCAGGTTGAGGACGTCCATCATGAGAGGCGTGTTCTTCTTGCTGTTGGCCCGATTTGGCGTGGCGGGCGTCGGCTCGGCCGCATTAAATCATCGCTCTGGCTCTAGCATCGGCCACAATCCTGGTCTATTCGACGAGCCATGATTATCGCGCGGACCGCCAAATTTCAGATCGGACAAATCGTCCGCCACCGGATCTTTTCGTTCCGGGGCGTGATTTTCGATATCGATCCGGAATTCAACAACACCGAGGAATGGTGGTTGTCGATTCCCGAAGAGGTCCGGCCGCACAAGGACCAGCCATTCTACCATCTGCTGGCCGAGAATTCGGAATCCGAATACGTCGCATACGTCTCGGAGCAGAACCTGTTGCCCGATGAATCCGGCGAACCGATCCGGCACTCCCAGGTCGCCGAGATCTTCGTCAAGGACAAGAGCGGCGGCTACCGGCCGCGCAATCCGTCGCTGAACTAGGCGAAGCGGCCATTCGGGGTTCGCCATCGCCGAACGGCGCTCGCGCCCCGGACTGACCAGTAAACAAAAAAGGCGCCCGATCGGGCGCCTTTTTGATTGCTTCGAAGAGACTTACTTCGCGGCCGGATTGGCCGGCGCGCCGCCGGAGGGGGCCGCCGCTTCAAGCTTCTTGCGTGCTTCTTCCGCACGCTTCTGCAGTTCTTCCTGCAGCTTCTTCTGGGTTTCTTCGAACACCTTCGGATCGGTCGGCGGGCCGTCATAGGCCTTGGCGAATTCCGCCAGCGGCAGTGGCAGGGTCAGCGGCGCACCGTTGGAGTTGATCGCCTGGACGATCAGGTTCTGCCCCTTCTTCAGATTGGCCAGCAGTTCCGGCGTGACTTCGTAATCCGACATGCAGCCATTGGCGAAGCAGATCACATAGGGGCTCTGCGCCGGGGGGTTGTTGTCGACGATGACGCGGGTACCGTGCACCAGCTGCATGCCGAGCGGCAGCGTCACGCGCAGGATCTTCTTCGGCTCGCCTTCCGGCTCGATGATCACGGCAGCGATCACCGGCTGGCCGGATTCGATTCGACCGTCCTTGCCGGTGAAGCAGACCTGCTTGGCCGCAGCGTCCTGGCCCTTGAGGCAGAACTTGGTCCAGGGCGCATAGATCAGCTGGACCTGTTGCTCGGGCGGCGTGGCGCCGGCGGCGGGAGCGCCTGCCGGAGCCTGGGCTGCGG
>DATCUS010000017.1:0-3156 GCA_036561845.1 Tardiphaga sp. | reverse complement strand
GCGCCGAAGCCGGCCGCAACGCCCGCGCCGGCAGCGACCGGGCCGGCCACTTTTCCGACCGCCGTGGATCCGAAATACGCCAAGGAAACCGCCGGCAAGGCCCGCATGCACACTTGCGTCGACCAGTACAACGCCAACAAGGCGACCAACGCCAATGGCGGCCTGAAATGGATCCAGAAGGGCGGCGGCTATTACAGCGAGTGCACCAAGAAGCTGAAACCTGCCGCCTGATCGACAATCGCTCGGCCGCGGGTGATAACGGAATAACACCCGCGGAGAGCCCATGATTGCAAGTTTGTCGCTGATTTTGCTTTGCCAGTTGGCCGGCGAGATCATGGTGCGCGGTCTGGCACTGCCGGTGCCCGGCCCGGTGCTCGGTCTGTTGTTGCTGCTCGTCCTGTTGCTGGCGCGCGATCACTTCAGGCTGCTGGCGATGGGACCGTTGCGCGACCAGGGCGTCGAGGCGGCCTCGAAGGGACTGCTGGCGCATCTGTCGCTGCTGTTTGTGCCAGCCGGCGTCGGCGTGGTGCAGAAACTCGATCTGATCGCCGAGTACGGCATCGCCGTCATTGCGATCCTCGCGGTATCCGTGGTCATCACCCTGCTGGTGACAGTGGGCACGTTCCTGCTGGCCAGCCGGCTGCTGGCGCGCCGACGGACCACGTCATGACCGCCACCGCCAATCCGTTTTCACTGTGGGTTTACCTGTCGCAGACGCCGCTGCTGTGGCTGACGGTAACGCTGCTGGTCTACGCCGCGACGGAGGCGTTTTCGCTGAAGACGGGCCGGCATCCGTTTGCCAACCCGGTACTGCACGCGATGTGGATCATCGCCGCATTCCTGCTGCTCACCGGCACCTCCTACACCACCTATTTCGGCGGCGCGCAGTTCGTCCACTTCCTGCTTGGGCCGGCCACCGTGGCGCTGGCCGTGCCGCTTTACGAGAATCGCAGGATCGTCGTGTCGGCCATCCTGCCAATGCTGGCGGCGCTGGTGGCCGGCTGTGTCACCGCGATCGTGTCGATCGTGTTGCTGGCCGAGGCGGTCGGCCTGCCGCGCAACGTGGTGCTGTCGCTGGCGCCGAAATCGGTGACCGCCGGCGTCGCCATGGGTATCAGCGAGTCGCTGGGCGCTGATCCGTCGCTGACCGCGGTGGCGGTGATCCTCACCGGCATCATCGGCGCCATCATCGTGACACCGCTGATGAACCGGATGGGCATCACCGATTTTCGCGCCCGCGGATTTGCGGTGGGGCTGGCCTCGCACGGAATCGGTACCGCGCGCGCGTTCCAGGTCGATGCCGTCGCCGGCGTGTTCGCCGGCATCGCCATGAGCCTGAACGCGTTGGTGACCTCGCTGCTGGTGCCGCTCGCCGTCACCTTGCTGGTGCGTTGATGGTCACGGCAGGTCCCCTGCAATCGCACTTGCGTTCCGCTCGAATACCGTTTCGCGACTATCATTATCCCCGTAGCGCTCTATATGTTGGCCCCTAACATCTATGTCACGTGAGCGCGGCGTCGCGTCGTCCGGAGATTCCATCATGACTGACCGTCCCGATTGCGCCGGTATGTTGTCCAGCGCGGCGATGCCGACCCGGCGCAGCGCGCTCGGCCTGCTCGGCGCCGGCGCCTTGCTGCTGGGCATCGACGGCGCGCCGGTGGCGGCGCTCGGCAAGGACGGCGACGAGACGGTGCTGAACGAAGCCGCGGTGCTGCGCGACCCCGACATTCCGGTCGCCGGCAATGCCAAGGGCGATATCACCATCGTCGAATTTTTCGACTACCAGTGCCCGTATTGCCGCAAGGTCGAGCCGGCGCTGCGGGCCGCGGTCAAGGACGACGGCAAGGTTCGGCTGGTCTTCAAGGATTGGCCGATCCTCGGCCCGGTCTCGGTCTATGCGTCGCGGCTGGCGCTGGCTACCAAGTACCAGGACAAGTTCGTCGAGGCGCACGACGCGCTGATCTCGCTCGATGTCAAGCTCACCGAACCCGGCGTGCGCGAACGCCTCGCCGGCGTCGGCATCGATGTTGATCGCGCGCTGCGCGACATGGAGACGAACAAGGCGACCATCGATGCGGTCCTGAAGCGCACCGACGAGCAGGCGACGGCGTTCGGCTTCGGCGGCACCCCGGCCTTCATCGTCGGCAAGTTTCGCGTGCCGGGCCCGCTGTCAAAGGAACAGTTCGGCCAGGCCATTGCCGATGCGCGCAAGGCGAGCGCGAAGAAGTAGCGCACAAACGAAGGGCGCGCTCGTCGCAGGACCAGCGCGCCCTTTCTTATCGATACGAAGTATTAGTTCGACGTCAGCTTGACCCAGTCCTTCTGGGTGCGCGTCTTCAGCGCGCTCCACTCGCTGGACGCGACGTCCCAGTTCACGATGGTCCGGCTTTCCTGCGCGACCTGGCCGTTGGCTACGGACGATGTCGACATCGAATCGTGCATGTACACGCCAAGGGTGAGGAACAGAGCACCCAAAATCATTCCCAGAAACATCCGCATGGTAAATCCTCCATTGACCGCATCAACGTGGTTCCACCGGGATGGTTCCGACGTCAGGAGCGCGTCTTTGCCGGAGGAGCCGATGAAATGGGAGGCGTGGCGGGTACTGCCGGAGCAGCCTCAATTCCCGTCGTCACGATATTGAGCGCCTTCAACTCGTCCGGTCTGAAGACGAACAGCCTGTCCTTCGGCGTTTCCATGGCGTGCACCCAGGCCTGCAGGTTGATGCCCATGTCGGCGAGGTAGCGCTGGCAGCGCGCCGAGATGCGCTGCGCATCGCTCATATCGTCACGTGGCGCCTTCGAATCGGACGCGCTCATGGCGAATACCTGGTGCACGCCGATGGCCGCCTTGTCGCCGGCGCGGCGTTCGATGCCGCCGAAGAACACCAGCGGACAGCTCGAGGCGCAGTATTTTCCGGCCTCGACCTCGGTGGCGAGTTTCTTGTCGCGAATCAGCCGGCCCATGGCCAGCGCGTCGCCGACCGAGCCGCCCGGCGAGTTCAGCACCACCGTCTTCACATAATCGCCGCGCCGCGCGATTTCGGCGGCAAAGGCCTCGGATACCCCGGGGGTAATGGTGCCGGTAGCCATCAACTTGCCGCCGCCGACCAGTTCGAAGCTCATCGGCTTGCGCAGCGCGCCGTCCGGCTGCGGC
>DATCUS010000016.1:0-1816 GCA_036561845.1 Tardiphaga sp. | reverse complement strand
TGAGCGATCCGGCGCTCGGACTGGGCGACCTCTGAGCAACATCCAAGCGACGGCTTAAGCCGCCCCTAAGCGAAGCCGCGAGGGTCGAGGCTAGGATTGCGCATCGCGCCCGAAGGCGCCCACGATGACTGCATACCGATGCCCGACCCCGCGCGATCCGCCTCGTTCCTCGACACCCTTCGCCGCATCGGAAAGCTCGCCGCGCCGTATTTCCGCTCCGAGGAGAAGTGGAAGGCGCGGGTGCTGCTCGCGACCATCGTCGTGCTGAATCTCCTGGCGGTCTACATGCTGGTGCTCAACAACCAGTGGTTCGGCCGCTTCTACGACGCGCTGCAGAACAAGGACCAGGCGGTGTTCTGGCGCGAGATCGGCGTGTTCTGCTGGATCGCCGCCGCTTTCATCGTCATTGCGATCCTGAAGTTCTATCTCACGCAACTGCTGCAGATGCGCTGGCGCGCGTGGATGACGCGCAACTACCTCGGCCGATGGATGGCCGACCATACCTTCTACCGGCTGGAACTGGCGCGCTACGCGCCGTCCGGCGCCGACGCGCCGACGCCGGACAACCCCGACCAGCGCATCCAGGAGGACATGCAGATGTTCACCGACTACACGATGACGCTGTCGATGGGGCTGCTCAACGCAGTGGTCACGCTCGTCAGCTTCATCGGCATCCTCTGGGTCG
The DNA here is from genome assembly GCA_036561845.1 of Tardiphaga sp. Lineage (GTDB taxonomy): Bacteria > Pseudomonadota > Alphaproteobacteria > Rhizobiales > Xanthobacteraceae > Tardiphaga. Next base: position 1,131 of record DATCUS010000016.1, on the reverse strand, counting down.
AAAGCGGAACGGCCAGCTTCACCCTCGGCGGCCACGCGTTCAACGTGCCGGGCTCGATGGTGTGGATCGCACTGATCTACTGCGCCATCGGCACCACCATCACGCACCTGATCGGCCGCCCGCTGATCGGGTTGAACTTTCAGCAGCAGCGCTACGAGGCCGACTTCCGGCACCACCTGGTGCGGGTGCGTGAATACAGTGAAGCGATCGCACTGGACCGCGGCGAGAAGGTCGAGCACGGGCAGCTCGACCTGCGCTTCGGCGCCGTGCTGAAGAACTACCTGCAGCTGATCAAGGCACAGAAGAATCTGGTCGCCTTCACCGCCTCGTTCGGCCAGGCATCGGTGATCTTCGCCTTCATCGTGCAGGCGCCGCGCTTCTTCAGCGGGGCCATCCAGCTGGGCCAGCTGATGCAGGTGAACTCGGCCTTCGGCCGCGTGCAGGATTCGCTCAGCTGGTTCGTCGACAACTACGACCGCGTGGCCGTCTGGCGCGCCACCGCGGACCGGCTGACCACCTTCGATACCGCAATGCGTGCCCACGCCGACGCGTCACCCGCGCTGTCACGCGACACCGGAAGAATGGACGGCCTGCGTGTCGCCGATCTCGACGTCGCCCTGCCCGACGGCACGCTGCTGATGCAGCACACGGCACTCACACTCGCTCCCGGCGACACCGTGCTGCTGCAGGGCCCGTCGGGCAGCGGCAAGTCGACGCTGTTTCGCACCTTCGCCGGCATCTGGCCCTTTGCCAAAGGACACGTTGCGCTGCCCGAGGATGCGATGTTCATTCCACAGCGACCGTATGTGCCGGACGGCCGCCTGCGCGATGCGCTCGCGTACCCGCGCCCGGCCACCGACTACGACGACGCACAACTGCGGTCCGCCCTCGACGACGCGCTGCTGCCGGCGCTGGCCGACCGGCTCGACGATACCGACACCTGGAGCCAGAAGCTCTCGGGCGGCGAGCAACAGCGCCTGGCGATCGCACGCGTGCTGCTGCGCAAACCGCGTTGGCTGTTCGCCGACGAGGCCACCAGCGCGCTCGACGCAAAAGCCGAAGAGACGCTCTACCGCCGACTGTCGGCGGATGCCAAGGCCGCAGGCGGCGCCATGGTGTCGATCGCGCACC
>DATCUS010000015.1:0-4561 GCA_036561845.1 Tardiphaga sp. | reverse complement strand
GGAGGCGCGGGCTGGGCGACGGCCGCGGTCTGCGGCTGCGCGTTGGGGTTGATCCAGCAGGCATGGACACGGCCATTGAGACTGTCCGGCACTTTCGGATCGAGCGCACCGAATCGGACCAGGCAGCGGAACGTCGCCTGGACGTGACCGCCGGGGCAGCCGAAGCGATCATACAAATCGAGATGACGAAAAGCGGTGTCGAGATCGTCGCGCCACATCAGAACGACGACGCGACGGCCGAGCCACACACATTCCGGATTGCCGGCCGGACCGTTGATCGCGGTGGACGCCTCTACGAATTCGTCGGTCTTCTTCTGGCTTTCCTTGGCGACGTCAGCGGGGTTGGCCGGCGCATTCGCGGCGGGCTTCTGGGTCTGATCCTGAGCGCGCAGGGGGCCGCTCTGGGCGATCGCGCCGCCAAGGCCAATCAACAGCGCAAATCCCGGGATGGCAACACACCGCAGAACCGCATTTTGGAACCCGACCAGCACTCGACGCATAAAGTCCCCGATTTGTTGTCTGCCAAGGTCGCTCCGACGCCCAGTCAGATGCCGCCCAAATAGGTCCCCAATACGGCGGAGACACTCCTGAATGCCATGAAGGACATTTGAGATTTTGTCCAGCAATGCCGGAATCGGATTGCCTTTTGGTGAAGGGGGCGGCGACAGTTTGCCGCGTGAGGAGCGAATTGGCGAAGCGACGCTGGTTCTTCCTGCGATCTTCGATCGATCTACCCTTGGCAGATCGGCGGCGACGGGCTAATCGACGGGCTTCCTGGAGGACGGAACCGATTTCCTACCGCACGCCGCTGGCGCTTCTCCTTTTATCCCTGAGCATGATCGCGGCGGTTTGGTGGTGGCTCGCCACGCCGGTGACGCTGGTGCGCGCGCCGATCGATCCGGCGGCCAAGCTTGAATGCGTGTCCTACGCGCCATTCCGCGGCGACCAGACTCCGCTGATCCCGTCGACCCACATCTCGGCCGAACAGATTGCGCAGGATCTTGCCCAGCTGGCCAAGATCTCGAAATGCGTGCGGACCTATTCCATCGATAACGGGCTCGATCAGGTGCCGGAACTGGCGGGCAAGGTCGGTCTCAAGGTGATCCAGGGCATCTGGCTCGGCAGCAGCCGGCTGAAGAACCTGGCGCAGATCGCTACCGTCGTGGCCCTGACCAAGGACTATCCCGGGGTGATCAGCGCCGTTGTGGTCGGTAACGAGGTGCTGCTGCGTGGCGAAATGACGGCCGCCGATCTGGAAGCCACGATTCGCTCGGTGAAGTCGCAGGTCAGGGTTCCCGTGACCTATGCCGACGTCTGGGAATACTGGCTGCGCAACCGCGAGCTCTATGACGCCGTCGATTTCGTCACCATTCACATCCTGCCGTACTGGGAGGATTTCCCGATTCGCGCCAGGAACGCCGCGGCCCATGTGGATTCGATCCGCAAGCGGGTGGCCGTGGCATTCCCGGCCAAGGAAATCCTGATTGGCGAGACGGGCTGGCCGAGCGCCGGCCGGATGCGCGACGGGGCACTGCCGTCGCGGGCCAATCAGGCCCGGGTGGTTTCGGAAATTCTCGATCTGGCGAAGAAGGAGAATTTTCGCGTCAATCTGATCGAAGCCTATGACCAGCCGTGGAAGCGCCAGCTCGAGGGCACGGTCGGCGGCTATTGGGGACTGATCGATGCGGACGCGCGGGCGATCAAGTATCCGGCTGGCGTTCCGATCACCAACTATCCCGCCTGGAAGCTGCAGATGGGTGCGGGCCTCGGGCTGAGCCTGCTGGTCTTCGCGGTGGGCATGCTGACACTGCGGCGGCGGCCGTGGCCCCCGCGCTTCGTCTCATGGCTGACAGTGGCGATCTCGGCGACCGCGGCAGGCGTCCTGCTCGGGGTCGCGATCGACAAGATGTTCTATGAGAGCTTCGGGCTCGGGGTCTGGCTACGCTGGGGCGGGTTGCTGGCTGCCGGTATCGCATCGCCGCTGCTGTGCGCCTACGCGACCATGTCCGGCCGCTCGCTTCCGACCTTCCTCGAACTGCTCGGTCCACGTCCTGGCCGCACCCATTCGGTTTCGGCGGTGCTGCTGGGGGTGACACTGTTGGTAACCACGCTGGTCGCGGCGGAGACTGCGCTCGGCTTCGTGTTCGATCCGCGCTATCGGGATTTCCCGTTCGCTGCGCTGACCATGGCGGTGGTGCCCTTCGCCGGCCTGATGCTGGTCAACCGGCCGCAAATCGGCGTACGGCCGATTGCGGAATCGGTGTTCGCCGGGCTTCTGGCGATCTCCGTGCTGTATATCGGCTTCAACGAGGGGCCGGACAACTGGCAGTCGCTGTGGACCTGCGCGATCTATCTGCTGTTCGGAATTACGCTGTGGCGGGCGCGGGCCGCGCAAATCCCAGAATGAGCAGCCCGATCGCAACGCCGGACAGGCCGATGTTGTAGAGCACGATGCCGAAGCCGGCGGCAACCAGGCCGCCGGTCATCAGCACGATCGATGGCCGGATGACATGCAGGACCGCGATCACCAGCGCGACGATGCCGAACACCGAGTTCTTGAACAGGTAGGTCACAAGCAGCCGCGTCTTGCACAGCATGGTCGGCAGTCCGGCGTCGCAGGCCAGCGCCACGGTCGAGAACTCCACCGCGAGATAGCGCAGATACAGCGCATAACCGACGCTGCAGAAGCCCACGATGAGCAGCCACTGAACCTGGCGGGCGGTCAGCCGGAACGGATCTTTTTTCATGGGCCAGTTATGGTTCGTATCGGGCGAGGAGACAAGCCGTGGCGCGGGAACTGTCCGGTCTGATCTTCATTCTTGATCATAGGTTCCGGGGCCAATCGTTTCCAGGATTGAGGTTTTCGCTTCCCTAGCGGAGGCCGAGAAATGAGGTCAGCGACGGTTGCGGCTTTGGCGGCGGTGCGGGCTCTTCGACCGGCTTGGCCGGCGGCAGCGCGCTGTGCTGCTCGGGTTTGGCGCTGTTGCGGCGACGCTGGGTCGGCGCTGCCGGTCGGGCCGGGGTCGTCGCAGGCGGCGTTACCACAGGCGGGCTCTCGTTCTTGAGCGCCAGCCGTTGGCCATCGAACACCGAGGTCTCGCAGCTGCGCTGGCTTTCGCTCATGGCGGCGCACAGTTTGGCCGCTGCGGCGGCATCGCCGAGCGGTCCTGCCACCAGACGTAGCTGCATGCCGTAGCCGTTGGTGCGCTCCTTCACCATGATGATCGGCCGCAGGCCGGTGAGCGCCTTGTTGGAGGCGATCAGTCCGCGCCATAGCGCCCGCAGACCATCGACGGAATTGGCGCTGCCGAGGTCGACACCGAATTCGGTGCGTTGAACTGGAATCGTGGGCAACTCGGCCTTGGCCGGCGCGTTCTCCGGGGCGACCGACGCAATGGTCTCGGCCACCGGTTCGGGCGCAGGCGGCGGGGCCGGCTCGGTGAGTTTCGTCGCGGCCGGATCCGGCGGCGCCATCATCGATTTCGCCGCCATCAACGTGCCCGGCAGGGTCGGTGGTGTCGCTGTCACCAGCGACGGGGACGGTCGTGCGGCCGGCAGTTCGGCGGGAGCAGGCGGCGCAACCAGCGTCGCCTGTTTCACCGGGGCGGGCTCCGTCACCTGCTTGGCCGGCGGCGGTTCGGCCGGCGTTGCCGTTAGTACCGGGCCGATCTGGGGCGCTGTCGGTACCTGCGCAGCCGGCAGCTCAGCGGCGGCCGACGAGGGCAGGGTCGACGGCGTCGCGGCCGCCACCGTCGCTGCCTGGCTCTTGATCGAACCGGTAACGGATTCCAGGCCCTGCTCGACCGAGGTCACGCGCAGGTAAAGCCGGTCACGGTCATTGTTCAGGGTGTCGATGGCGGCGGACAGCCGCCGCGATTCGGCCTGGGTTTGCCTGGCGACAGACTGGATCTGCTCGGCTTGCCGGCTCAGCAGATCGGCGGAGGCAACCTGCTCGCGGCGCAGCTGCGCCGATGACTGGCTGGCCAGGACCGCCACGACCACGGCGCCCAACGCGCCGGCGCCCCACAGGCCCAGACGCATTTTGGCTCGCCGGTCGAAGCCATCTTCTTCAGCCAGGAAACTGGTGAGCCAGCCGCCACTGGGTTCGGCTGAAAATTTGTCGGCCCACTGATTATGATCTTCTGCCATTCGACGTCTGTGGCCCCCCGAGGCCGTCCGAATCATTGCGAAACACTACCAGCAAACCGCATGCAAACTCATCTCCGGGTTGAGGCGAACGCCGCGAAACGGATTTCCACTTCAGGGCAAAACCCATTATGAGGGCGCGACGCCATGCAAGCGACTGCGGCGTCGTAACAGCGGGGATTCGAATGCCGGGCAGAACCAGCCTCACCATCGTGCTCGCGGCCGGCGAGGGGACGCGGATGCGCTCATCGCTGCCGAAGGTTCTGCATCAGGTGGCCGGGCAATCCTTGCTGGCCCATGTGCTTTCAGCCGCACCGCGCGGCGCCGGCGCATCGCTGGCGGTCGTGGTCGGACCGGATCACCAGGCCGTGGCCGACGAGGCGATGCGTGCGCGGCCGGATGCCGCGACCTTCAT
>DATCUS010000014.1:0-6591 GCA_036561845.1 Tardiphaga sp. | reverse complement strand
GGTGCGCGCGACCGCCGCCGTGCAGTGGAGGCCGCCCTGTGGATCGACGCCCGTTCGGCGCAACCGATCGTGCTCGATGACGCCGCGCGCGAGGCTGGCCTCAGCCCATTTCATTTCCTGCGACTGTTCACCAACGTGCTCGGCGTCACCCCGCACCAGTATCTGCTGCGCTCGCGGCTGCGCCACGCCGCCCGCCTGCTCGCCGATCAGGAGCGCGCCGTCACCGCCATCGCATTAGATGTCGGCTTCAGCGACCTGTCGAATTTCATCCGCAGCTTCCACCGCGCCGCCGGCGTCTCGCCGCGGGGCTTTCGCCAAGCTTCCCGAACAAACCGCAAGATTCTCCAAGATCGGCTGGCCATGCACTGACTAGGGTGATCTCCCGATCACACCGAGGCAGACGAACATGGCTTCCATCCACAAGGACATTCTGATCGACGCCCCCGCCGACGCGGTGTGGGCCGCGATCGCCGATTTCGGCGCGCTGCACACGCGGCTGGTGCCGGGCTTCGTCACCGATACGCAACGCGACGGCGACGCCCGGATCGTGACGTTCGGCAATGGTGCCGTCGCCCGCGAAATCCTCGTCGATTGCGATCCGGCGCGCATGCGGCTGGCCTATGCCATCGTCAGCGAGCGCCTGACCCACCACAGCGCGTCGGTGCAGGTGGTGGCCGACGACGCGGCACGCAGCCGCGTGATCTGGACCGCCGACCTGCTGCCGCATGACATTGCACCCTACATGGACGCGCAGATGGACCTCGGCGCGCTGGCGATGCAGGCCAACTTCAGGGAGCGCACCGCGTGACAGCGTCGTTTCTCGCCGCGCTGTCCGCCGACGGTCCAGCCGTCGACCGCGCCGGGAAGATGGACCTGTACGGCTGGCTGATCGGCGCCTGGGAGCTCGACGTGACGCGCTTCCCGGCAAATGAGCCGCCGCTCAAGCTGAAAGGCGAATGGCACTTCGGCTGGGTGCTCGAAGGCCGCGCCATCCAGGACGTCTGGATCGTGCCGCCGCGCGGCGCGCGCCACGGCGACGCCGTGGCGAACAAGAATGCGTATGGCTGCACGCTGCGGATCTACGATCCCGCCAGCGACGCCTGGCAGATCCAGTGGACCGATCCGGTGACGCAGAATTTCTGCGCGATGACCGGCCGCCGCGACGGCGACGATATCGTGCAGCTCGGCCGCAACGCCGCCGGTCAGGCCATCCGCTGGAGTTTTTCGCAGATCACGCCAGACTCGTTTCGCTGGCGCGGCGAGACTTCGCCGGACGGCGGCGCGAGCTGGCGGCTCGACGTGGAGTTTTTCGCCACCCGGATCGCCTGACGCGTACTCAAGACAGCGCCGGCCGGACCTCGGGGACCGGGCCGGACTTAGGCCCCCAGCGCATCAGCAGCACGCTGAGCGCCGACAGCACGCCGAGCAGCACCATCGACGCTGCCGCGAGCCAGAAAAAGCTCTGGCTCGTGGCGTCGATCGACAGCAGCCACCAGCCGCCGATGCAGATGAACACCAACCGCGCGGTCTGCGCCAGCACCGGGCCCAACACCCGGGCTGCGCCCTGCGAGGAAAAATACATCGCAGTGGCCAGACCGAGGAAGGCATACATCGGTGCACCAGTGGCGAGATATTGCCGGCTGGCCGCGCGCACGCCGGGATCGTGCGTGAAGATGCTGACCCAGATGTCGGGATACACCGCAACCAGCGTGCCTAGCAGGCCGACGACGGTGAACGAAACCCAGCCGGCGGTCCAGGCGATCCGGCGCGCCCGCTTGACCCTGCCCGCGCCGATCGCCATGCCGACCATCGGCACCGACGCCACGCCGACCGCGAAAGCGAGCGTGACCAGCAGGAATTCGAGCCGCGCGCCGATGCCGTAACCGGCCAGCACCTCGGTGCCGAAGCGCGCCAGCATGTGGGTGAAGATGGTCAGGCTCAGCACGTTCTGCAGCGGCGAGAAGCAGGCAATAGCGCCGACCTTGAGGATGTCGAAGAACATGCCGCGCCGGATCTTGAGCCCGCGCAGCACCGGCCGGACCCGGGCGCGGCCGGAAAACACGTACCAGCCCATGATTGCGGTGCCGATCGCATAAGCGATCAACGAGCCCGCGGCGACGCCGCGCATGCCGAAGGACGGGACCGGGCCGAGGCCGAGCCCAAGCACGCCGCCCAGAATGATCTGGCACACCGCCGAATTCAGCACGATGGCCGACGGCAGTTTCATGTTGCCGGTGCCGCGCAGGATCGCGGCGAACGTGTTCATCAGCCACGGGATGATGCCGCCGCCAAAGAAGATCTGAATGTAGCCGATGGCCTGCGCCAGCACGCTGCCGCGGCCGCCCAGCGCTTCCAGCAGAGCTGGGCCGAATGCCAGCATGCCCACGGTGAAGGTGAGACCGAAGCAGAGGCCGATCAGCAGCGCATGCAGCGCCAATGCGGATGCGCGATCGCGATCGCCGGCGCCGAGCGCGCGCGCGATCGCCGACGACACGCCGCCGCCCATGGCGCCACCGGACATGGTCATGGTCAGCATCACGAAGGGAAACACCAGCGCCATCGCCGCCAGCGATTCGGTGCCGAGCCGGCCGATATAGGAGGTCTCGGCGATGACGATCAGGGTGCCCGCGCTCAGCGCCACCACATTGGGCCAGGCCAGCCACAGCAAGGTCGACAGGATGGGATGGTCGAGCAGCGGATTTGTCGCCGGCGCCGCAAGCCGCGGCAGCACGTCTCGCTTGCCATCGACCAAAGGAAGCTCGGCGACCGTGACCTCGGACATGCGTTTCCCCGGCGTCCCGGTCGTGTGCGCCGGATTGAAGTTATTCACTAGCATCGATTCTGCGCAAAACCATGCGCGCCGGGCGCATGGGGGATGCGCGTACGCTACGCTAGCCGATGGACCAGGTGTACGGCAGCGCACCGTTGTGCCCCGGCGTCATGCGTACTGAAATGCCGCGCCCACAGCCGGCGGCGAGGCCTTCCACCAGCCCCTCCAGCGCCCGCACGCAGGCCGGGTGGCCATCGCCGACGCCGTCCATTAGCTTCCATGTGTGCTGCCGGATCTCAAATGCGCCGGCAGATTCGCAGAATTCGGCGACATCGTCCTGCGCTTCCAGCAGCGCGTTGAAGAACTGCGCGAAATCGCGCGCGCTGCCGCGCCCCAGGACGAAGCTGGCCGCCACCTCGTCGAACAGCTGCATGCCGATCAGTCTGCCGGTCAGGTGCAGCAGGTAGCCGGCATCGGCCGGGCCGAACAGTTGCACCGCCACCGGGGCTGCGGTGCGGACATATTCCATCGCGTAGTTGCGATAGGCCTTCTGCAGCCGCGGCTTCGGCCAGCTGCCCACCGGCAGAGCCGGCGCCAGCGCCGGATCAAACAAGGGCGCCTCGAGGTGACGCGCGAACACCAGCCGCTGCTCGGCGTCGAGGTCATGGTCGTATTCGCAGTAGTAGCCCTCGAGCCCGTCCTGACCGTCGACGCTCTGCTTGGTGCAGACGAACCCCATACGCGGATTGCCGAGTGACACGCCGTTGTTGGCGTGCCAGCCGCGCAGCATGGCGCGCGACACCTCGCCGGGCACGCCGCAGATCGCGGTGCCGCGCCAGATCCAGCGCGGCGGCGGGTAGCGGATCCACGCCTTGCGGTCAGTTTCGTACATGTACTCGACCGAGACGCCGCCGATCCAGTTCGACAGATAGTGATATTGCGCGGCCGCCACCGCCGGCGGCAGACCTCTGAGGCCGAGCTTCTCGAGCCCCTGCAGGAACCGTTCCTGCTGCTGGCGGCGAAAGATCCGGAACATGAATTCGGCGGCATCGGGCGTGCCGCGCCGGGTCACCACGGTGAGAATCAGACCGGTGAAATAGGCATGATAAAGATCCGCCACGCCGCGCCAGCGCGCCCACAACGCTTCGCGCGCATCCACCCCGTTCGTCATGATCGCTCCCGTCGGCATTGTTTTGCGGGACCATACCGTCCCCGCCGTCAATTCACATGAAATTCATGCGGCCGATCTGAACGTTCGTCGCCGTGCGGCATTTGCATGGGTCATCAGAGGATGTCCCATGCACAACAAGCATTTCATCTCCGTCTGCCTGTTCGCTCTGGCGCTGCCGCTGGCTGCCTGCAACGAACAGTCCACCGTGGCCGCAGGCGAGGACTTTGGCCCGTCGCCAAAGCTGGTCGAGCCCAACAAGACGCTGATTCCCACCGTCAACATCGCCACCGCCAAGGGCTGGCAGAATGGCGCCAGGCCGGTGGCGGCCAATGGCATGGCGGTGAATGCCTTCGCCACCGGCCTCGACCATCCGCGCACGCTCTACGTCCTGCCGAACGGCGACGTGCTGGTGGCCGAGACCAATGCGCCGCCCAAGCCGGAAGACGGCAAGGGCATCAAGGGCTGGGTCATGGGTCTGGTGAGGAAACGCGCGGGCGCCGGCGTGCCCAGCGCCAACCGCATCAGCCTGCTGCGCGATGCCGATGGCGACGGCGTCGCGGAAACAAGGACGGCGTTTCTCGAAGGGCTGCATTCGCCGTTCGGCATGGTGCTGGTCGGCGACACGTTCTACGTCGCCAATGCCGATGCCGTTGTAAGATTTCCCTACAAGGACGGCGACATGAAAATCACCGCCGCGCCGGTGAAGGTTGCCGACCTGCCGGGCGGTCCGATCAACCATCACTGGACCAAGGATCTCACCGCCGGCCCGGATGGCACCAAGCTCTATGCCACCGTCGGCTCCAACAGCAATGTCGGCGAGAACGGCATCGAGGCCGAGAAGGACCGCGCCGGCATTCTGGAAATCGACCGCCAGAGCGGCGCCTCGCGGGTGTTCGCCTCGGGCCTGCGCAATCCCAACGGCCCGTCGTGGCAGCCGCGGAGCGGCGCGCTGTGGGTGACGGTCAACGAGCGCGACGAGATCGGCAGCGACCTGGTGCCGGATTACATGACCTCGGTACAGGACGGCGGCTTCTATGGCTGGCCCTACAGCTATTACGGCCAGCACGTCGACGTTCGCGTCAGCCCGCAGCGGCCGGACCTCGTGGCCAAGGCCATCGTGCCGGATTACGCGCTGGGCGCGCATACCGCATCATTGGGCCTCACCTTCAACACCGGGGACCTGTTTCCCGAGCGCATGAAGGGCGGCGCCTTCGTCGGCCAGCACGGCTCGTGGAATCGCAAGCCGCGCAGCGGCTACAAGGTGATCTTCGTGCCGTTCGAGGGCGGCAAGCCCTCGGGCAAGCCGCAGGATGTGCTCACCGGCTTCCTCGACGCCAACGGCGAGGCCCAGGGCCGTCCGGTCGGCGTCAGGATCGACAGGCAGGGCGCGCTGCTGGTGGCCGACGATGTCGGCAATACGGTGTGGCGCGTGACGCCTGCCGGAACCAAGGCTGCTTCGCTCGCCCCCGGAAAATGATCCGCCGCACGCCGTGGCTGACCCACGGCGATTGACGACAAAACGGGCAAGCCGCGGATCAACCGGCCTATCATTCGACCTTGCGCGGCCCGGTGATTTTGGCGAAAGCGTTTCGATTGGACAACGGCGTCGGCACCGGCCGGCGCCGCTGGTCGCGTCACCACTCGAAATGGATCTTTCTCCATGCGCATCTTGAACGCCGCCGCCGCCCAGATGGGGCCGATCCAGAAAGCCGAAAGCCGCGAGGCGGTGGTGAAAAGGATGCTCGCTTTGCTGGCCGAAGCCAAGGCGAAGGGCGCCGACCTCGTCGTCTATCCCGAACTGGCGCTGACCACGTTCTTCCCGCGCTACTACATGACCGATCCGAACGAGGTGGACAGCTGGTTCGAGTCGGAGATGCCCAACGCGGCGGTGCAGCCGCTGTTCGATGCCGCGGCGAAAGCCAATATCGCGCTGTCGATCGGCTACGCTGAACTGACTCCGGACGGGCATCATTTCAACACCCAGATCCTCACCGACCGCACCGGCCAGATCGTCGGCAAATACCGCAAGGTGCATTTGCCCGGCCATGTCGAGTTCGACACCGAGCGCACCCACCAGCATCTGGAAAAACGCTACTTCGAGCCAGGCGACCTCGGCTTCCCGGTGTTTCGCGCGCTCGGCGGCATTTTCGGCATGATGATCTGCAACGACCGCCGCTGGCCGGAATCCTACCGCGTGATGGGTCTGCAGGGCGTCGAGATGATCGTGCTCGGCTACAATACCCCGTCGGTGAACTCGCAGAAGGCGGCGGAAGGTCCGGAGCAGCGGCTGTTTCACAACCGCCTGTCGGTGCAGGCCGGCGCCTACCAGAACTCGACCTTCGTGGTCGCGGTCGCCAAGGCCGGCGTCGAGGACGGCTTCCCGCTGATCGGCGGCAGCCTGATCGTCAATCCGGATGGCGAGATCATGGCCGAGGCGAAGACCGAGGACGACGAACTGCTGGTGTGCGCCTGCGATCTCGACACCACGCAATTCGGCAAGAAGACCATCTTCGACTTCGCACGCCACCGCCGCATCGAGCACTACGGCCGCATCACATCGCAGACCGGCGTGATCCTGCCGCCGGAGTAGTCCTTCTTAACCTCTCCCCGCTTGCGGGGAGAGGTCGGAGCCGAGCGTCAGCGAGGCTTC
>DATCUS010000013.1:0-1945 GCA_036561845.1 Tardiphaga sp. | reverse complement strand
GTGACGCGGCCGGCTGCGATGCGGGTTTGCCCGGACAGATCGCTGCCGGCGCGGCGCACGCCCTGCCCCGGGATCGCCTCGGCCAGCACCTGGACCAGCGGACCGGATGTCTCGACCTGATCGGCATCGACGACGCAGTCGCAGCCTTCCGGCATCATGTCGCCGGCCTCGACCCAGACGAGGGCGGCACCGAGCGGCAGCGGCGCGTAGGACGACGCGCCGACCAGATCGCGCGACGGAAAGGCCCAGCCGTCGGCGATGGCGATATCGCGCGCGGGGGTTTTCGGCAGCGACGACATTTCCGCAGAGATGCAGCCGAGCGCCCCCGCGAGTGCGATCTCGCGCGGCGCGACGGCGGCGAGGCCGTCGCGCAGCAATACGAGAGCGGCATCGAGCGAAGTCAATGAGGGCGGGAGACGTTGGGTGGTTATCATGAGAGACGCGACGCTCCGGCGCTCGCAGTTTCCCTTCCCCGTCGTGCAGCGCAGCTGCGCGATGCGGGGAGGGGCGGCCGAACGCGGGACGATGCGTAGCATCGTTCGAAGTGGAGGCCGGGGCGGGGGCGCCACAAGCACGGTACGGGCATCGCCCCCCACCCGACCAGGCTTCGCTGCGCTACGCCCGGCCACCCTCCCCACCAGGCGCAGCTTCGCTGCGCCCGGGGGGAGGGAAAAGCGGCTCGCAAATCCCTCACGATGCCTTCTTCTCCGCATTGGGGAAGAACAGCTGCTGGCCGTCGATCTTGTAGTTGGCGATGGCATTCTGGCCCTCGGCAGAGATCACCCAATCCACAAAGGCCTGGCCGAGCTCCTTCTTCACCGACGGGATTTTTTCCGGATTCACCAGGATCACGCCGTACTGGTTGAACAGCCGCTTGTCGCCTTCCACCGCGATGACCAGATCGCCGCGGTTCTTGAACGACAGCCAGGTGCCGCGATCGGACAGCACATAGGCATTCATCGAATTGGCGGTGTTGAGCGCGGCGCCCATGCCCTGACCGATCTCGCGGTACCACGGGCCTTTCGTCGCGGCGAGATCGATGTCGGCCTGTTTCCACAGCGCCAGCTCGGCGCTGTGGGTGCCGGACTTGTCGCCGCGCGACACGAACGGCACGGCCTTCTGCTGGATCGTCTTCAGCGCCGCGGCGATGTCCTTGCTGCCCTTGATGCCGGCGGGATCGCTGGCCGGCCCGATCAGCACGAAGTCGTTGTACATCACGTCGAAGCGCTTCACGCCAAAACCGTCGGCGACGAATTTCTCCTCCTGCGATTTGGCGTGGACGAACACCACATCGGCATCGCCGCGCCGCGCGGTGTCGAGCGCCTGCCCGGTGCCCTGGGCGATCACCTTGACGTCGATTCCCGTCTTGGCCTTGAACAGCGGCAGCAGGTAGTTGAACAGGCCGGAATCCTGCGTCGAGGTGGTCGAGGCCACCACGATGGACTTGTCCTGGGCCGCCGCGGGGACGATGGTGCTGAGTGCACCGAGGCCGAGTGCGACGGCGAGCGATAACAAACGGTTCTTCATCGCATAACTCCTGTTGGTCAGATCACCAGATCGCCGCGCAGAAACGCAGCCGCCTCGGGGGTCGAGGGATGATTGAGGACGTCATTTGCGGCGCCATGTTCGCACACGGCGCCGCGCACCAGAAACACCACGTCGCCGGCGAGCCGGCGCACCTGGCCAAGGTCGTGGGAGGCCATCACGATCTTGATGCCGGATTGCGCGGCCATCAGGATGATCGCCTCGACGCTGCGGGTCGAGGCCGGATCGAGACTGGCGGTGGGCTCGTCGAGCAGCAGCAGTTCCGGATCGCGCGCCAGTGCGCGGGCCAGCGCCAGGCGCTGCTGCTCGCCGCCGGACAGTTTGCGCGCCGGACGCCGGGCCAGATCGGACAGGCCGACCCGCGCCAGCAGTTCGTCGATCCGCGCCGCGCGCAAATGAT
>DATCUS010000012.1:0-22229 GCA_036561845.1 Tardiphaga sp. | reverse complement strand
CGTCAAGCGCCACCGCGCCGGGCCGCTGCAGCCGAAGCCAAAACCCGAAAAGTAGCTGTTCAACGTTTCCCGGACGCGGTGCAGCGTGAGCGACGATGCGGAGCATCGTCCGAAACGATGCTCCGCAGATCCGGGATCGTCTCGTTTGACGTCGCATGAGACGGCCCCGGATCTGCGGAGCAGCACTTCACGGCAATGCTTCGCATTGCCGGGCTGCGCCGCGTCCGGGGAACGAACCTCAGCTCTTCGCCCCGTACACTTGGTCGGCCCGCTTCTCGAAGGCCGCGGCGAAGCGCTGGAACGCGGTGTCGAACATGGTGCCCATCAGCATGCCAAGCATCCGACTCTTGAATTCGTAGGCGATGAAGAAGCCGACGTCGCACTCGGTGTCGGATTTCGGTTCAAACGTCCAGCGGTTCTCGAGATTGCTGAACGGGCCCTGCAGGTACTCGACCATGATTTTCAGGTTGGCGCGGTCCAGCGTCACCCGGCTGGTGAAAGCCTCACGGATCAGCTTGAACGACACCGTCATGTCGGCAACGATCACTTCGGTACCATCTGGCCTTGTGGTGCGCTGGCGGATCTTCAGCGCCTTGCACAGCGGCACGAATTCCGGGTAGCGCTCGACGTCGGCGACGAGATCGAACATCTGCGAGGCGCTGTGGCGCACCCGGCGCTTGCTGGCGAATTGAGGCATGGTCGAGGGCTCAGCGAGTCATCGCAGCGCGGGCCGCCTGCAGCCTGGCAAAGTCCTCGCCGGCATGATGCGATGAGCGCGTCAGCGGGCTCGCCGATACCATCAGGAAGCCCTTGGTGTAGGCGACCTTCTCATAGCCGGCGAATTCGTCCGGCGTGACGTAGCGCATGACGGCATGGTGCTTTCGCGTCGGCTGCAGGTATTGGCCGATGGTCAGGAAGTCGACATCGGCCGAACGCAGATCGTCCATCACCTGAAGCACTTCGTGGCGCTGCTCGCCGAGCCCGACCATGATGCCGGACTTGGTGAAGATGGTGGGATCGATCTCCTTGACCTTCTGCAGCAGCCGGATGGAGTGGAAATAGCGCGCGCCGGGCCGCACCGTCAGATAGCCCGAGGGCACGGTTTCCAGATTATGGTTGAAGACATCCGGCTTGGCGGCGACGACGATTTCCATAGCGCCCGGCTTGCGCAGGAAGTCCGGCGTCAGGATCTCGATGGTGGTGGTCGGGCATGCCGCGCGGATGGCGCGGATGGTCCGGGCAAAATGTTCGGCGCCGCCGTCGGCGAGGTCGTCGCGGTCGACCGAGGTGATGACCACGTGGGCAAGGCCCAGTTTCGACACCGCCAGCGCCACATGCTCCGGCTCCGCCGCATCAAGCGCACCAGGCATGCCGGTCTTGACGTTGCAGAACGCGCAGGCACGGGTGCAGGTGTCACCCATGATCATGAAGGTGGCGTGCTTCTTGTCCCAGCACTCTCCGATATTCGGGCAGCCGGCCTCCTCGCAGACGGTGACCAGGCCGTTTTCCTTGACGATCTTGCGGGTGTCGCCATAGCCGCGGGTGGTCGGCGCGCGGACGCGGATCCAGTCCGGCTTCGGCGGCGAGGCCGAATCCGGCCGGTTCACCTTTTCGGGGTGACGCGGGCGCAGCTGTTGCGTAGAAACCGTATCGAGGACGACGACCATGGACTGTCCGTTCTAAGTGAAGCTCTAGGTAATCCGCCGGGCCGCGACCCGCAACCCACTCGCCTTGCTGCGGCTTCGTCATTAGCATGCCGGATGCGCTGTCGCACCCGCCGGCGCTTCATGCCTGCCAAGCCCTTGCAAGCCCAATTGAATGCCTCAAAGCCCGACTGCCCCGAATCGAAGCGCTCCGGCCCCCACAAAGGGCGTGGGAAAGCCGCTCAAGCGCCGTTTCTTCGCGCGCAGCGTGCATGAGGTGGCGCCAGAGCTGATCGGCGCCACGCTGCTGGTGGACGGCGTCGGCGGCATCATCGTCGAGGTCGAGGCCTACCACCACACCGATCCCGCGGCGCATTCGTTCAATGGGCCGACCCCGCGCAACATGGTGATGTTCGGCCCGCCGGGCTTTGTCTATGTCTACCGCTCCTACGGCATCCACTGGTGCGTCAATTTCGTCTGCGAGAAAGAGGGCTCGGCCAGCGCCGTGCTGATCCGCGCATTGCAGCCGACCCACGGCATTGCGGCGATGATGCGCCGCCGCGGCACGGATGACGAGCGGCTGCTGTGTTCCGGGCCGGGCAAGCTGACCCAGGCGCTGGGCATCACCCATGCCCATAACGGGCTGCCGCTGGATGCGCCGCCGATGGCAATTCATGCGCGGCGCGACGTTCCCGAGGTCGTGGCCGGCATCCGCATCGGCATCACCAAGGCCGTCGAGCTTCCCTGGCGTTACGGGCTGAAAGGCTCGAAGTTCCTGAGCAAGCCGTTTCCGGATAGGTGACGGCTTCCTTCGGAAGTTGCCTAACACTCTGCCGTCATCCTGAGGGCGGCCGTCAGGCCGCGTCTCGAAGGATGGCGGCAGGCTCCGGAACTCGCATCCTTCGAGGCGAGCCGAAGACGGCTCGCACCTCAGGATGACGCCACTTACCTACACCGCGCCCTTGAGACGCTCCATCGCTTCCAGCATCTTGGTTTTGCGTGCCACGGCCTCGGCGCGCTTTTCCTTCTCTTCCTCGACGATCTCCTCCGGCGCGTTGGCGACGAATTTTTCGTTGGAGAGCTTGGCATCGACGCGCTTGATGTCGGCCTCGGCCTTGGCCAGTTCCTTCGCGAGCCGCGCCTGTTCGGCACCGACGTCGATCACGCCCTTCAGCGGCAGAGCGGCAACCTCGCCGCGGATCAGCAGTTGCACCGAACCTTCCGGCGCGCGATCGGCGAATGATACCTCGCCAAGCCGTGCCAGCCGCTTGATCACGTCGCTCCAGCGCACCGCGCGCGCCTGGGTCTCGGCGGAGGCGCCGGCCAACACCAACGGCGTCAGCGTCGACGGCGTGATGTTCATCTCGGCGCGCACTGAGCGCACCGCGGTGACCAGATCGACCACCCAGCCGATCTCGGCTTCGGCTGCATCGTCGCGGAAGTCGCCGGTCGGCTCCGGCGTCGCCATCAGGATCGGCGCTGCCAGCGGATCGCTGGCGGCGGTGGCGATGATCAGTGCCTCCTGCTCGCGGCTCAGGCCGCGCGCCTTGAGCGGCCACGGCGTCAGCGCCAGCAGGCCGGAGCGCGGCGCGGTCACCGCCCATAGCTCCTCGGTGATGAACGGCATGAACGGGTGCAGCAGCTTGAGGATCTCGTCGCGTGCCCACGCCACCATGGCGCGGGTCTCGGTCTTGGCCGGACTGTCCTCGCCCATCATCACGGGCTTGGCGAGTTCGAGGTACCAGTCGCAATACACGTTCCAGACGAAGCGATAGGCAGCGCCGGCGGCGTCGTTGAAGCGGTAGGCTTCGATGGCCTCGGTGATCTCGCGGCTGGCACGCGCGGTCTCGTGCGCGATCCAGCGGTTGACGACTTCGGTGGCCTGGGTCGGATCGAAATCCGGCGGCAGGAAGCACTCATTCATCTCGGCGAAGCGGCAGGCGTTCCACAGCTTGGTGGCGAAGTTGCGGTAACCTTCGACGCGTTGCGGCGCCAGCTTGATGTCGCGGCCCTGCGCCGCCATGGCGGCCAGGGTGAAGCGCAGCGCATCGGCGCCGTAGTCGTCGATCAGGTGCAGGGGATCGATGACGTTGCCCTTCGACTTCGACATCTTGGCGCCCTTCTCGTCGCGGACGAGGGCGTGGATGTAGACCGTCGGGAACGGCACCTCCTTCATGAAGTGCATGCCCATCATCATCATCCGGGCGACCCAGAAAAAGATGATGTCGAAGCCGGTGACCAGCACGTTGGTCGGATAGTAGCGCTCGACATCGGTGGCGTCGTCGGGCCAGCCCAGCGTCGAGAACGGCCATAGTGCGGAGGAGAACCAGGTGTCGAGCACGTCCTCATCACGCGTGATGAAGCCGGCACGCTTCTCCGGATCCAGCGCCATGTCATGGCCCTGCTCTTCGGTGATGACTTCCTGCTCGACGTAATAGCCGAGCGCATTGCCGACGGCCTCTTCCTCGGTCTCGGCGACGAACACCTTGCCGTCCGGTCCGTACCAGGCCGGGATCTGGTGGCCCCACCACAGCTGGCGCGAGATGCACCACGGCTGGATGTTCTCCATCCACTCGAAATAGGTCTTTTCCCAGTTCTTCGGCACGAAGCTGGTGGCGCCGGAGCGCACGGCGGCGATGGCCGGCTGCGCCATGGTCTTGGCGTCGACATACCACTGGTCGGTCAGATAGGGCTCGATGACCACGCCGGAGCGGTCGCCATGCGGGACCATATGGGTGTTGGGTTCGATCTTCTCGAGGAAGCCGAAATCCTCCAGACGCGCAACAATGCTCTTGCGCGCGGCGAAGCGCTCCATGCCATCAAGCTCTTCGACCAGTTGTGCGGAGCCTTCCGGCAGGCCGCGCAGATAGTCTTCGTTGTCCTCGAGCGCGAGCCGCCCCTCGATATCGAGAATGCTGATCCGCGGCAGGCCATGGCGGTTGCCGACCTCGAAATCGTTGAAGTCGTGCGCCGGCGTGATCTTCACCGCGCCAGACCCCTTCTCCGGATCGGAATATTCATCGGCAATAATCGGAATCAGACGGCCGACCAGCGGCAGGATGACCTGCTTGCCGATCAGATGGGTGTAGCGTTCGTCGTCGGGATTCACCGCAACGGCGCTGTCGCCCAGCATGGTTTCCGGGCGCGTGGTGGCGACCACGATGAAGGTGCTGGCGTCGTCCGGATCGAAGGTCTTGCCCTGCAGCGGATAGCGCAGGTGCCACAGGCTGCCCTTGACCTCGATTTGCTGCACTTCGAGATCGGAGATCGCGGTCAGCAGCTTGGGGTCCCAGTTGACCAGGCGCTTGTCCTTGTAGATCAGGCCTTCGCGGTGCAGCTGCACGAACACTTTCACCACGGCGCGGGAGAGGCCCTCGTCCATGGTGAAGCGCTCGCGCGACCAGTCGCAGGAGGCACCGAGGCGCTTCAGCTGGTTGACGATGACGCCGCCGCTTTCGGCCTTCCACTGCCAGACGCGCTCGAGAAACTTCTCGCGGCCCATGTCGCGGCGACCGGGCTCCTGGCGCTCCGTCAACTGGCGTTCGACCACCATCTGGGTGGCGATGCCAGCGTGATCGGTGCCGGGCTGCCACAGCACGTCGCGGCCGCGCATGCGCTCGAAGCGGCACAGCACGTCCTGCAGGGTGTTGTTGAGCGCGTGGCCCATGTGCAGCGAGCCGGTGACGTTGGGCGGCGGGATCACGATGGTATAGGGCTCGGCGTCAATGCGGTCGGCGCGGCCGGCCTTGAATGCGCCGGCCTGCTCCCAGGCGGCCGCCATGCGGCCTTCGATGTCGGCGGGCTGATAGGTCTTTTCGATCATGACAATTCAATCGGTCAGGAGTTTTCGGCGCCTTCTCGACACCTTGGCGGATGCGCAGGCCGAACGCGCTAGAAACCCGCCAGCGGGCTCCAAGTCAACATGAAGGCGGGTTTAATCGGGGTGAGCGGCCATACGAAGGCGCGGCTGGCGTGATGCGGAGCTAGCGTCCGCCGCGCGAAACCCGCTCGATTTCGGCCTTGACGATGCGCTCGACCAGGCCAGGCAGATTGTCGTCGAGCCAGGATTTCAGCATCGGGCGCAGCATTTCCTTGACGAGATCTTCCAGCGTGCGCGCGTTGTTGCTCAGGACCGTATTGGCCAGCGTATGGAAGGCGGATTCCACGGCCGATACCGTCGAATGCGACAGGATCTGCTGCTGCGGCGCCTGCGGCGGGTCGTAGGACGGCGGATCGAACACCGGCGACCGCGGTCGCTCGGTGGTGGCGGCGACGGCCTCGGCAAATTCCAGATCGTCGTCCGGCTCGACATGCTGGAAGGCCGATTCCGGCTCAGGATCGGGCAGCGCCATGTCGTCGGTCAATTCGAACACGTCGCCATCAGGCAGCGACGGGCGGATTTCTTCCTCGGTGGTGGCGGCATCGAGACCAGCCAGCAACGCATCAATATCGTCCTGCCCGTTGGCGGCTGCCGGTGCCGGAGCCGGCTGCGGGGCTGGCGGCGGCGTTGCCGCCTTGGCGACAGCGGCCTGCGCAGCGGGA
Organism: Tardiphaga sp.; assembly: GCA_036561845.1. Classification (GTDB taxonomy): domain Bacteria; phylum Pseudomonadota; class Alphaproteobacteria; order Rhizobiales; family Xanthobacteraceae; genus Tardiphaga. The sequence continues at coordinate 16,044 of DATCUS010000012.1, read as the reverse complement.
ATGGCGGAAGGAGGAATGTTGGTCATCGCCGCCGGCTTGGGTGCGGCTGCCACCGGCTTCGGCGGTTCGGGCTTCGCCGCCTGCGGCGCGGGTACCGGCTCAGCGGCAACGGGTTTGGCTTCGTCGTCGGCGATGATCCGCCGGATCGACGCCAGAATCTCCTCCATGGAGGGTTCCTGGACCTTTGCAGGCTGCGTCATGTCCGACTCCACATCATCAACGCCCTCGTCCACATTTTACACCAGACGAGGCTGGATTTGCCGGTTCTCGATGTGCAGGCCGGACTTTTCATCGCGTCAGCCTGACTTGTCCCCAGATCAAGCGTCGCCCGCCCGATGGTACAAACCGAACGTCACGCAGACGACGCGTCGAATCGACTTGCTACCTCAGGGAAAGGTACGTCATCGCAACAATCGATTGCAAGCAAAGGGCTGTGCGGAAAGCCCTTTTGCGCAGTCGGCGAAAGTCGCTCAGCGGCCGTCGGGGGTCCGCACGCCACCCCAGCTATCGCGCACCTGGTGGTAGTGCACGCTGGGATCGTAGACCGTGGTGGAGAGCTTGAGCACCGTCGGCGACAGCCGGCCGACCGCATTGAGCACCGCATAGGAGGCCACGACACGGTCATGCTGCGCCGTGACCAGTGCGACGCGCGCGTTGACCAGCGCCTGCTGCGCGTTCAGCACGTCCAGCGTGGTACGCTGGCCGGCCTTGGCTTCCTCGCGCACGCCGTTGAGCGCGATTTCCGATGCCGACACCTGGGCCTGCGCGGACGACACCTGCGCCCTGCCCGCCAGCAACTGTCCCCACGCCTGCACCACGCTGGCGCGGGTCTGGTCCCGGGTCTGCTCCAGGACCAGGCGCTGCTGGGCGAGCGATTCCTTGGACTGACGGATCAGCGCGTATTCACCGCCGCCCTGATAGATCGGCACGGAGACCTGCGTCACCGCAGACGCCGTGAAGGCGCGCGGGCTCGAGATCGACGACTCCCAGGACTGCTGCGCGCCCACTTGCAGCGTCACAGTCGGAAACAGCGCGCCTTCATTGACCTTGACGTTGAGGAAGCTGACGTCGATGCCGAACATCGCGGAGGTCACATTCGGGTTCTCGGTCAAACCAAGGTCGATGGCGGCAGGTAACGTCGGAGGCAGAAAACGATCGACCGGCGAACCGGCAGCGAGCGCGACCGGCTCGCTACCGATGATGCGGCGAAAATTCGATCGCGTCGTGGTCAGGGTGGATTCCGCGGTGAGCAACTGGGTGCGGCCGGCGGCAAGCTGCGCTTCCGACTGTGCCACGTCGGTGCGGGTCACTTCGCCGACATTGAAACGGTCCCGGGTCTGCTTCAGCGTCTGCTCGAGCACACGGACGTTGCTGCGCTGAACCTCCAGCGTGGCGGAATCACGCAGATAGTCCATGTAGATGGTGGCGGCTGCCAGCATCACCGACTGTTCGAGAACGCGCAGCCCTTCGCGCGCCGACGAAACCTGGCCTTCGGCGGCACGGGTGCGGTTGGCGGTCTGCTGGCCGTTGAACAGCGTCTGGGTGATCGTTGCGCCGACGGAGCGCGGAACCTGGACACCCGCCACATGAGACTGGCCGAGTACCGAGGTGGCCACAGCATCGGTGTACTGATAGCCGCCGCTCGCGGTCACCGCGACCTTGGGGCGATAGCCGGACAAGGCCTGCGGAACGTTCTCGTCAGTGGCCCGCACCGAGGCGCGCTGCGCATTGAGCTGGGGATTGTTCTGGTAGGCGCGGATCAGTGCCGCCTCGATCGTGTCGGCCCGGACAGGCGTCACGCCGACAAACGCCAGTAGGAGAGCCGCAGTCGCAGCGCCGTTAAGGACCTTCACGCCACCCATTCAGGTATTCCATCTATGCCGCCCACCGGCCGCGCCGCAGGGCGGGCCAAGAATCGGGCGCTTCAGTCTTGAGTCTTCACTCACCATATTCCCCGCAGCGGCAAGACGGAACCCCGGCGGTCGCCTCCTGCAGCTTATCCCGGCGAAAACTTGCCAGCTGGGACATCCAAGCCACACTTGAAATCCCGAGTACGGAATACAGCTCTATGCCCCCTAGAAAACGAAGGCCGGAAGTCTCTCCAGCCCCGGCAGCACCGGAACGGCGGCATCGAACAGCGCCCGGCTTCCGAAATCATCATGAGTGTGGGTGACGATCATCGCCCGCTGCGGCAGGCTCATCGCAAACACGCCGAGCAGTCGCCCACCCGGCGCAAGCTGCTTGTACAGCCCCGTGGGGACGATCTCGGTGGCGCCGACCAGCACGATCACGTCGTAGGGGCCGTTGGCCGCGCAGCCCTCGGCGGCCATGGCCGGCACGCAATGGATATTGGCCGAGCCAAGCTTCGCCAGGCAGTCACGGGCCTTCGCCACCAGGGCCGGATCGCCATCGGTCGCAGTCACCCGTGCGGCGAGCTTCCCCACCACGGCGGCCGAATAGCCGGTGGCGCAGCCGACGACCAGTACATTGTCGGTCGGCTTGATGTCCGCGGCCTGCAGCATCCGGGCCAGCACCACCGGTTTGATCAGGAACCGCTTGGCCGCCCCGGGGGCGCTGATGTCGAGATCGATGTCCAGATAGGCCAGCGCACGCTGGCTGGCGGGAATGAAGTCTTCGCGCGGCACCGCCAGCATGGCGTCGATGATCCTGAGATCGGTCACATCGCTGGGACGCACCTGACCATCAACCATTTTCTGGCGGGCGGTCGAAAAATCGGACATGGGCGATCCCTTGCAAGTGGCTGTAACTTCCTCAGCGAGGAATTACGGCAGCGCCAAGTCTGATGCAAGGTGGCTCGAAAGGCAACGCCACGGAGGTCGGCGACCGGTCATAGTGGCGGAAATTTTGGCTCCCCGGGCCGGATTCGAACCAGCGACCATTCGATTAACAGTCGAATGCTCTACCACTGAGCTACCAGGGAACAGGCGAATTACTTCGCAGGCCGCAGCGTATAACAAAGCATTCTCGCGTTGCAAAGCGGGAAATGCCGGGACACTCCACGAGCGTCCTTTTCGCAGAGAAAATGCAAAAAGCCGCGGTTTTTCGAGCCTGACCGCCGTTTCATCGGCGCGCTTCGAGCACCGAAGAGGGCGCCGCCACCCCGGCAAGTCCATTGTTGCATCGCCAAAACGTCGCAATCGAGCACGAGACTGAGCGGAGTTTCGAATCGAATGAGGTATTTCATGCCGGCCATTCAGACGCGATCCACGGTACCCCACGTCGACCCCGCCTCCCTGCCCTTCGTCAGCGATGATGAATGCCTGATCCGGCTGGCTGCAGCGGTGCAGAGCCACGACAGCGACCGGCTCGACGAACTTGCCCTGTTGATCGGCCGCCTCGCGGTTCCCATCGAATAGCGGCGATTCGCTGCTTCAGCGGGACAGACGCCGTCTGTGCGCTTGGCATAACGGCATGCAATGCGCGTGGCTTCCACGCCGGGCTGCCGAATCGAACAATCTGCGGGATTGCAGCAACAGGCCGGTAACCAAGCTGTCCGCCGCGTGTAGATCGATACAATTTGATCGATCCATTCAACTGCATGACAAATGCTTTTCGCCAAGTTGCGCCCAGACAGGGAGCGTGACGATGAGCGAAGCCGAATTCGACCTTTTACTGGATCTGGTCAGGACCGAAATGGAGCCGGATCTGCAGGATCTCGCCAGCCTGCAGACCTTCTTCGCCGAAGTCCCCCTGGCTGCCAACGACAACGGCGTGGCGTGGCCACTGATTCCCTTCCCCGAGGGCTGGGGAGCCTCCTGCTGAGGTTACAACAACGGCGCTGCCCGCATCGCCGAGGGGAAGTTGGACTGCGGGGCATTGCCTAAACGGCGAACCAACTGTAACAAAGCGCCAATGGGGCCATGTGGCGGAGTGGTTACGCGCCGGTCTGCAAAACCGTTTATTCGGGTTCGATTCCCGACGTGGCCTCCATCATTCCTTCCGTCGATCAGGCCGGGTTCGTTGCGCTTTTCGCGATAGGGCCCGATTGCAGCCAGACAGATCTGCAGCAGCAATACCGGCTTGGCAGCATCGTCCACATGATCGTACGATAGATCCGTTAGCGACGTCGCGGTCTGTGCCGCGCAAATTGCGATACGGATGAGCCAGATGAAAGCCCGAGCGGTCTTGATTGCACTCCTGGTCGCCTGCCCGGCCGCCGCCCAGAGCAAGCCGAAAGCCGCCGCTGCACCGATTGATCCCTGCGCCCCGATCGGCCGGACCGCCGACGGCCGGTTCGTCTATTCCCTGGCCTGCGAGACTTTACCGGCGCCGGTCGCCCCCTTGCGCGCGGACGGCGGAGCGGCCCAGAGCGCCGCACCCGCAGCTGTGGAGGAGGAGAAAGGCGGCCTGTTCCGTAATCCCTTCCCCAACCTGGTCAGGCCCTCGGGTGACGAGCGGTTGTCCGGCGTCGGCCCTTCCACCGGCGGCCGCTAGATCAGGCCCGCTTCTTGCGGCGGTAATCGCGCTTCGGTTTCGGCCGGGGCGCCAGTTCCGGCATGGTGCTTTGCGCCTCCCGATAGGTCGCCAGCATGCGTTCGAAGGCCGCGTTGAGGGTTTCTTCGATGTCGGGACGCTTTTCCAGGCCGGCGATCAGCATGCCGGCGGCCTCGATGGTCGAGAGCCCGTCCTTGCGCGGTTCCTTGCGCAGCTTGCCGTAAAGGGAGGGTTTTGCCGGTCCGAGAATGACGCGCTGCAATTTCAGCATCCAGGCATTGCGCCACCACAGCGCCTTGGCCTGGCTCCAGGTGCCGTCGAGGATCACGATGCCCTGGATGTCCTTGAGCAAAGCGCGCTGGTTTTCCTCGGCCTCACCCTTGCGGTCGATCGCCAGGATGTCGCGGTCGGTCTCGAAATCGGAGACCTTGGCGGAGCCGAGATACAGGACGGCCCAGCGGGACTGGTCCTGAACGGGACGGCCGAGCGCCTTTGCCAGGCTCGGCCACGACAGGCCGACCTTGACCACGGCATTCTTGAAATGCGCTGCGGCGACCCGGGCGGTGCCCAGCGCGCGATCCTGCTCCTGCGGATGCTGCAGGATCAGGATGCTCAGCTTGTTCTCGACCGGGACAATGCTGTCGCAGATGCAGAGCGGCAGCGGCTTCTGGCAGCGCGGACATTCCGGGATCGCCTCGGGCGCATCACCGGCTTTCAGTTCTGAAATTTTTGACATCGCCCGCTATACGCCGCGCCGACCCCGGCTTCAACAGTTGTGACCGGGCCGGCGCCCCTATTCCGCCGGAGCCGGCAGCGCCGCGGGGCGCGACCGGCTGCGCAAACGGTCGATCAGGAGGTAAATCACCGGCGTGGTGTAGAGGGTCAGGATCTGGGAAATCAAAAGCCCGCCGATGATGGTGATGCCGAGCGGCCGACGCAGTTCGGTGCCCGGCCCGGTCGCCACCACCAGCGGAATGGCCGCGAACAGGGCGGCCAGTGTCGTCATCAGGATCGGGCGAAACCGCACGCTGCAGGCCTCGAAGATGGCATCGGCAGGCGACAGCCCGCGATTCCGCTCGGCGTCGAGCGCGAAATCCACCATCATGATGCCGTTCTTCTTGACGATGCCGATCAGCAGAATGATGCCGACGAAGGCGATCACCGTCAGCGGCGTATTGGTGACCTGCAGCGCCAGCAGCGCGCCGAGCCCGGCGGACGGCAGTGTCGAGATGATGGTCAGCGGGTGCACCAGGCTCTCGTAGAGCACGCCGAGCACAATATACATCGCGATCAGCGCGCCCAGGATCAGCAGCGGCTGCCGCCCGGTCGACTTGCTGAAGTCACCGGCATTGCCATCGAAACTGCCGCGAATGCCCTCCGGCATGTGCAACTCATCGACGGCGCGCTGGATATTGGCAGTCACGGCGCCGAGCTGCACGCCGGGCAGCGTATTGAACGACACGGTCGTCGAGGGGAACGACTGCGAATGAAACACCGCCAGTGCTGACAGCGTGCGCGTGGCGTGGACCACGGCGGACAGCGGCACCTGCGCGCCATTGGCGCCGGCCACATAGATCCGATCGAGGTCGGACGGGTCGTTCTGGAACTTGCCGTCGATCTCCATGATCACTTTGTACTGGTTGCGCTGGGTATAGATTGTCGAGATCTGCCGCTGCGAGAATGCGTTATTGAGCGCATTGTCGATGTCCTGCACCTTGACGCCGAGGCTGGAGGCAATCTTGCGATCGATCGACAGCGTCAGTTGCAGTCCGCCGGGATCGCGGTCGCTGGAGACGTCGGTGACGCCCTCGACGCTCTCCAGCCGCTTGCCGACCAGCGGCGCCCATTTCTGCAACAGATCGAGGTTGGTCGATGTCAGCGTGTACTGGTAGTTGGAATCGCTCTGGCGACCGCCGGCGCGCAGGTCCTGCGCCGCGAACATGAACAGCCTGATGCCGGGTACCGCGCCGAGACTGCGGCGCAGCCGGTTGATGACGTCCTCGGTGCTGTCGCCGTGGCGTTCTTCGGGCGACTTCAGGCTGATGAACATGATGCCGCGGCTGGCGCCGCCGCCGCCCGGACCGCCGCTCCCGCCCAGCGATGAGCCGATGCTTTGCACGCCGGGATCGGCGAGCACGAGGTCGGCAAGGCGCTGCTGCAGGCCGAGCATCGCCTGGAACGAGGTGTCGGCGGAGGCGCGCGTCGCGCCGATCACGAAGCCGCTGTCGTCGTTCGGAAAGAAGCCCTTTGGCGTCTTGATGTAGAGCGTCACGGTAAGCGCGATGGTGGCGAAGAAGACCAGCAGCGTCAGCAGCGGGAATCCCAGCACCATATGCAGCGTGCGCTCGTAGAATGCCACGATGCGCGACAGCGTGCCCTCGACGATGCGGTCGAAACGGGTCTCGGTGCTCGACAGACCGGTCTTGATGTAGTGGGCACAGATCATCGGCGTCACCGTCAGCGACACCACGGTGGAGACCACGATGGAAAAGGTCAGCGTCAGCGAGAACTCGCGCAGCAGCCGGCCGACCAGGCCGTCCATGAAGATCAGGGGCGTAAAGGCGGCGATCAACGACAGGCTGATCGACAGCACCGTGAAGCCGATCTGCCGGGCGCCTTCCAGCGCCGCCTGCAGCGGCGCCATGCCCTCCTCCAGGTTCCGGTACATGTTCTCGATCATGACGATGGCATCGTCGACCACGAAACCGACCGAGATCGCCAGCGCCATCAGCGACAGGTTGTTGATGGAGAAGCCGGCCAGCCACATGCCCGCGCAGGTACCGGCCAGCGCCAGCGGCACCGAGACGCCCGCCGCAATCGTGGGGATGCCACGGCGCAAGAACGCAAACACCACCACCATCACCAGAATGGCCGTGGCCAGCAGCGTCCACTGCATGTCCTCGACGGAGGCGCGGATCGTGCCTGTCCGATCGGTCAGGACGGACACCTCGATACCGGCAGGGATCCATTGCTTGAGATCGGGGATCAGCGCCTTGACGCGATCGACGGTGTCGATGACGTTGGCGTCGCCCTGCTTGGTGATCTGGATCAGCACCGCCGGCTGCTTGTTGAACCAGGCGATCGACCGGCTGTTACGGGTCGCGTCCTGGACGTCGGCCACATCCGACAGCCGCACATAATTGCCGCTCGAACTTTTGACGATGATGTCGCGGAATTCCTTGGCCGTACGCATCTGGGGGTTCATCGACAGCGTTTCGCTCTGCCGCGCGCCCTGGAAGATGCCGACCGGGCCGAGCGGATTGGCATTGACGATGGCCGTGCGGACGTCGTCGGTGGCGATGCCGGCATTGGACAGCGCGACCGGATTGAGCTGGATCCGCACCGCCGGCTGATCCGCGCCTGATGCGGTGACTTCGCCGACCCCCGGCACCTGCGAGATCCGTTGCACGATCACCGTATCGGCCACGTCGTAGATCGCACTGGCCGACATGGTCTTGGACGTCAGTGCAAGGATGAACACCGGTGCCGCCGACGGGTTGGCCTTGCGGAAATTCGGCAGCGCCGGCAGGTCGGTCGGCAGGTCGGCCAGCGAGGCGTTGATCGCGGCCTGCACGTCGCGCGCGGCGCGATCGACGCTGCGGCCGATGGCGAATTGAAGCTGGATGCTGGTGGTGCCGAGCGAACTGGTCGAGGTGATCTGGTCGAGACCGGCGATGACGCCAAGCCGCCGCTCCAGCGGTGCAGCCACTGTCGCCGCCATGATCGCCGGATCGGCGCCAGGCCGGGTGGCCGACACCCGGATCATCGGGAAGTCCACATTCGGAACCGCCGCGACGGGCAGGAAATCGTAGGCGACGGCGCCGATCAGAAACAGGCCGATGCCGAGCAACGTGGTCCCGACCGGGCGCCTGATGAAGGGTTCGGAAATGGAGGCCATTATGGCGCTCCCTTTGCCGCTTCTGCGGTCGGCGGCACCGGCGGTAGCGGGGCGGACGGCAGAGCTTTCTCGAAGCGGCGGTTGATGCGGTCCAGCGCCAGGTAGATCACCGGCGTGGTGTAGAGCGTCAGCAACTGGCTCAGCACCAGACCGCCGATGATCGACACGCCCAGCGGAAACCGGAGTTCGGCGCCGGTGCCGCTTTCGACCGCCAGCGGCAGCGCGCCGAACAAGGCGGCCAGCGTGGTCATCATGATCGGCCGGAAGCGCAGCAGGCAGGCCTCGACAATGGCAGCTTCCGGCGTCAGGCCGCGATGCCGCTCGGCGTCGAGCGCGAAGTCGATCATCATGATGGCGTTCTTCTTGACGATGCCCATCAGCAGGATGATGCCGATCAGGCCGATCACCGAGAGATCCTGCCCGGTCGCCATCAGCGCCAGGATCGCGCCGACGCCGGCCGAGGGCAGCGTGGAGAGAATGGTGATCGGGTGGATGTAGCTCTCATAGAGCACGCCGAGCACGATATAGATCGTCACCAGCGCCGCCAGGATCAGCCAGGGTTGGCCGGACAGCGACCTGGAGAACTCGGCGGCATCGCCGGCGAACAGGCCGACGATGCTGCCGGGCATGCCGATCCGCGTCTCGATCTTCTTGACCTCCTGCACCGCGTCGCCGAGCGCCTCCCCCGGCGCCAGGTTGAAGCTCAACGAGATCGATGGAAACTGCGCCTGATGCGAAATCGCCAGCGGCGCCGTGGTGCGCGTCAGCGTTGCGACCGCCGATAGCGGCACCTGCGCGCCCGCGACGCCGGGCAGATACAACTTTGACAGCACGCCCGGATCGCGCTGCTGCGAGGGCAACGCTTCCAACACCACGCGGTACTGGTTGGCCTGGCCGTAAATGGTGGAGATCTGCCGCTGCGCGAAGGCATCGTTCAGCGTGTCGTTGACGCCCTGCAGGCTGACGCCGAGTTGTCCCGCGCGCTGCCGGTTGATGTCCAGCGAGGCCCGCAAACCGCCTGCCTGGTTTTCCGATGAGACGTCGCGGAACATGGGATCGCGGCGCAGTTCGGCAACCAGTTTCTCCGACCACAGCGTGACCTGCGTCGAGTCCGTGCCGGTCAACGTATACTGGTATTGCGAACGGCTGGCCTGGGTGCTGATCTGGATATCCTGCACCGGCTGGAAATACACGGTCATGCCGGGAATGCCCGCGACGCTCTGCTTCAACCGCACGATGACCTGGCTGATGTCGTCCTTGCGCTCGCCGCGCGGCCGCAGATTGAGCACCAGGCGGCCGACATTGGTGGTCGGATTGACGGTGCCGCCGCCAATCACCGAGACCACGCCGGTGACGTCGGGGTCGGCCTCGATGGCTGCCGCCACAGCGCTCTGCCGGCTCTGCATTTCGGAGAAGGACACATCGGCGCCGGCTTCGGTCACCGCCGTGATCGCGGCGGTGTCCTGCAGCGGCAGGAACCCCTTGGGCGCGATGATGTAGAGCGCCACCGTCGCCGCGACGGTCAGGAACGTCACCACCAGTGTGGCGCGCTGGCGCTGCAACACCCACAGCAACGTCCTGTGATAGAACGCGACCATGCGATCGATGCCGCGGCTGACGGCGGCGAGACCGGGCACCTGCCACTCCTCGCCGGTATGCTTCAGCAACCGCGAGCACATCATCGGCGTCAGGGTCAGCGATACGATAGCCGACGTGATGACGGCGATGGTCAAGGTCAGCGCGAATTCGCGGAACATGCGGCCGACCAGGCCGGACATGAACAGCAGCGGGATGAACACGGCGATCAGCGACACCGTCAGCGAGATCACGGTAAACCCGATTTCGCTTGCGCCGCTGAGGGCCGCCTGCATCGGGCTCTCGCCATCCTCCATGTGCCGGACGATGTTCTCGATCATGACGATCGCGTCGTCGACCACGAAGCCGGTGCCGATCGTCAAGGCCATCAGGCTGAGGTTGTCGAGGCTGAAGCCGGCGAAATACATCACCCCGAAAGACGTGATCAGCGACAGCGGCAACGCGACACCGGCAATCAGCGTCGCCCGCAGCGAGCGCAGGAACAGCAGCACCACCAGCGTCACCAGAATGACCGAAAGCACCAGCGTGAACTGCACGTCGTGGACGGAAGCGCGGATGGTGACAGTGCGGTCACTGACCACGGTCAGCTTGACGCCGGCCGGCATCGAGCGCTGTACCTTCGGAATCTCTTCGTTGATCTGGCGGACGACCTCGATGACATTGGCGCCGGGCTGGCGCTGGATCTCGATGATCACGGCCGCCGTGCCTTGATACCAGCCGCCGGTGCGGTCGTTTTCGAGCCCGTCGACGATCTGGGCGACATCGCCGATCGTCACCGGAGCGCCGTTGCGGTAGGCGACGATAATGGGGCGGTAGGCGTCGGCGGCGGCGATCTGGTCGTTGGCGGCGATGGTGTAGGCCTGCTGCGCGCCGTCGAGCGAGCCCTTCGGCCCGGAAACGTTGGCGCCCGCGATCGCCGTGCGCAAATCTTCCATTGCTATGCCGTAGGCGGCGAGCCGCGACAGGTCCGCCTGCACCCGCACCGCTGGCTTCAGGCCGCCGAGCACGGCGACGCGGCCGACACCGGAGATCTGGCTCAGCCGCTGCGCCAGCAGCGTGTCCGAGATGTCGCTCATGGCGCGTAGCGAGATCGTGTCGGAGGTCAGCGCCAAGGTCATCACCGGCGCATCGGCCGGGTTCACCTTGGCGTAGACCGGCGGATACGGCAGGTTCTTCGGCAACACGCCGGCGGCAGCATTGATCGCCGCCTGCACGTCCTGGGTGGCGCCGTCGATATCCCGGTTGAGATCGAACTGCAGCGACACGGAACTGACGCCGAACGAGCTGGTCGAGGTCATGGAGGTCAGCGACGGAATCTGGCCGAGCTGGCGCTCCAGCGGCGCAGTGATCAGTGAGGCGATCACGTCGGGGCTGGCGCCGGGCAGTTGCGTCGAGACCTGCACCGTCGGAAAATCGACCTGCGGCAGCGCCGAGACTGGCAGCGCCCAATAGCCGAGCGCGCCGCCGATCAGCAGCGCCACCCCGAGCAGGGATGTTGCGACCGGCCGGCGAATGAAGGGTTCCGAGACGCTCATGGCTGTGCGCCCTGCGCTGTTGCGTTGATCAAACTCAGGCGACCGATCCCGACGTCATGGCTGCTTGGCTGCGCCGGGCGCGGCGCTGCTCGGCGCCTTCGCAGGACCGGTCTGTCCCTTCTGATCGCCCTCGCCCGAGCGACGCTGGCCACGCTTGCGCGGCGCCAGATCGGCGGTCGGCTCGTCGCTGTTGCTGCCGATCGTGACCTTGCTGCCCTCGGCGAGGTTGGCGAAGCCGGTGGTCACCACGCGGTCGGTCGGCGAAAGTCCCTTGTCGATCACCGCGTCGGTCTCGGTCTGCTGAACCACTGTGACCGGCACAGCCTTGACGATGTCGCCCTCGCCAATCACGTAGCTGAAGGTCCCCGCGGGGCCGCGCTGCACCGCCGATGTCGGAATCACCATCGCCTTGCTCAGCGTTTCGATCTTCAGGCGCACATTGACAAACTGGCCGGGCCAGAGCTGGAAGCCGGCATTGGGAAACTCCGCTTTCAGCTTCACCGTGCCGGTGGTGATGTCGACCTGGTTATCGATGCCGGTCAGGGTCCCGCTATCGACCACGGTGACCCCGTCATTGCCGAACACGTCGACAGACAGTGTTCCCTTGGCCGCCGCAGCATTGGCGCGAACGATCTGTTGCTGCGGCAGGCTGAACTGCACCGCGATCGGCTGCAGCTGGGTGATGACCACCAGGCCAGTGGTGTCAGATGCATGGATGATGTTGCCCTGGTCGACCTGGCGAAGTCCCGCCCTGCCGGACAGCGGCGCGATGATCTTGGTATAGCTCAGCGTCGCCGCGGCATTGTCGATGGCAGCCTGGTCGGAATTCACCAGGGCTTCCTGCTGGGCCACAACCGACTTCTGGGTGTCGGCCTGCTGCTTGGAGCCGGCATTCGACGCTGCCAGCTGCTGGTAGCGAATGAGGTCGAGCCGGGCGTTGGCCAGCGTCGCCTCGTCCTGGGCCTTCTTGGCGACGGCCTGATCGTACAGCGCCTTGTAGAGCACGGGGTCGATCTCGCCGAGCACATCGCCCGCCCTGACGTCCTGGCCCTCCTTGAAATTGACCTTGATCAGCTTGCCGTCGACCTGGGCGCGCACCGTCACATTGTTCAGCGCCTTCACGGAGCCGACGCCCTCGAGATACACCGGCACGTCCTGAATCCGCGGCTTCGCCGCGAGCACGGGCACGCTGAGATCCGGGCGCACGCGGTCGGCGGTCTGCTTCTTCTGCAACGCCTGCCAGCCGATATAGCCGAGTCCGCCGAGAATGATCAGCGTGACCAGGATCGAGACCGTGCGCCGGCGCGCCCGCCCGGCGACGCGGGTGACACCCTGCCCCGCGGCCTTCGCAGTCTCGCTCAACTCCGGCTTAAAGAGCATTGACCGGCTTCTCCATCTTCGGTTCCCAGCCGCCACCAAGCGCCTGATAAAGGCTGACGATCGCCAACAGCCGCGCCAGTTGCGCCTGCGACAGCGCATCTTCGGCCTGAAATAACGTCAATTGGGTGTTTAGCACAGTCACGATGTCGGCCGTTCCGGCGCGCAGTTGCTGCTCGGACAGCTGGAACGCCCGGCGCGAGGCGGTCACAACGTCGCGCTGCAAGCGCAACTTTTCGCTGGTCTGCCGGATCGACACCAGGGCGTTGTCGACATCGGCGAAGGCCGACACCACTGTCTTGCGATAGGTCTGCAGCAGCTCGTCCTGCCTCGCCTGGGTGAGTTCGAAATTGCCCCGGATCCGGCCGCCGTCGAAAATCGGCTGGGTCAGGCCGCCGACCAGACTGAAGAACGCGGCGTTCGGCTGGAACAGCGACACCAGCGCCGAGCTCTGATAGCCGCCCTGACCGGTCAGCTGGATGCTCGGAAAGAACTGTGCGCGGGCACTGCCGACATTGGCGGTGGCCGAGGCGAGCTGGGATTCCTGGCGGCGGATATCCGGCCGTTGCGTCAGCAACTCCGAAGGCAGACCCGGCGTCACCCTTGGCGAGGCTATGTTGTTCAGCGAGCCTCCGGCGACGCGCACGCTTTCCGGCGGACGCGACACCAGCGTGGCCAGCGCGTTGACGTTCTGCGCCAGCGTCTGCCGCAGCGGCGGCACCGCGGCGCGCTGGTTGGCGAGCACGCTCTCTTGCTGGGCCACATCGAGGTCGGTGCCGGTGCCGGCGCTGAGCCGCTGCTTGATCGCATCGAGGATGCGCTGCGCGCTGGCGATATTGCGTTCGGCGGTCCGGATGCGATCCTGCGAGGCCAGCACCTGGAAGTAGGCATTGGCGACCGCGGTCAGCGTGGTCAGTGCCACCACGTCGCGATCGAAGCGGCTGGCATTCGCAGTCTCTTCGAGCGCCAGCGTGGCGTCGCGATTCTTGCTCCAGAAATCGATCTCGTAGCTGGCACTGAGTGACGCCGAATAATTGACGATCTCGCGTCCGTTATTGGTCAGGCCGCTGGCGCTCGACCCCGAGGTGCGGGAATAGGTTTCCTGCCCGCTGCCGCTCAGGCTCGGCAACAGCGCCGCACCGGTAATTCGGGCCTGAGCGTCGGCCTGGATGATTCGTGCAGTGGCCGCGGCGATATCGAGATTGACGGTCTGGGCTTCCTCCATCAACTGGGTCAGCTCGCGCGACCGGAAGCCGCGCCACCAGTCCAATGTCGGGACCGCGCCGCCGGGATTGGACAACCGCGCCGCCTGGTAGAGCGGCGGGACGTCGAGGGCCGGATCCGGGAGGTCTTTGGTGAGAATGCAGCCCGACAGCAACACAGGGATGGCGCAAACCATCAATGTTCCGCTGATTCGGATCATCAGCTGCCGCCCGGCCGGCAGCTCCGGCGAACGCCTTGGCGACGATGGGGTCACGTCTGCCCCTCGATGCACGCGCGGCTGCGACGACCCGCTTCAAGGGTCATTTCGAGGTTTCTCATTGCAGACTGGGACGCGTTCACGGGGGATGCTTCTTTCACGATACCGACGGCCATTCTAGCGGGCGGATCCCGGCGCGGACAGCATTGATCCGCATTTGTCCCGGAAAGCGCCGCCGCGTCCAGGCTTCGCCAGCAGCGCCGGATTCGCACGAATCTCCATATTCCACGGTACTTTTATGCAGCTTGGTCCGATTGTCGCAGGCGGCAGTCTTACCAAGATTTCATGTGAATTGTGCATCCGGCAGGCGCGGTGCCGCACGCCGCCCGGCCAGCGGCATGTTTGAAACCTGCAGGACATTGCCAACGTATCTTCACGGCAACGAATGGCGGGGGACGTGGAATGCGCGTGGCAGTGATCGGAACGGGAATCGCGGGGAATGCCGCGGCCTGGGCCTTGTCGAAGCGCTATCCTGTCACCGTCTACGATCGGGAATTGCGGCCCGGCGGGCACAGCCACACCGTGACGATCGACTATGACGGCGCAGCGCTGGCGGTCGATATCGGCTTCATCGTCTATAACGAGCTGAATTATCCTGACCTCACGGCCCTGTTCGCGCATCTCGGCGTCGAAACCGTGGAAAGCTGCATGAGTTTCGCGGTCAGCGCCGACGCCGGACGCTTCGAATGGAAGGGCGGCGGCGGCACCTGGGCAGAAACGGCCCGCGGCCTGTTCGCGCAGCCGAAGAACCTGTTTTCGCCATCCTACCTGCGCATGCTGCGCGATATCCTGACCTTCAACGAGCAGAGCGTGAAGGATCAGGCCGACGGCCAACTCGGCACCATGACGCTCGGCGAATACTTTGCCTGGCGAAAATTCGCGCCGCGGCTGCTCACGGATTACCTGGCGCCGATGGGCGCCGCGATCTGGTCCGCACCTGCCGGCCAGATGCTCGATTTCCCCGCCGCAAATTTCGTCGCGTTCTTCAGCAACCATCGCCTGCTGCAATATGATCGCCCGGTCTGGCGTACGGTCAAGGGTGGTAGCCGGTGCTACGTCGAAAAGCTGATGGCAGGTTTCGGCGACCATCTGCGGCTCGGATGCGCGGTGACATCCATCGCGCGCACGCCGCACGGCGTCGTTGTCAGTGACAGCCACGGTCGCAGCGACACCTACGACCATGTGGTGGTCGCGTCGCACAGCGACCAGGCGCTGGCGATGCTGGCAGATCCCAGCGTCGAGGAACGCCAGATCCTCGGCGACATCGGCTACGCGCCCAACGTCGTCTACCTGCACCGCGACCCCCGTCTCATGCCGAAGCGCCGGAACGCGTGGGCGTCGTGGAATTTCCTGCGCTGGCAGCGGGAAGGAAGTCCCGTCAACGACGTCGCCGTCACCTACTGGATGAACCCCTTGCAGGGCATCGCCGACGACAAGCCGCTGTTCGTCAGCCTCAACCCGCCCTTCGAGCCGGCGCCGGAGCTAACGTTCGGCCGCTATTTGTGCGACCATCCGCGATACAATACTGCAGCATTCGCGGCGCAAAAACGGATCGACGAAATTCAGGGCCAGCGCCACACCTGGTTCTGCGGCGCCTGGACCGGATACGGATTCCATGAAGACGGACTCCGCTCCGGTCTGGCCGTCGCCGAGGCCCTGGGCGCGACGGCGCCCTGGCGGGCGGCGCCGCCCGAAATGGCAGA
>DATCUS010000011.1:0-44122 GCA_036561845.1 Tardiphaga sp. | reverse complement strand
GAACAGTTCCGTGCCCAGCGCCAGGGTCTGGTCGGCACCGACAACATAGCGCCCGGGATGGCGCAGGGAGACAAAGGCGGCCTTGCGTTCGGCGAGCATCGCGGCAATCTCGCCTGGCGATGTGAGGCCGGAGTCGCGCTGGATGCTGCGTTCGTCGATATCGGCCGGGATCGCCTCGAAGGCAATGCCGGCATTGCGCAGCAGCATCTGCCGTGCGCTGCTTTGCGACGCCAGGATCAGCGGATGTTGGCCGCGCCAGATCGTCATTCCGGTTGTCTCTGTCGCTGCCGGTCGGCCAGCAGCTTCATGATCGCGGCAGCGGTTTCCTCGATCGACCGGCGCGTCACTTCAAGCAGCGGCCAGCCATACTTGGCGCTGAGCCTGCGCGCGAAGGTGACCTCCTCGGTGACCGACTGGCGATCGATGTAATCTTCATTGCCGGAATCGGCGCCGAGGCTGAGCAAGCGGTTCTGCCGGATCTGGATCAACCGCTCGGGCGTCGCATGCAGGGAGACCACCAGCGGCTTCTTCAGCACTTCAAGCTGATGCGGGATTGGGATGCCGGGCACCAGCGGCACGTTGGCGGTGCGCACGCCACGGTTGGCGAGATAGATGGATGTCGGGGTCTTCGACGTGCGCGACACGCCGACCAGAACCACGTCGGCCTCCTCGAGCCCTTCCACATGCTGGCCGTCGTCGTGCATCATCGAATAGTTCAACGCATCGATGCGTTTGAAATATTCCGCGTTGAGTGTGTGCTGGGCGCCGACGCGCCCGGTTGTGGATGCGCCGAGATAGGCCTGGAACAGTTGCATCACCGGGCCGATGATCGACAGGCTCGGGCTGTTGATCTCCTGGCATTTCGCTTCGAGGCGACCGACCAGATCCTTTTCCAGCAAGGTGAACAGCACGATGCCGGGCGCTTCCTCGATTTCGGTCAGCACCCGGTCGAGCTGCTTCTGGCTGCGCACCAGCGGATAGACATGTTCAACCGGCGTGACGTTGGCATATTGCGCGGCAACCGCGCGCGCCACCGTGATCAGGGTCTCGCCGGTCGAATCGGAAACGAGGTGAAGATGGAAATAGCTGCCGGACGTGGGCACCATGGAGCCTGTGTATCCTGTGAATCCCTGTGGAGCTTTTCCCGGTTTCCTGCCGGGGCGGCGAGGGATCCGGGATAACTGCCGTTTTTCTTCACAGGCCTCGTGAATGGAAAAGTCGAACGCGCTTTTCGACAATACTGGGGTTATCCGGTTTTGTCTCTGGATAAAGCCGGGATGGCGCGCCGCAAGCCTTTGAACCGCGTCATGTTATTTGATCGAGGGCGAATCGGGCGGCGGCGCGGGAGATGTGCATAAGGCCGGGACAAAACGGGATGGCGTTGCGCGGGCCTAATCCACTGCTACTCAGACTCAAACCTAAGAATCTATAAGTATTGTTTTAGAAAAGGTTCGCTTGCGGATATCTCGCCGATCGGGTCTTTATCCGTCACCGCTGCAACGCTGAAATCTCGCCGAATGTTCCAGCTGCATTGATGCCATCGCAACCGTTACCGAACGATTAAGAGTTTCCTAAAAATGTACGAATGGGCCAAGGCACTGCATGTGATCGCGGTCATCTCGTGGATGGCCGGCATGCTGTATCTGCCGCGGCTGTTCGTCTACCACTGCGAGGCGGCGATCGGATCGCAGCAGTCCGAAACGTTCAAGGTGATGGAACGGCGGCTGCTCAAGGCGATCATCAATCCGGCGATGATCGTGACCTGGATTGTCGGGATCTACCTCGCCTGGGCCGGCCACTGGTACACCGCCGGCTGGTTTCACGGCAAACTGCTGCTGGTGCTGCTGATGTCCGGTGTGCACGGCTTTTTCACCTCGCGGGTGCGCGATTTCGCCCTCGACCGGAATACGCGAAGCCAGAAATTCTATCGAATTATCAATGAGGTGCCGACGGTTCTAATGGTCCTGATCGTCATCCTGGTGATCGTCAAGCCGTTCTAGCCTGGCCGATGGGCGCCGGCAGAGCGAACGGCTTGCGCGAAGCACGACGATTTTATATATTGGGTGCATCCCACCCCCACGCAGGCGGATGTGATCGCGTTCCGGTTTGTTGTTGAACCGGCCGCCGCATCAGGTTTGAAGCCTCTTCAGCACCTTCCTTGCTCAAGACCTCATTTCTGAAAACCTGCGGACTTTCCTGATCTTCCAGCGTCCGCATTTTTTCCGGCCACCTCGCATCCCACTCCCCCGATCTTCCACAGGACCACCCCCATGCGGGAAATGAAACTCCAGGACCTCAAGGCCAAGACGCCCGCCGAGCTTGTCTCGTTTGCGGAAGAGCTTGGGGTCGAGAATGCCAGCACCATGCGCAAGCAGGAGCTGATGTTCGCCAGCCTCAAGCAGCTGGCGATCAAGGAAACCGACATCATCGGCGAAGGCGTCGTCGAGGTTCTCTCCGACGGCTTCGGATTTCTGCGCTCGCCCGATGCGAATTACCTGCCGGGGCCGGACGACATCTACGTCTCGCCGTCGCAGATCCGCCGCTTCGGCCTGCGCACCGGCGACACCATCGAAGGCCATATCCGCAGCCCGAAAGAGGGCGAACGGTACTTCGCGCTCCTGAAGGTCAACACGCTGAACTTCGAGGATCCCGAGAAGTCGAAGCACAAGGTCAATTTCGATAATCTGACCCCGCTGTTCCCCGATCAGCGCTTCCGTCTCGAACTGGAAGACTCCACCCGCCGCGACCTGTCGGCGCGGGTCATCGACATCGTGGCCCCGATCGGCAAGGGCCAGCGCGCCTTGATCGTGGCGCCGCCGCGCACCGGCAAGACCGTGCTGATGCAGAACATCGCGCATTCGATCACCGCCAATCACCCGGAATGCTACCTGATCGTCCTGCTGATCGACGAAAGGCCGGAGGAAGTCACCGACATGCAGCGTTCGGTGAAGGGCGAAGTCGTCTCCTCGACCTTCGACGAACCGGCCGTACGTCACGTCCAGGTCGCCGAGATGGTGATCGAGAAAGCCAAGCGCCTGGTCGAGCATGGCCGCGACGTGGTGATCCTGCTGGATTCCATCACCCGCCTTGGCCGCGCCTACAACACCGTGGTGCCATCGTCCGGCAAGGTGCTGACCGGCGGCGTCGATGCCAACGCCTTGCAGCGGCCGAAGCGCTTCTTCGGTGCCGCGCGCAACATCGAAGAGGGCGGCTCGCTGACCATCATCGCCACTGCGCTGGTCGATACCGGCTCGCGCATGGATGAAGTGATCTTCGAAGAGTTCAAGGGCACCGGCAACTCGGAGCTGATCCTCGACCGCAAGGTGTCCGACAAGCGCACCTTCCCGGCGATCGACATCTCGCGCTCCGGCACCCGCAAGGAGGAGCTCATCACCGATCCGCAGCTGCTCAAGAAGATGTACGTGCTGCGCCGCATCCTCAATCCGATGGGCACCATGGACGCCATCGACTTCCTGCTCGACAAGCTCCGCAACACCAAGAACAACGCGGAATTCTTCGAGTCGATGAATACCTGATCCTTTTTTCTTACAACTGGGAAGGGCGTCGCTGTGAAAACAGCGGCGCCTTTTTTCTTTCTTCCTTCTCCCCTTGTGGGAGAAGGTGGCGCGGACGTAGTCCGCGTCGGATGAGGGGTACCTCAGGGTTCGGAACTCGTGGCGACCCCTCCCCCGTCCGCGCTAACGCGCGTCCACCCGCTCCCACCCAGCGAAGCTTCGCTTCGCGCGGGGGAGAGGGAAGAAAGGAAAACGATGCATCCACGCGACCAGACCATCTTTGCTTTGTCGTCGGGGCGGCCGCCAACCGCCATCGCTGTGGTGCGGGTGTCGGGCCCTGAGGCCGGTCGCGTTCTGTCCGTGCTGGCTAAGAAGATTCTGCAGCCTCGGGTGGCAACGCGGGCGTTGCTGCGCGATGCCGCTGGCGAGGCCATCGACGATGCGGTGACCCTGTGGTTTCCCGGGCCGGCCAGCGCCACCGGCGAGGACGTGGCCGAATTCCATATCCATGGCGGTCGCGCCGTACTGGCGGCGCTGGCGGCAGCGCTGTCGAAATTTCCCCATGTGCGGCCGGCGGAGGCGGGCGAGTTTACCCGCCGCGCATTCGAGAATGGCAAGCTCGACCTGACGGAGGCGGAGGGGCTCGACGACCTTATCCACGCCGATACCGACCGGCAGAGGCGCCAGGCGTTGCGCCAGCTCAAGGGCCTGCTCGGCGACCGCGCGCGCGACTGGCGCCGCGAGATTATCGAGGCGGCGGCGCTGATCGAGGCCGGTATCGATTTTTCCGACGAGGGCGATGTGCCCGCCGAGCTGATCGAGCCGGCGCTGGAACGCATTCGCGTGCTGCTGCTGGACATCGAATCGGTGCTCGCTGTCGAGGGGCGCGGCGAACGGCTGCGTGACGGGCTGGTGGTGGCGATTACCGGGCCGCCCAATGTGGGCAAGTCGACGCTGATGAATCAGCTGGCGCGGCGCGACGTGGCGATCGTCTCGCCCCACGCCGGCACGACGCGCGACGTGATCGAGGTGCATCTCGATCTGGACGGCTATCCCGTCACGGTGATCGACACCGCAGGCATCCGCGAGGCGATCGATCCGGTGGAGCAGGAGGGTGTGCGCCGGGCCCGGACGCGCGCCACCGATGCCGACCTTCGGCTGTGGCTTGTGGATGCCAAAGCCGAGGCGGATGGCAGCGACGGGGAGATCGGGCTGCGCGACTGGATGGAAGAGGGCCAGGGCGGGTTCTGGGTGGTGCGCAACAAGGTCGATGAGATCGGCGTGTCGGCGCCCGCTGTGTCGCCGTCGGGCTGGCCGTGTTTTGCCATTTCCGCAGCCAATGGCACAGGGGTGCCGGAGCTGATGGAGGCGCTGGCGCAGTTTGCCTCCCTGCATTTCGCCGAGGAATCGTCGCTGATTACCCGCGCCCGGCATCGCGAATTGCTGCGCCAGACCGCGGATGCTCTGGGTCGGGCGGTCGATCTGCCGGAGCATCCGGAGTTGATGGCGGAGGATCTGCGCGTGGCTGCGCACCGGCTGGGGCAGTTGCTGGGCCGGGTGGACGTCGAGGATATCCTAGACGTGATCTTTCGCGAGTTCTGCATAGGAAAGTAGCGAAGAAATATTTCTTTGTTTATTTATTAAGATTTGAATATAAGTTCATTTTATTGTTTCGCGTGAAACAAGTTTGGCTTGTTCGATTTCCAACCCGGGGAGGGTGACCTTGGCGCGCGCTATCGCTCCTATGGCCATAGCGCGTGACGGCGTGAACACAGCGCGCCGTGCTGTTTCACGTGAAACACCGCGCCTATTTCTGCTTTCGGGATCTCCCGTCCCGGGCTAGAACGCGCGCCATGCAGACTTCATTCGACGTCATTGTCATCGGGGGAGGCCACGCCGGCTGCGAGGCGGCGGCTGCGTCTGCACGCATGGGCGGACGCACGGCGCTGGTGACGCACCGTTTTGCGACCATCGGCGCGATGTCCTGTAACCCGGCCATCGGCGGACTCGGCAAGGGCCATCTGGTCCGCGAGGTCGACGCGCTGGACGGGCTGATGGGCCGGGTGGCCGATCAAAGCGGCATCCAGTTTCGCATGCTCAACCGTCGCAAGGGTCCGGCGGTGCGCGGGCCGCGCGCCCAGATCGACCGCAAGCTCTATACGGCTGCCATGCAGGCTGCGATCGTCGCCACCGAAAATCTCAGCGTCATCGAAGGCGAGGCCGACGATCTGATCGTTGCGGGAGGCCGCGTGACCGGCATCCGCCTGGCCGACGGCCGCGAGATCGCTGCCGGCGCCGTGGTCATCACCACCGGGACCTTCTTGCGCGGCCTGATCCACTTGGGCGAGCGCAACTGGCCCGCTGGCCGAGTCGACGAGGCGCCTGCGCTTGGCCTGTCGAAGGCCTTTGAGCGCGCCGGCTTCACGCTCGGCCGTCTCAAGACCGGCACCCCGCCGCGGCTCGACGGCAG
Source organism: Tardiphaga sp. (assembly GCA_036561845.1). Lineage (GTDB taxonomy): Bacteria > Pseudomonadota > Alphaproteobacteria > Rhizobiales > Xanthobacteraceae > Tardiphaga. The sequence goes on along the minus strand of DATCUS010000011.1, from coordinate 38,137 downwards.
TACCATCGACTGGTCGGCGGTGGAGATGCAGCCCGGCGACGATCCCGCCGAACCGTTCTCGGTGATGACCGACTGCATTACCACGCCGCAGATCCAGTGCGGCATTACCCGCACCATGCCGGCGACCCACGACGTGATCCGCGCCAATGTGCATCGCTCGCCGATGTATTCCGGCCAGATCAAGAGCTCCGGGCCGCGCTATTGCCCATCGATCGAGGACAAGATCGTCCGCTTCGGCGATCGCGACGGTCACCAGATCTTTCTCGAGCCCGAAGGGCTCGACGATACCACGGTCTATCCCAACGGCATTTCCACCTCGCTGCCGGAAGAGGCGCAGCTGGCGATCCTGGCCACCATCCCCGGGCTCGAGAAGGTCCGGATGATCAGGCCGGGCTATGCCATCGAATACGACCACGTCGATCCGCGCGAGCTCGATCCGACGCTGCAGACCAAGCGGGTCCGTGGCCTGTTCCTGGCGGGGCAGATCAACGGCACCACCGGCTATGAGGAGGCCGCGGCGCAGGGTCTGGTGGCAGGGCTCAATGCGGCTCTGTCGGTCAGCGGAAGCGCAATGGTCGTGTTCGACCGTGCCGATGGCTATCTCGGGGTGATGATCGACGATCTCGTGACGAGGGGGATCACCGAGCCCTATCGCATGTTCACCTCGCGGGCCGAATACCGCCTGACCTTGCGCGCCGACAACGCCGACCAGCGGCTGACCGACAAGGGAATTGCCCTGGGCTGTGTCGATGCGGCGCGCGCGGAGAAGCACGGCGCCAAGATGGACGCGCTGGACACCGCCAAGACGCTGGCGCGATCGTTGTCGGTGACTCCGAACGAGGCGGCACGGCACGGTCTGGCGCTCAAGCACGACGGTGTGCGCCGGTCGGCCTTCGAACTACTCGCCTATCCGGACGTCGGCTGGGATGAGATCCGCGCGATCTGGCCGGAACTGTCGGCCATTGACCCAGCCATCACGGCCCATCTGGAAATCGATGCCAAATACGACGTCTATCTGAAGCGCCAGACCGCCGATGTGGACGCTTTCCGCCGGGATGAGGGCCTGGTCCTCACCGGCATCGACTACGACGACGTGCCCGGTCTGTCGAATGAGGCCCGCAACAAGCTCGGCAAGGCACGGCCGCGCACGGTCGGGCAGGCGGGCCGTCTTGACGGTATGACGCCCGCGGCGCTCGGCATTTTGGCTGCCTATATCCGCCGCGAAGCGCGTAGGCCCAAGGTTGCGGTGGCGGAGTAGGCTGTTTCACGTGAAACGAAAGCGACCGCCACGGCGGTCATCCCGGGATTCCAAGTTCCTGACGCCGCTCGCGCCCCGGAATGACATTTAGAGGCCAGATGCGCATCACCCGTCGCGGCGAGCACAATGACCTCTTGTCGCTGCTTGAGGTCTATCGCCACCTCAATCCGGCTATGCCGGTGCTGGCGGACGAGCAGCTTCGAAATATCTGGGCCGAAACGCTGTCCAGCAAGGACACCGCCCTGTTCGTCAGCCTCCTCGATGGCAGGGTCGTCTCCACCTGTTTGCTGGTCACCGGGCCGAACCTGATGCGTGGTGGTGCGCCCCATGCACTGCTGGAAAATGTCGCCACCCATCGCGATCACCTGCGCCAGGGTCACGGCCGTGCCACCATCGGCTTCGCCTTGAACGAGGCCTGGGGCAGGGGTTGCCATCATGTGTTTCTGGTCACCGGCCGCGGTCGCGCCAATCCCTACGTGCTCGACTTCTACGCAAGCTGCGGATTCGAGACGGCTGGCAAAACGGGATTGGTGGCTGCGAGGCCCGGCGGGAGGGCCTAATTCTTTCGACGCTGCGGCCAGAAGGCGACTGCGGCAACAAATGCGGTGAACAGACCCACCGCGACAACCATCTGCACGATATCGAATTTGAGCGCATCGCGCGCCACGAACAGCGCCGCAATCGGCGCCGCCAGCAACAAGAGCAACCGTGCGATCAGGCCCATGTCAGTCTCCGAACTGCCCCCATTCACCCCAATATCGTTCGGCATAGGCAAACGCATTGACGGCGATCAAGGTGGCGGTCCGCAGATGCGCAATTTGATGGAGTGCGCGCGCGACCCGGCGTATGAGTAGGTCTCCTCCTCATCAGCATGCGCGGGCGTTGCCCGTACCACAGGATCATGGCCCAGCGCTCCCAGTCCGTTCCTGCCAACGCCCCATCGCCGATCTCACGCTCAGATCGCGCCGCGGCCCTGAAGCTGACGCCTGTTTCACGTGAAACGGAGGCGCGGCTGGACGCCTATGTCGACCTGCTTGTGCAGTGGCAGGCCAAGACCAATCTGATCGCGCCCTCGACACTGCCGACCCTATGGACCCGGCACATCTCCGATTCGCTGCAGCTTCTGAAGCTGGCGCCCGCTGCAAAAGTCTGGCTCGACTTCGGCAGTGGCGGTGGGTTTCCCGGGGTGGTGCTGGCCTGCGCCATGGGAGCCGTCGAAGGCGGGCATGTCCACCTGGTCGAGCGCAACGCCAAGAAGGCGGCGTTCCTGCGCGAAGCACTGCGGGTGACGCAAGCCCCCGGCACGATTCATCTGGCCGACATTGGGGATAACGTGGATAGGTTTCCACAGGCGGTCGATTGCATCACTGCCCGTGCTGTCGCTCCGCTACACCAACTCATCGGTTATGCGGAACCCCTGATGAAGAACGGCACAAAGGCCTTATTTCTCAAGGGTCAAGATGTAGATGCTGAATTGACCGAAGCCACTAAATACTGGAATATAAGCCCACGCCTGCACCCCAGCCTGACCGGCGGACAAGGCTGGATTGTCGAACTCGAAACCATCGAGCGACAGGCCCAGTCCGCCCCGGCACAACATGGCCCACGCGCATGACCGTAATTGATGAACACTATCAAGATGTTAGCGAGAAGGCCGCGCTTGGGCATCCGCGCATCATCGCGCTGGCCAACCAGAAGGGCGGTGTCGGCAAGACCACCACCGCGATCAATCTCGGCACGGCGCTCGCTGCCATCGGCGAGCGGGTGCTGATCGTCGATCTCGATCCGCAAGGCAACGCGTCGACCGGCCTGGGCATCGATCGCCGCAACCGCAACTGCTCGACCTATGACGTGCTGATCGGCGAAGCGCCCTTGCGCGACGCCGTGGTCGCCACCGCGGTGCCGCGTCTGCATATCGCACCCTCGACCATGGATCTGTCCGGCCTCGAGCTCGAACTCGGCTCGACCAAGGACCGCGCCTTCCGGCTGCGCGACGCCATCGCCTTGCTCAACACCAATGTCTCGCCGGACTCCGACTACACCTATGTGCTGATCGATTGCCCGCCGTCGCTGAATCTTCTGACCGTGAATGCGATGGCCGCGTCGGACGCGATCCTGGTGCCGCTGCAGTGTGAGTTCTTCGCCCTCGAAGGTCTGTCGCAATTGCTGCAGACTGTGGAGCAGGTGCGCTCGACGCTGAACCCCAACCTGTCGATCCACGGCATCGTGCTCACCATGTTCGACTCGCGCAACAACCTGTCCAACCAGGTGGTCGCCGACGTGCGCCAGTTCATGGGCAAGAAGGTCTACGACACCATGATCCCGCGCAACGTGCGGATCTCGGAAGCGCCATCCTACGGCAAGCCGGTGCTGGTCTACGATCTGAAGTGCGCCGGCTCCGAGGCCTATCTCAAGCTTGCCACCGAAGTGATCCAGCGCGAGCGCGAGCTGCGCACCGCGCATTGAGTTGCGGCAGTCCTCCTTCGAGGCGCGCAAGTGCGCGCACCTCAGCCGAACGCAGTTGCGTTCGTCAGAGAGGACGGCCGGAGCGTGTTGCTCTCCCTTTCGCGCAACACGCACAGCGTCATCCTGAGGTGCGAGGGGCAACGCCCCGAGCCTCGAAGGATGGAAGCAAATACGAAGAATAGTTCAAGCGTCTAACGCGGAGTATCGCGAGTGAGTCCCAGGGAGATGACGATGGCCGATGAAGCGCGTTCGCGACTGGGCCGGGGCCTTGCAAGTCTGATCGGCGATGTGGGCGGCGAGGCCGCGCACATGGAGCGGCCGCGCGCGCAGCGCAAGGTGCCGATCGAATTCCTCAAGGCCAACCCGCGCAATCCGCGGCGCAGCTTTTCCGACGCCGAGCTCGGCGAACTCTCCGACTCGATCAAGCAGCACGGCGTGATCCAGCCGATCGTGGTGCGTCCGGTGAAGGGCGCCAATGATCGTTTCGAGATCATCGCCGGCGAGCGCCGCTGGCGCGCGTCGCAGATCGCCGGCCTGCATGAAGTGCCGATCGTGCCGATCGACGTCAGCGATTCCGAGGCGATGGAAATTGCCATCATCGAGAACGTGCAGCGCGCCGACCTCAATGCGATGGAAGAGGCGCAGGGCTATCACGCGCTGGCCGCCGAGTTCAAACGCAGCCAGGAGGACATCGCCAAGATCGTCGGCAAGAGCCGCAGCCATGTCGCCAACATGATGCGGCTGACCAAGCTGCCCGACGACGTGCAGGCGCTGATTGCGACGGGGCAGCTGTCCAACGGTCACGCGCGCGCGCTGATCAGCCTGCCGGATCCATCGGCGGCGGCAAAGCGCATCATCGCCGAAGGCTTGAACGTGCGGCAGACCGAAGCGCTGGCCCATGAAGAGGGCGTGCCGGAACGCAAGCCGCAGAAGCCACGTAGCGTTGCCGGCAAGACCGCCAAGGATGCCGATACGGTCGCGCTGGAAAAACGCGTCAGCGACGCGCTTGGTTTGAAAGTGTCCGTCGAGCACCGCGATCCCGGCGGCGTGGTGCAGATCAAGTACCGCGACCTCGACCAGCTCGACGAGATCATCAAGAAACTGGAAATGGATTTGTAGGTCTTTTTGACCTCTCCCCGCCCTTCGCGGGGAGAGGTCGGATTGAGACGATGCGTAGCATCGTTCGATCCGGGTGAGGGGCGGTGCACCGACGTCGCCAACTCGCGCCGCCCTCTCGGGTCGGACAATTTCTCAATCATCTCTCATGCGAATGTTCGGCGACGATGGTGGGGTCCGCGAGGTCTTGCCTGTGTCGGCTCTCGTGCCTTGCCCCTCACCCGACCGGCTTCGCTGCGCTCAGCCGGTCGACCTCTCCCCGTAAGAACGGGGAGAGGTTAAGAGGATCAGCCCCTCCGCCTTGCATTCACGGCAATCGACATCAGCGCGCGCTGCGCGATGACGGCGCCGAGCGTGTTCTGCTTGCGGACGTCGAGGGCCGCTACGGCGAGTTGCTCGATGATCGCCACCAGCCGCTGCGGCGTGAAGTTGCGCAAGGCCGCTTCGACCACGCCTTTCCTCGAAAAGTGCAGCCGCGGAAAGCCGCTCTCCACCACCTGGGACGGCGAAGCGCCGTCCTGTACCGCGAGGCTGGCCTTGTGCAGCAGCGCGGCCTGGCGCTGCGCCGCCATCATGATCATGCCGGGATAGGTGCCTGCGACCATCGCCTTGCTGAATTCGGTTTCGACCACCGTGGCATTGCCGGCGAAGGCGCCGTCGACGATCGGATCGATCTTCAGCTCGGAGGCGTCGGCCACCACCGCCATCACGTCGTCGAGGGTGACTTCGTTCTGGCCGTGAGCATACAGCACCAGCTTGCGCAGCTCGTTGCGCGAGGCCTGGCGGTCGCCGCCGAGCAGCGCCATCAGCGACGCCCGCGCATCCGCAGCGATGCGCAGGTTGGATAGCCGCAACTCGTCATCGATCAGCTTGGCGAGATCGCGCTCGGTGTCGGGATAGCAGGCGATCGCCACAGCTGACTTGGAGCGCTCGCAGGCTTTTCGCAACGGCGACTCCGGGCGCAGCTCGCCGGCTTCGATGACGATGCGGCAATCCTTCAGCGCCGAGTCCGCGAGCGTGTCGATGGCACCGGCGAAACTCTTGGAGCCGGCGCGAATGCGGATGGCGCGGCGACCGCCGAACAGCGGCACCGTCATGGCCTCCTCGACGAGGCGCGAGGGTTCGGCTGCGAGCGCATCGCCGTCCATCCGCACCAGGGCAAAGGGGTCCTTGGGATCGTCGACCGCGGAAGCGATCAGCGCGTCGGCCCGCTCACGCACCAGGCCGGCATCGGCGCCATAGAGCAGGATAACCGGGCGCCCGGGATCCGGTTTGGCGAGATAGATGTCGATGTCTCGTCCGCGCAGCGCAACCACGGTGGCTCCTGGTGCTCAAGACTCGCCCGCAATGGGCTCGGACCTCATGGTGAGGAGGCGCCCCTTGGCGCCGTCTCGAACCATGAGTGTGCGGCATCCTTCGAGACGCGGCGAAGACGCCGCTCCTCAGGATGAGGATGGCCGCGCGCTTACGTCCCGGCGAAGAAGAATGCGGCCAGCCTGGTATTGATGTTCTCGGCGACCTCGTTGGCGCCGCGGTCCTCGGCGTCGCGGAAGGCGCGCGCGCGGGCAAAGCGCTGCAGGCCGCCGGGAATGTCATAGGTGATGCGCGAAAAGGTGCTGCCGGTCAGGACCTGCTTGCCGGTGGCGATCTCGATCAGCCCATAGTTGACGTCGAGGCCGTAGTTCTCGCTGGTCGGCAGCGCCGTATTCGGGTCGACGATCAGCGAGGTCCGACTGGAGGTCAGGCGCAGGATCAGCCGGTGCGTCGGTGGCGCCCCCGCGGCATCGCCGTACATCTTGAACATCAGGTCGTTGCGCAACTGAATGCCGACGCGCTGATAGGGCGAGCCGGTCGGCAGCGCCAGCGGCGGCACTTCGACGCCGGCCAGCTTGTCGCGTACGCCAACACCGCCGGCGACACTGCGTTCGCCATACAGCGGCTGGAAGCAGCCGGCGGTCAGCGCGCCCAGCATGACGACGACCATCAGCCTGGCGGCGATGCGGAGTTTAGCCGACGACATTGACGATCCTCTGCGGAACAATAATGATCTTGCGCACGGGTTTCCCGTCCAGAGCCTGTTTTACCGTATCGAGCGCCAAAACGGCAGCCTCAATTTCCGGGTTCTGCGCGTCCCTGGCCACCACGACCTCGCCGCGTTTCTTGCCGTTGACCTGCACCGGCAGGGTGATGGTGTCTTCAACCAGCAAATTGGGCTCGATTTGCGGCCACGACGCTTCGGAAATCATGCCGCTCTGCCCGAGCACGGTCCAGCATTCCTCGGCCAGATGCGGCATCATCGGCGCAAACAGTTGAACAAGAATGACCGCCGCTTCATTGAGCGCCCACGCCATGTCGGGCGAGGGCGTGCCCGGCCGGGCCAGCGCCTCGCCGAGCGCGTTGGAGAACTCGCGGATATGGGCGAGGCAGACGTTGAAATGCAGCTTCTCGATTTCGGTCGAGACCTTGTGGAGCGCGCCGTGGGCGGCCTTGCGGATTGCCAGCGCGCCCGGCCCGAATTCGGTCGGCCGGGATGCCGGCGCCGACTTGCCGTGCTCGGCTGATTCGTTGACCTGGCGCCACAGCCGCTGCACGAAGCGCGAGGCGCCCTTGACGCCTTCCTCGCTCCAGATGACGTCGCGGTCGGGCGGCGAATCCGAGAGCATGAACCAGCGCGCGGTATCGGCGCCGTAGGTGCCGATGATGTCGTCGGGATCGACGGTGTTGCGCTTGCTCTTCGACATCTTCTCGATGGCGCCGATCTCGACCACTGAGCCGTCGTCGAGCATGGTCGCGCGGCGGCCGTCGCCATCGGGAACGATGCTGATTTCGGCAGGCGAGGCGAAGGTGCCGTCGGCCTTCCTGTAGGTCTCGTGCACCACCATGCCCTGGGTGAACATGCCGGCGAACGGCTCGTCGAGGCCGATATGGCCGGTGGCCTTCATCGCCCGCGTGAAGAAGCGGCTGTAGAGCAGATGCAGGATCGCGTGTTCGACGCCGCCGATATACTGGTCGACCGGCATCATCCGGTTCGCCACATCGGGGGTGGTCGGTGCGTTCTCGTTCCACGGATCGGTGAAGCGCGCGAAGTACCACGACGAATCCACGAAGGTGTCCATGGTGTCGGTTTCGCGTTGCGCCTTGCCGCCGCATTGCGGGCAGGCGACGTGCTTCCAGGTCGGATGATGGTCGAGCGCGTTGCCGGGCCTGTCGAAGGTCACGTCCTCCGGCAGCACCACGGGCAACGCCTTGTCGGGTACCGGGACGACGCCGCAAACCTCGCAGTGGATCACCGGAATCGGACAGCCCCAGTAACGCTGGCGCGAGATGCCCCAGTCGCGCAGGCGGAAATTGACCTTGCGCTCGCCAACGGGCGCGTTGCCGCGGATCTCGCCTTCGAGCCGCTTGGCAACTTCGGCCTTGGCCTGCTCGATGGTCATGCCATCGAGAAAGCGCGAATTGATCATGCGCCCGTCGCCGTCATAGGCGGTGTCGGTGATGATGAAGGTCGCGGGATCCTGTCCCTCGGGGCAGACCACCGGCGTGTTGCCGAGGCCGTATTTGTTGACGAAGTCGAGATCCCGCTGATCGTGCGCGGGGCAGCCGAAGATGGCGCCGGTGCCGTATTCCATCAGCACGAAGTTGGCGACATAGACCGGGATAGTCCATGTCGGGTCGAACGGATGGATCGCCCTGATGCCGGTATCGAAACCCTGCTTCTCGGCGGTGTCGATGATTTCCTGCGCGGTGCCCTGACGTTTGGTCTCGGCGATGAACGCCGCCAGTTCGGGATTCTTCACGGCAGCCGCCAGCGCCAGCGGATGATCCGCCGCGATCGCCATGAACTTGGCGCCGAACAGCGTGTCCGGCCGCGTCGTGAAGACCTTCAGCTCGCTCTCGCCATTGGGCGCGGTGGCCGCATCCAGCGCGAAGCGCACCAGCATGCCCTCGGAGCGGCCGATCCAGTTGCGCTGCATCAGCCGGACCTTGTCCGGCCAGCGGTCGAGATTGTCCAGCGCGTCCAGCAGCTCCTGCGAGTACTTCGTGATCTTGAAGACCCACTGATTCATTTCGCGCTGCTCGACCACGGCGCCGGAGCGCCAGCCGCGGCCGTCGATCACCTGCTCGTTGGCAAGCACGGTCATGTCGACCGGATCCCAGTTGATCTTGCGCTGCTCGCGCTCGGCGAGTCCGGCCTTCATGAAATCGAGAAACATCTTCTGCTGATGTTTGTAGTAGCTGGGATCGCAGGTCGCGAATTCGCGCGACCAGTCGAGCGACAGCCCCATGGTCTGCAGCTGCTTCTTCATCGAGGCGATGTTGTCGTAGGTCCAGGCCTTGGGCGCGACCTTGCGTTCGATCGCCGCATTCTCGGCCGGCAGGCCGAAGGCGTCCCAGCCCATCGGATGCAGCACGTTCTTGCCCTGGGCGCGCTGGAAGCGCGCCACCACATCGCCCATCGTGTAGTTGCGCACGTGGCCCATGTGGATGCGACCCGACGGATACGGGAACATCTCAAGCACGTAGTATTTCGGCCTGACATCGTCGTTCTTCGTGGCGAAGATCGCCTTGTCGTCCCACTGGCGTTGCCAGCGCGGCTCGGTTTCGCGGGCGTTGTAGCGTTCACTGGTCATCTGGATTCGGCAGTCCGTCCCAAGGCTTAAGGCGGGGGACTAGGCCATGAAAGCCGACGCGGGGTCAATGGTTTGGGGTGCGCCGTCATTCCGGGATGCGACAGACGGCGAAGCCGGATGGCGGAGGCCCGGAATCCCGAAATATTTCGCCTGCTGAACACCTCGGGATTCCCCGCCACTCCGAGTGGAGTGGCTGAGGTTCGCTCGCAGCTGGCGCTGCTCCACACCGGATTGACAGCTTTCACCCCGCCAGCGCCACTGACGTACCGAACGCCCTGACAAAGCCGTGTTCGACCACGGTATTGCGGCCGCGCCGCTTGGCGGCGTAGAGCGAGGCGTCGGCGGCCTCTATCAGGTCCTTCGCAGCCGCCAGCCTCGCCGGCGCCGCCGATGCCACGCCGATGCTGACAGTCACGTGCTGATAGGCGCTGGTGGTGTGGGGAATCGCCAGGCTCCAGACCGCAGCCCGCACCATTTCGCCGATATTCACTGCCCGCGCGGTGTCGGTATTGGGCAGCAGCAGGCAGAATTCCTCGCCACCATAGCGGCCGCCAAATCCCGACACCTGGGTTGCGATGGCACTGAGCGCCTCGCCCAGCCGGGCGAGGCAGGCGTCGCCTTCGGGATGGCCATAGCTGTCGTTGAACAGCTTGAAATGATCGACATCGATCATCAGCAGGGCCAGATCGTCGCCGGACTGCTGGGCCTTCAGCCATTCGAAATCGAGCCGGCTCTGGAAACCGCGCCGGTTGGCGAGGCCGGACAGCATGTCGATGGAGGCGATCACCGTGAGCTGGTCGTTGCTGGCGCGCAATTCGCGTTCCCGGCCGCGCAACTGGGCGGCCATGCCGTAAAAGGCCCGGGCGAGGGGGATGAATTCGGCGGGCAGGCTGGCACGTGCCACCCGTGCCGACCAGTCGCCCTGGCCGAAGCGTTTGGCCATGGTTTCCATCAGGTGAATCGGCTGGATGATGAGCCGCTCCGCCACCACCAGCGCGCCGAGCAGGACGAACAGGCAGACGAAGCCGAGCTGCAGATAGGCGGTGCGGATGTCACGGTTGGCGGTTGCTGCAACCCTGCTCTCGTCGATGCTGACGATCAGCCGCGCACTACTGCCGGGAAGGGCGGCATACGACACCGCTCGCTCGTTGCCGTCATCGGCCTTGAAGCTGAGCGATCCCGCCATGCGATCAAAATTGGCAGTCTTGGCCATGATCGCAGCCAGAATCTCCGGATCGTCCATTGTACGTCCGATCTTGCTGGCCTGATCGGACGGGGCGGCAAGCACGGTCCCGCGGCCGTCCACCAGCACCGCCGAGACCCCGGGCCGGCCGCCCAGATTGTTCATGATCTTGGACATCCAGCTGAGATTGATGGTTGCCAGGATCACCGCATCCTCGCCATTGTCCATTCCCGGCGCGAGATAGGCCGCCACCAGGGACGGCGCATTGGTGGTCCGGCCAAACAGGTAATCGCTCACCACGAAGTCACCCGATGCCATCGCACGCTGGAAGTAGGAGCGATCGCTGTAGTTGATGCCCTGCTCGACCATCTCGGACCATGTCGAGCACATCGCCCTGCCGTCCTTGCCTGCCACCGTCAGGCTGCGAATCCACGGCATGTCGCCGCGCAGGCTGGCGCGCATGATGGCGCAGCTGCGGTTGACCTGCCCTGCGGACGTATAAATATAGGCCGATGATTTCAGCACGGCCTCAACCGATGAGAGTACCTCGCGCTGGGCGTCCGCGCTGTGCTGGGCCACGCTGGCAAAATCGCGGGTGGCCTGCTCGATCTGGCTGGTTCGGATCTGGTGAAGCGAACGAATGCGCTCGACCATCAGCGGACCGACCAGGATCAACGCAAACAGCACCAGCCGCGCACGAATGCCAAGAAGCGCCTTGAGCTGCGCTTTCTTGCGGTTGATACGGATGCGTGACATCGTCGACCCCTGACCCGCGTACTTGAGTAAGGCAAAGAGTTCAAAAAGCCTTTCTCTGAATCCCTAAAATTCAACGCATCTCCGGAAAGTTCGCGCCTTGGTTGAAATTATTGCGCCGCAGCATGGCTCTCCCCTGGCAGCTCATTCGCCTCGCGAGGCGCTCGCCGCGGTCGAATATGACGTGTTCCGGGCCTGCAACGAGGCTCGCCGCGAACGCGCCTCGGTGACCCTGATCGCGGTATCCAAGACGTTCGAGGCCGACGCGATTACGCCGGTGATCGAGGCCGGCCAGCGGGTGTTCGGCGAGAATCGCGTGCAGGAGGCTAAATCCAAGTGGCCGGCGCTGATGTCCGCCCAGCCCGGCATCGAGCTGCACCTGATCGGGCCGCTGCAGTCCAACAAGGCGAAGGAAGCCGTGGCGCTGTTCGACGCGATCCACTCGGTGGACCGCCCGAGCATTTGCGAAGCCCTCAGCAAGGAAATGGCGCTGCAGAATCGCGCGCCGCAACTCTTCGTCCAGCTCAATACCGGCGAGGAACCGCAGAAAGCCGGCATCGCCCCCAGCGACGCCGATGCCTTCATTGCCAGATGTCGCGAGGGCTACGGGTTGCAGATCGCCGGGCTGATGTGCATCCCGCCGGTCGGCGACGCGCCGGCACCGCATTTTGCGTTGACCGCGAAGATCGCCGCCCGCAACGGCTTGAAGCAACTGTCGATGGGCATGAGCGCCGATTTCGCCATCGCCATCCAGTTCGGTGCGACCCATGTGCGGATCGGCTCGGCGATCTTCGGCAAGCGCTAGGTTCGGCGCGAGGCAGCTACTCGATTACGATCCGCGTCTTCGGCCCGATCCGGGCCAGCAAGCGCAGCATTGCCGGCCTGGTCATTGAGACGCAGCCCGCGGTGGGGCCGAAATTGTCGCGCGCCAGATGCAGGAACACGGCACTGCCGCGGCCGGCGATGCGCGGCCTCGTGTTGTGATCGATCTCGATAATGAAGTCATAGAGGTGGTCGTCGCGTTGCAGCCGGTCTCCGCCCTCGCGGCCCAGCCGCACCGCCTGGTTGTAATGACGGTTGGCCGGATCCTCGCACCAGCCGTCATCCGGGCCGATGGCGCGGACCGGCAGGAAGGTGCGTGGGCGCGGATGTCGATCAGCTCGCCACCACAGCCGCAGCGGATGAAACGTGCCGCGCGGCGTGCCGCCGTCGCCCTCGCGCTTGTCCGCCTTGATTCCGCCGCGACCCAGCGCCACCGGTATGATCTGCCGATCGGCCACCAGCCAACCGCGCCGCGAGTTCCCGGCTGCGGTGCGGATGGTGATCGACGACAGCGGACGATCACGCAGGTTTGTCCGATAAGTGATTGAAAATTCGAGAGTCTTCATGCGAATCACAAACCCCCTCTTGCGCCGTTCACCGCAAATGCTCTATTTCGCGCCGCATCTGACATTGGGCAAGAATGATCCGGGGTTTGCGCTAGGATAGCCGTGATTTCGGAACTTGATGCGCTGTTTTGAGTGACTACCTGCATTTCGAGCGAATTTCTCGCACGGTCGCCGTCCAAAGGATTTCAGAATGCCCAACGCTCGCAAGATCCTGATCGTGGACGACGATACCGATCTGCGCGATGCGCTGGTCGAGCAGTTGTCGCTGCACGAGGAATTCGAAGCATCCGCGGTGGATACCGGCGCCAAGGGCGCGCTTGCCGCCAAGACCAACTCGCCCGACCTGGTGCTGATGGATGTCGGTCTGCCCGACACCGATGGCCGTGAAGTCGTGCGCAGCTTGCGCAAGGGCGGTTTCAAGGCGCCGATCATCATGCTGACCGGGCACGACACCGATTCCGACACCATCCTGGGTCTGGAATCCGGCGCCAACGACTACGTCGCCAAGCCGTTTCGTTTCGCCGTGCTGCTGGCGCGGATTCGCGCCCAGCTGCGCCAGCACGAAGCCAGCGAGGACGCCGTCTTCACCGTGGGGCCCTACAGCTTCCGGCCGGGCTCGAAAATGCTCACCGGTGCCAACGCCCGCAAGGTTCGGTTGACGGAGAAGGAAACTGCGATCCTGCGCTTCCTGTACCGTGCCGGCCAGTTGCCCGTGTCGCGCGAGACGCTGCTGCAGGAAGTCTGGGGCTACAATTCCGGCGTCACTACCCATACGCTGGAAACCCATATCTATCGGCTGCGTCAGAAGATCGAGAAGGATGCTGCCAATCCCGAAATCCTGGTGACGGAAGCCGGTGGCTACAAGCTGGTCCCGTGATACGATTCGAGCGTCGATTCGCTCATTTTTCAACGGGGCGCATGAACGTCTGCGCCACAGTTCACACGCCGGCGGATCGCCATTTGTTCACGCGTCGCAGTCAACCGGTCCTGCATGTCGATCGATGATGATGTTGCCTTGCTCGAGCGCGTCCCGACATTGCGCCTGTTGGGCAACGCGGCCTTGCGCGTGCTGGCGATCGGCTCGGAGCAGCAGGAATTCGCGCGCGGTTCGGTGCTGTTTCGCCTCGGCGACGAGGCCGATTGCGGCTACGTCGTGCAGCGCGGCTCGTTTCGCGTCAGCCTCGATGACGGCAGCGACCACGAGGTGATCGCGGGCCCCGGCACGTTGATCGGCGAGCTCGCGCTGGTCGTTGCCATGCGGCGGCCGTCGACCGCCGTCGCGCTGGAATACGCCACCGTGATCCGCATCGCGCGCAGCCTGTTTCAGCGCGTGCTCGACAGCGATCCTGCAGCGGCGCGACGCTTGCGCGACGAGGTCGCGACCCGTGTCAGCCAGCTCGCCAGCGATGTCATGCTGGTCGGATCGAAACTGAGTTTGTAGTTCGCAGGCGTTCCGGGGCGCGAGCGGATATTTGCGTGAGTGAACACGGAACGACAGTGTATTGAACTACAGTTCGAGCACGGTGGTTACCGGTACGTGATCGGACGGCCGCTCCCAGCTGCGCGCATCGCGCGTCACCGTGAAATCGCGGATCATGTCCTTCATGGCCGATGATACCCAGATGTGGTCGAGCCGACGGCCGCGGTTGGCGGCAGTCCAGTCCGCGGCGCGATAGCTCCACCAGGTGTAGATCTTTTCCGTCATCGGGATGCGCTCGCGCGCGACGTCGATCCAGTCGCCTTCGCTCTGTACCGCGAGCAACTTCTCGCATTCGATCGGGGTGTGCGACACGATCTTCAGCAACTGCTTGTGCGACCACACGTCGTGCTCGTGCGGCGCCACGTTGAGATCGCCGACCAGAATGTGGCGGGCATCGCCGCGCGGATGCAGCGGTTCGCAGGCCTTCATCTCGTCGAGGAATTGCAGCTTGTGCGCAAATTTGGGATTGGCAACGGGATCGGGAATGTCGCCGCCGGCGGGCACATAGAAATTATGCACGACCAGCGGCGTCGCCATCCCGGCGTCGGCACCGAAGGCCACCGAGATATGGCGCGAATCGAGATTTTGGCAGAACACCCGGACGTCGCTGGAATCGAACGGCAGCTTCGAGATGATGGCGACGCCGTGATAGCCCTTCTGCCCGGCGATGGCGATATGCTGATAGCCGAGCTGCTTCAGGCGCTTCAGCGGGAAGGCATCGTCCGGGCATTTGGTTTCCTGCAGGCACAGGACGTCTGGCTGCACATCCTCGAGAAATTTTGCGACGAGCTCGATGCGCAGCCGCACCGAATTGATGTTCCAGGTGGTCAGTTTGAAGTGCATGGAAATCCGTGCGGTTCTTCCCCTCTCCCCTTGTGGAAGAGTGTGGATCGACCGCGAAGCGATCGAGACGGGTGAGGGGTACAGCAGGCGCCGAGCCCGGGAAACCCCTTATCCGGCACGGGCTGCGCCCGCGCCACCTTCTCCCACCTGGCGAAGCTTCGCTTCGCGCGGGGGACAAGGGAAGGAAGAGCGCTCTCGAAGCGCCGACGCTAGTTGCCACCGCCGGTGGGATAGGCGGTGAAGTCGATCTTGAACAGGCCGGGATCTGGCTTTTTCGTCGTGTCGAGATTGTAGATCGCCACGGTGGTGTCATAGCCCTGCGGATCGGTGACGGTCCACTGCTTGAGCTGGTTGTCCTTGGCGCCGATCATCAGCATCAGCCGGCTGGTGCCGACCAGCGCGTTCTTTTCCTCAATGGTGACCGAAATATAGAGGTCGTCGGCAGTGACGGCCACCACATTGGTGTCCTTCATCAGGTCGATGCGGTCGGACAGCAGATAGCGCAGCGGCGTCTGCGACAGCGGATAGATGTCCTGGGTGGCAAGTTTGCGGTCGCGCACCGCCAGCGACGAACCGTCGGCGATCATGGCGATCGGGGTCGGAGGGTCATATTCGAAGCGCACCTTGCCGGGCTTCTGGATATAGAAATCGCCCTTGGTCTTGCTGCCGTCGGGGCCGACCTGGACGAAGTTCCCGACCAGCGTGCTGAGCGACGACAGATAGGCGCTGACCTTGGCGGCCTGGGCCTTCTGGTTGGCATCGAATGTCAGAAAGATGCTCGCCGGTACGTTGCGGCGCGGATCCGGGATCACCGGATTGGGTGCCGCTGCGGCGGTCGCCCCGGTGGTGATGACCGGCTGTCGCGGCTGGGGTTCGGAGGCGGACATCTGGATATTGCCGCTGCGCGCCTTGGGTGCCGGCCGCGGCAGCGGAATCGCCTGCGCAAAGGCCGCGGGAACCAGCAGGCCGGCGACAAATGCAGCGGCCAGCGCGGCCGCGCCGAAACGCAGCCCATGAAGCGAAAGCCGGTGTCCGGCGAGATGGGTCGCGCGTCTCATCAAGGCGTGGTCCTGTTCGGCAACTACGGCGCTTTTTACCGCGTTTCCCGCCCCGTGGGGTAACGGTTTTGCGGTATCGCGCGCGCGGAACCGCAAGACTGCGGCCGCGGTCGCAAGCACTGGCGCTAACCCGGCGCTGTGGCGATTTCGCGTCGCAGCGACGGGATTGTCGATCTGGGCGATCACCCTTTTCAAAAGCCGCTCTCTTCTTCCTCGATCAGGATCTCGCGTTTGCCGGCATGGTTCGGCTGGCCGACGATGCCTTCGTTCTCCATCCGCTCCATCAGCGAGGCCGCCTTGTTGTAGCCGATCTGCAGGCGGCGCTGGATGTAGCTGGTGGAGGCCTTGCGGTCGCGCTTGACGATGGCCACCGCCTGCGAGAACAGGTCGCCGGCACCGCCGCCATCCGCGCCCATGCCGGTGGCATCGAACACCGCGCCGCCGTCCTCGCCCTCGGCCGGTTCCTCGGCGGTGACAGCTTCGAGGTATTCCGGCTGGCCCTGCGACTTGAGGTGGCGCACGACCTTCTCGACTTCCTCGTCGGACACGAACGGGCCGTGCACGCGCGAGATGCGTCCGCCGCCGGCCATGTACAGCATGTCGCCGCGGCCGAGCAGCTGCTCGGCGCCCATCTCGCCGAGAATGGTGCGGCTGTCGATTTTCGAAGTGACCTGGAAGGAAATGCGGGTCGGGAAGTTCGCCTTGATGGTGCCGGTGATGACGTCGACCGACGGCCGCTGCGTCGCGAGAATCACGTGCAGTCCGGCGGCGCGCGCCATCTGCGCGAGACGCTGCACCGCGCCTTCGATATCCTTGCCGGCGACCATCATCAGGTCGGCCATCTCGTCGACGATGATGACGATGTAGGGCAGCGGCTCGAGGTCGAGCTTCTCTTCCTCGTAGATCGCCTTGCCGGTTTCCTTGTCGAAGCCGGTATGTACCGTGCGCGACAATTCTTCGCCCTTGGTCTTGGCTTCGAGCAGGCGCTGGTTGTAGCCGTCGATGTTGCGGACGCCGAGCTTGGCCATGCGCTTGTAGCGCTCTTCCATCTCGCGCACCGCCCACTTCAGGGCAACCACGGCCTTCTTCGGATCGGTGACGACCGGCGTCAGCAGATGCGGGATGCCGTCATAGACCGACAGTTCGAGCATCTTCGGGTCGACCATGATCAGCCGGCACTGGTCCGGCCGCAGCCGGTAGACAAGGCTGAGGATCATGGTGTTGATGGCCACCGACTTGCCGGAGCCGGTGGTACCGGCGATCAGCATGTGCGGCGTGCGGGCGAGGTCGATGATGATGGAATCGCCGCCGATATTCTTGCCGAGGCAGAGCGGCAGCTTGATGCTGCCGTCATTGGTGTCCTTCACTGTCAGCAATTCGCGCAGATAGACGTTCTCGCGGTGGGCGTTCGGCAGCTCGATGCCGATGGCATTGCGGCCGGGCACCACGGCGACACGGGCCGACAGGGCGCTCATGGAGCGCGCAATATCGTCGGCGAGGCCGATCACGCGCGACGACTTGATGCCGGGGGCCGGCTCCAGCTCGTACAGCGTCACCACCGGGCCGGGATGCGCCTTGACGATCTCGCCGCGCACGCCGAAGTCGCTGAGCACGCCCTCCAGTGCGCGTGAATTGGCTTCCAGTTCCGCCTTGCTGAGTGGCTGGCGATCCGCGGCGCGCGGCGCGGTGAGCACGTTGACCGAAGGCAGCTCGAATGCGCTGCCGGACTTGCGCACCGGCTCCTTCGCAGGCTTCTTGCGCGGCGCACGGGCGGCCGGCGCCTGCTCGATCTCTTCGTCATCCTCGTCGTCGATCTCGTCATCGACATCGTGATAATCGTCATCGTCGCGGCTTTGCGGAGCGATCGGCGGGCTGAGGCGGCGACCGCCCAGATTGGGCTCCTGGCGCTCGAACGAGGCGCTGCGTTTTTCCGGCGCGCTCGCGACCATCAGGCTGTAGACGCTCGACAGCAGGCGTCCGAGCCGCGCCTTGGCGCTCATCGCGGCGTGCACGACCCATCCCAGCGATACCGAGCCGCGGTCGTTGTCCTCTTGCTCGAAGGGAGCATCGTCGTCGTCGATTTCGGCGAATTCCTCTTTCTGCTTCGCGCCGAGCCCGCAGGCGATCAGGAACGTCGCCGTCATCGCCGTGCACAGGATGATGCCGAGCACGAAGCGATAGATGAAGCCGACCGGCCCGAATACCACCGCGGGCGCGCGAAACAACGCGTCTCCGACCACGCCGCCGACCCCGGTCGGCAGCGGCCACGATCCGCCGTGCTGCCAGCAACTGGCGAAACCCGAGGCGAGGATGGTGCACAGAATCCAGCAGCCGATGCGCAGCGCCTCGCGATCGAAATGGCGGTGCGTCATCATGCGCCAGCCCCACACCGCGATCGGCAGGATCAGCATGATGGCGCCGAGTCCGAGAATCTGCATCAGCAGATCGGCACCGATGGCGCCGGGATAGCCGACGATGTTGCGGATCGCGCGCGAGGTGGCGTGGCTGAGGCTCGGATCCTGTACCGACCACGTCATGAGGGCCGCCGCGGCGACGCCGGACACGCCGATCAGGCCGAGGCCTGCCAGTTCGCGCAGCCGTCGCGCCAGCATTTCGCGAATTGACGCCGGCAGCTGTCCGACCAGGGGAATGACGCGTTCGATCGTGGTGCTCATGGAGTCGTGCTCTTGACGCCCTGCGATGAATCGAGAATTGCGACCAGCCGGTGCAATGCCTCGGCGGTCGTATCACTGTCCTGCACCAGGGCCAGACGAATATAGCCGGCACCGGGATTGCTGCCGTCAGGTTGCGGACGCGCCAGATAGCTGCCGGGCACCACGCGCACGCCGCCGTCCCTGTAGAGCTTCAACGTTGCCGCCTCGTCGCCGCCAAAAGCGGAGACGTCGAGCCATACGCAGAAGCCGCCGGCCGGGCGCTTGTAGCCGTAGCGGTTGCCGAGGATCTGGTCGGCGAGATCGAACTTGAGCCGGTAAAGTCGACGGTTTTCCTCGACATGCGTCTCGTCGTTGTAAGCCGCGACCGCCACGTGCTGCAGTGGCACGGGCACTTGAGGTGCTGCGACATTGCGCAGCTCGTGGAACATCGCCAGAAAGTTCTTGTCGCCGGCGGCAAAGCCGACCCG
Organism: Tardiphaga sp.; assembly: GCA_036561845.1. Taxonomy (GTDB): domain Bacteria; phylum Pseudomonadota; class Alphaproteobacteria; order Rhizobiales; family Xanthobacteraceae; genus Tardiphaga. The sequence goes on along the minus strand of DATCUS010000011.1, from coordinate 18,819 downwards.
CATGCCGGGCAGGTTGGAGCGCTTCGACAGCGACTGGAACGCAACCACGTTGGCAAAGTCCGGCCCGGCGACTTCCAGCATGCTGCCCGGCGCCGCCTGGGTGTAGATTTCCGAATAGCATTCGTCGGACAGCACAATGAAGCCGTGACGCAGCGCCAGCCTGTGCAGGCGCGCAAAGTAATCGGGCGTCGCCACCGCGCCCTGCGGATTGGCGGGCGACGCGATGTATATCGCCACGGTGCGTGCCAGCGTCGCTTCATCAAGCGTGTCGAGATCGGGCAGAAAGCCGTTGGCCAAGGTGGTCGGCAGAAAGATCGCTTCGCAACCGGCGGCGCGGGCGCCGGCGCCATAGGCGGGATAGAACGGGTTCGGCAACAGCATTGCGGGCCTGCCCTTGCGCGGGCTGACGTAACGCGCGGCCGTGATGGCGGCGAAGAACAGTCCCTCGCGGCTGCCGTTCAGCACCAGCAGTTCGGTCTCCGGATCGAGCGGTCGCGGCAGCGTGAAGCGCTTGCCCATCCAGGTCGCGGCAGCGCGGCGAAACGGCTCGATGCCCTTGGCGGCGGGATAGCGGCCGAACTCGGCGACGTGCCTTGCCAGCACCGGGCCGACGAAATCCGGCACCGGATGCTGCGGCTCGCCCAAGGACAGCGTGATCAGCGGCTTGCCGGGCTGGTACGGCGCCAGCAGCTCGGTCAGCCGTGCGAACGGCGAGCGTTCGCCCTCCGGCGCGGTCGCGCTCGGGCTGCCGACGCCTGGCGCCGCATGGGAAGAAGCCGACATGGACATCTGTAAGCGCCAGCACTTTCGGAACTATCGACCGCCCGCGATCGACCAAAACAGGATCAAACCACCATAGATACGGCGAGGTTAAGACGCGATTAACCATCGACCGCCCACGCCGTAAACAGTCGGGTTCCAGAGGCCGATGCCATGGCAGCGGTGGCTGAAAAGGTGAAGGGCCCCAGCTTGCGCTGGAGCCCTTCGACGGATGGAGCATTGCCGGGTATGTGCCCCAACCGATCCCTGAGATGCGTGCCGCGACGACCAATCGCCGCGGCGCGCTGGCGCTTACATATTGTAGGCGCGCTCGGTGTGCTCGGTGACGTCGAGGCCTTCGCGCTCGACTTCAACGTTGACGCGCAGGCCGACGATGACATCGACGACCTTGAACAGGATCGCCGAGCCGACGCCGGACCACACCAGCGTGGTCGCGACAGCTTTGCACTGCGCGATCATCTGGGTGACCATGTCGTAGTCGCCGATCTTGCCGGCCACGTAATCCATGACGCCCGTGCCGCCGAGGGCCGGGTTGACAAGGATGCCGGTGCCGAGCGCGCCGATGATGCCGCCGATGCAGTGGACGCCGAACACATCGAGGGAGTCATCATAGCCGACTGCGTTCTTGATCACGGTGCAGAAGAACAGGCAGACGACGCCTGCGACGAGACCGAGAACCATGGCGCCCATCGGACCCGCATAGCCGCAGGCCGGTGTGACGGCGACGAGGCCGGCAACCGCGCCGGAGACTGCACCGAGCAGTGACGGGTGGCCTTTGGTGATCCACTCCGCGAACATCCACGACATCGCCGCCATGGCGGTGGCGAGGAACGTGTTGGTCATCGCGAGAGCGGCGGTGCCGGAGGCTTCGAGGTTGGATCCGACGTTAAAGCCGAACCAGCCGACCCACAGCAGCGAGGCGCCGATCATGGTCATGGTCAGCGAGTGCGGAGCCATCAGGTCCTTGCCGTAGCCGGTGCGCTTGCCGATGATCAGGCAACCGACCAGGCCGGCGATACCGGCGTTGATGTGCACCACGGTGCCGCCGGCGAAGTCGAGAGCGCCCCACAGGAACACCTGGCCGGCATCGGCCATGACTTCGTCAAGCTTGGCCTGCGCCGCTGCCTTGGCATCGGGAGCCGCTGCGGCCAGTGCCTTGGCGGCTGCCACGACGGCATCCGGTCCAGCCCAGTACCAAACCATGTGGGCGATCGGGAAGTAGATCAGCGTCACCCAGAGCGGCATGAACAGGGCGATCGCCGCGAACTTGGTGCGTTCGGCGAAAGCGCCGACGATCAGGCCCGGGGTGATGGCGGCGAAGGTCATCTGGAAGCAGAAGTAGACGAGTTCCGAGATGTTGGCGTCCGCGGTGAAGGTCGCAGCCATCGAATCAGGCGTGACACCCGAGAGGAAAGCCTTGGAGAAGCCGCCGATGTAGGGCGAACCGCCGGTGAAGGTGATGCTGTAGCCGTACAGCGCCCACAGGATCATCACGATGCAGGTGGTATAAAAAACCTGCATCAGCACCGAGAGCATGTTCTTGGAGCGGACGAGGCCGCCGTAGAACAGCGCGAGGCCGGGCACGGTCATCAACAGCACGAACACCGTCGATGTCAGCATCCAGGCATTGTCGCCCTTGTTGACCGTCGGGTCGGCATATGCCGCGGTTGCGGCAAACAGGCCAACGGCGAGTGCCGCCAATCCCGCGCCAGAGGGACGCTTGAACGTCATTTTTTATACTCCTGATTGGTAAAGGGTGAGCGCGAAATCAGAGGGCTGCAGCATCGGCCTCGCCGGTGCGGATGCGAACCGCATGGTCGAGGTTGATGACGAAGATCTTGCCGTCGCCAATCTGTCCGGTCTTGGCCGCTGTGGTGATGGCTTCGATGGTTTTGTCGACCTGGTCCGAGGCGACGGCAACCTCGATCTTGATCTTGGGCAGGAAGCTCACAGCATATTCAGCGCCGCGATAAATTTCCGTATGGCCCTTCTGCCGGCCATATCCCTTCACTTCCGTCACCGTCAAACCGTGAACGCCAATGGCGGTCAGGGCATCACGGACTTCCTCAAGCTTGAATGGCTTGATGATCGCCATAACAATTTTCATGGGTCCTATCCCCGCTTGTGCCCGGGCCCAACACGGCCGGGCGATCTCGACTGAGGTTCACCACGCGGAGAAGAGCACTACGCGGGCACAGCCAGTCCCAGTAGAATCAAATGCCGTGCCAGATCGCGGCCGATGCCTAACGGTTTATGAATCCGGAGCTTTTCGCGCTGGAGGGGAGGGGGGGTCCCCTGCGCCAAACGGTCGCGCCTAATTTATAGACAGCGATGCGTACAAACGCGCCACGACAGGCTCTCGACATAATCCTGCTCATCGCGCGGGCAGAAAAAGCCCTGCCACGGTACGGAATTACTGCAAAGCTTCACCATGTTGCGTAATATCGAGGCCTTCGAGCTCGTCGGCGGCGGCAACCCGGAGCGGGACGAAGGCCGATACCAGCTTCAGCAGCACGTAGGTGGCGCCTCCAGACCAGACCAGGGTCACAGCGACTCCATAGGCCTGCAGCGCCAGTTGCCAGGCGTTTCCTTCCAGCAGGCCCGAGCTGCCCCCGATCGCCGCAGTCGCAAAGACCCCGGCGAGCAGGGTGCCGACCAGGCCGCCGACCCCATGGACACCGAACACGTCCAGCGAATCGTCGTAGTTGAAGCGGTGCTTGAGGCTGGTACAGGCCCAGAAGCAGACCGGGCCGGCAATGAGCCCGATGACAATGCCATGCCACGGCGCCACAAAGCCCGAGGCGGGCGTGATCGTGCCGAGGCCGGCCACGGCGCCGGAGATCATGCCAAGCACCGAGGGCTTGCGCCGGGTCGACCACTCCATGGCGCCCCAGGCCAGCGCGCCGGCGCAGGCCGCCAGATGGGTGGCGGTGATCGCCATCACCGCGCGCGGGCTGGCGGACAACGCCGATCCGCCGTTGAAGCCGAACCAGCCCACCCACAGCAAGCCGGTACCGACCACCGCCAGCGAGAGGTCGAAGGGCGAGAGATTTTCGGTGCCGAAGCCCTGGCGGCGACCCAGCACCACCGCGGCGACGAGACCGCCGACGCCGGCGCTGAGATGCACCACCAGGCCGCCGGCAAAATCCAGCACGCCGATGGTGGCGAGGAAGCCACCACCCCACAGCCAATGGGCCAGAGGCACGTAGACAAACGTAAACCAGGCGATCGAGAACAGCAGATAGGCGGAGAACCGCATGCGGTCGGCCACCGCGCCGGCGACCAGCGCCACGGTGATGATCGCAAAGGTCATCTGGTAGAGCATGAACAGCGCTTCCGGAATGGTCTTGGCGGCCGGATTGACGCTGTCCATGGCCATGCCGGCGAGAAACAGCCGGTCGAGCGACCCGATCCAGGCGCCGTCGCCGACGAAGGCCAGCGAATAGCCGTAAGCGACCCACAGAATGGAAATCAGCGCCACCGCGGACAGGCTTTGCGCCATGGTCGCCAGCACGTTTTTCTTGCGCACCATGCCGGAGTAGAACAGCGCAAGACCCGGCACCGTCATCATCAGGACGAGCGCGGTCGCAACGATCATCCAGGCCGTGTCGGCGCTATTGATTGTTGATGTTTCGGCCGCGGCCGGGGTCGATATCGCAAAGATTGCCGCAGCGCTCAGCGGCGCAGCCAGCTTCGCTGCACCAGACGACAATGCCCCCATGGTATTTCCCGATCGCTTTATTCGTTTTGTTGTTTGCTCGCGCTCCTGGCGGTATCGCCGGGCGCGATTGACTCGGTCGCGACGCTTACAGCGCGTCGCGGTCCGTCTCGCCGGTGCGGATCCGCCGGGCGCTGTCGATCGGAATGACAAAGATCTTGCCGTCGCCGATCTGGCCGGTCCGGGCGCTGCTGGTGATCACGTCGACAGCCTTGGCCACGAGGTCTGCGGCGATCGCGATTTCCAGACGCAGCTTGGGCAGAAAGTTCACCACATATTCTGCGCCGCGATACATCTCGGTATGGCCCTTCTGGCGCCCGTAACCCTTCACTTCAGTGACGGTCATGCCGTGCACGCCGATGCCGGTGAGGGCCTGGCGAACTTCGTCCAGCTTGAAGGGCTTGATAATCGCAACAACCAATTTCATGAAAGTTTCCTGTGTAATTGGCCTCGCGCCCGCCAGGGCGGGAACGTGACATATGTCCATGCCACTTATATTGGCATGGCGCGTGGAAAATAAGCGGAATTTATCGCGGCGGCAAAGCCCCGCGCATGCCCGGCGATTGCGGCCGGCTAGGTCGCCGGCTTTTCCCGGCGCTCGCGCATGGAGCCTTCCTGCGCAACCGACGCCACCAGCGTGCCATCGGGCTTGAAGATCAGCCCGCGCGCCAGCCCGCGTCCGCCCTGGGCGCTGGGACTATCCTGGCTGTACAGCAGCCATTCGTCGGCGCGGAACGGGCGGTGAAACCACATGGCGTGATCGAGGCTTGCCGCCATCACCTTGCCGTCGAACAGGGTGCGGCCGTAGCGCGCCATCACCGAATCCAGCAGCGAGAAATCCGACGCATAGGCCAGTGCGCACATATGCAGCGCCGGATCGTCCGGCAGCTTGGCGGCGGTGCGGATCCAGATGTTGATCCTGCCGTCGGGAATCGCGGTGCCGAAATAGCGCTGGAATTCCACCGGCCGCAGTTCGATCGGGCGGTCCGATTCATAATAGCGCCGGATGAATTCCGGCATCTGGTTGATGATCGGATCCTTGGCCAGTTCCTCCGCGGTGAGCCTTTCCGGCGGCGGCACGTCGGGCATCTGGTCCTGATGGTCGAAGGAATCGGGCTCGCTGACATGGAACGACACCATCATCGAGAAGATCGCCTGGCCGTGCTGGATTGCGGTGACGCGCCGGGTCGAATAGCTCTTGCCGTCGCGCAGCCGCTCGACCTCATAGATGATCGGGATGGCGGGATCGCCCGGGAGGATGAAATAACAGTGCAGCGAATGCGGGAAGCGGCCTTCCACGGTCCGGCAAGAGGCCACCATGGCCTGGCCGATCACCTGGCCGCCGAATACCCGCTGCCACCGCGTCTTCGGGCTGGTGCCGCGGAACATGTTCACCTCGAGAGTCTCGAGGTTGAGAATATCCAGCAGGTCGATCAGGCTCTTGGACATTGGCGTCATCCGGTCGCGGTTGCAGGCCCGCGGCGGGCAGATACCGCGCGCACCCTTGTTTCGGTTCCTGTTTCGCCCAGCTATAAGCCTGTTGCAACAGCGAGTACGGATCGGTCTGACATGGCACTGCAACGAGGCATCGTGATTGGCGGCGGGGCGTTTGCCGGGCTGGCGTTGGCGCTGGCACTGCGCCAGGGGCTTGGGCCGGACATTCCGATCATCGTTGCCGATCCGGCGCTGGCGGCGCGACCAAGCCGCGACCAGCGCGCCACCGCCATCGTCGCCGCCTGCCGCCGGCTGTTCGGCGCCATCGGCGTCTGGGACGAGGTGGCAGCGCAGGCGCAGCCGATTCTCGACATGGTGGTGACCGATTCGAGGCTCGAAGACGCCACCCGCCCGGTGTTTCTGACCTTTGCGGGGAATGTCGAACCCGGCGAGCCGTTCGCCCATATGGTGGAGAACCGGCTTTTGATCGATACGCTGGTGACCCGCGCGGAAGCCGCGGGCATTGACCTGCGGCCGACCATGGTGACCACCTTCGCATCGCGGCCCGACGGCATCAGCGTGACGCTGGGCGACGGCAACGTCGTCGAGGCCAGCCTGCTGGTCGCCGCCGATGGCGCGCGCTCGAAACTGCGCGAACGCGCCGGCATCGCCACCCATGGCTGGGACTACGACCAGTCCGGAATCGTGGTCACCGTCGGCCACGAGCGCGACCACCAGGGCCGTGCGGAAGAACACTTTCTCCCCGCAGGTCCATTCGCGATCCTGCCGCTCACCGGGCGGCGCTCGTCGCTCGTGTGGACCGAGACGCGCAGCGAGGCGACGCGCATCGCCGCGCTGCCAGAAGAGGAATTTCGTGCCGAGCTCGAACAGCGCTTCGGCCTGCATCTCGGTGAGGTCAAGGCGCTCGACAAGCCGCGCGCGTTCCCGCTCGGCTATTTCGTGGCGCGCTCCTTCGTCGGCGAGCGTCTGGCGCTGGTCGGCGACGCCGCGCATCTGATCCATCCGATCGCCGGCCAGGGCCTCAACATGGGCCTGAAGGATGTCGCGGCATTGGCCGAGACCATCGTCGATGCGGCGCGACTGGGGATCGATTTCGGTCAGGCCGATGTGCTGGAGCGCTACCAGCGCTGGCGCCGCTTCGACACCATGGCCATGGGCGTCGCCACCAACGCGCTCAACCTGCTGTTCTCCAACAAGTCGACGCTGCTGCGCAGCGTCCGTGACATCGGGTTGGGCATCGTTGATCGCCTGCCGCCGCTGAAAAGCGTGTTCATCCGTCAGGCCGCGGGTCTGTCCGGCGAAATTCCGCGGTTGCTGAAGGGCGAGGCGCTGTAATTTTCATTCCGGGTTCGCTCGCAGCTGACGCTGCTCGTGGCCCGGAACGACAAACGTCAGTCGATCTGACGCGCCTCTTCCGGCAGCATGATGGGGATGCCGTCGCGGATCGGATAAGCGAGCTTTGCTTTCCGCGAGACCAGCTCCTGCCTGGCGGGGTCGTATTCCAATTGACCCTTGGTGAGGGGGCACACCAGGATTTCCAGCAGCTTGGGATCGACGGTGCCTTCGGGGCGCTCAGTGGGGGTGGCGGTCATACATGCGCTCCGGCTACTCGATCGATTGATGGCTGCATTTTATCAGGACGGCAGCGCGAGACAATTGTGCCTCCCGCTGACGCCGGCACGTGGCGGTCACTGCAGCGGCGGGTCACCGCTGGTGCGCTTTTTCGCCAGATCCATCTCGGTGACCGCGATCAGGATTTCGGCCCGGGTCTTGAGATCCGGCGCTTCGAGCATGGCCTGCTTTTCCGGGGCGCCATAGGGCGACATCATCGCCAGCGCATTGACCAGCGCCTCGTTGGGCGCGTTCTCGACGCCCTCCCAGTCGACCTTCAGATTGTTGGCCTTCAGGAAGTCCGTCAGCACTTCGAGCAGCGCCTCGCGATTCACGGCCTCTTCGCCCTTACGTGCGGTGAAATCGTCGATGAAGGGGAAGTAGTCGACGCGGCATTGCCGGTAGGGAGTCAAAACGGTCAATTCCTCGAGCACTTTGAAGCGCGCAATGCCGGTCAGTTCGAGGATGTAGCGGCCGTCGCCGGCTTCGGCGAGCTGGGTGATTCGGCCGACGCAGCCGACCCTAAACAGCGCCGGCTTTTCCTCGTCGGGGGAGTGCGAGACGTCAGGCTGGATCATGCCGATCAGGCGATGCCCGTCGCGGAACGAATCATCCACCATGGCCAGATAGCGCTGTTCGAAGATGTTCAGCGGCATCTGGCCGCGCGGCAGCAGCAGGGCGCCGGGCAACGGAAACACCGGAATCACCTCCGGCAGGTCTCCAGGCCCGCGATAGTCGGCATTGATCGGCATGTCCGGTTCCGCTGCTGCCATGGCTTAGGAAAAGAGAATGGTTGAAAGCCGCTTGCGGCCGTCGAGGGTGGCCTCGTCGGTCGGTCCCCACGCCTCGAAGAACTGGATCAGCTGCTTGCGCGCGCCGTCCTCATTCCACTTGCGATCGCGCTTGACGATCTCGAGCAGATGATTCGTCGCTTCAGGACGCTGGCCAGCGGCATTCAGCGCGATGGCGAGTTCGAAGCGGGCCTGATGATCCAACGGATTTGCGGCGACTTTCTGTTCCAGTTCGGTCACCGGCCCGAGCGCAGCTGCCTGTTCGACCAGGTCGATGGCCGCCTGCACTGCCTTGACTGCGGCATCCTCGCGTTTGGCCGCCGGCACCAGCGCCAGCGTCTGTTTTGCCTGCTCGAGGGCGCCGGTGCTGACGTAGCATTTCGCCAAGCCCGCCAGTGCCGGGATATTGGCAGCGTCGGCGGCAATCACCTCGGCATAGACGGCTGCGGCGCCGGCCGGGTCGCCCTCGGCCAGAATGGCTTCGGCCTCTTTCAGCAGTTCGGCGACTGTCGGCTCGCCGGCCGGCATGCCGGCGGTGAGCTTGTCGATGAAGGCGGTGACCTGGCTTTCCGGCACCGCGCCCATGAAGCCGTCGGCGGGCTGGCCGTTGACGAAGGCGATGACCGCCGGAATCGACTGGATTCCCATCTGCCCGGGAATGTCCGGATGCTCGTCGATGTTCATCTTGACCAGCTTCACCCGGCCCTTGGCGGCCATTACGGCCTTTTCGATGATCGGCGTCAGCGTCCGGCACGGGCCGCACCAGGGCGCCCAGAAGTCGATCAGCACCGGCTGGCGCTTGGATTCCTCGATCACGTCCTTCACGAAGCTTTGGGTGGTCGTCTCCTTGATGAGACCGGCCGCTGCCTGCGGCGCTGCGCCGCCCTGTTCCATAATGGTCACGTGAACCTCGTCTGATGTCGAAGGATTTGGCCGATTCTAGCATGGCCCGGCATTTAAATGGCGCTCGCCGCGTCATTTTACAATTGGCTGGAACAGGCCGGAGGGCGGCCGATTCGGGCCGGCCGGCGTGATTTCCCCGATTTGAGCGGTTTTTCCGTCGAAATCGCCGAATACCGCTCGTCATGGCCGATTAACCGATTGCGCTCGAAGGACAGTCTTGGTGTTGCATTCGCGAGCCGCATTTGGCATAGGTCTGCGCGTCGGCGGCGCGCACGCGCTGCCAGCTTCTCGGATGCGGGTGTAGCTCAGTGGTAGAGCACGACCTTGCCAAGGTCGGGGTCGAGGGTTCGAATCCCTTCGCCCGCTCCAGAATTTCTTGGCACTTTGACGAACCTACGACAGGCCGCCGCAAGGCGGCCTTGTCGTTTGTGCCGGGCCTCGTCTGCGGCATGCCCTGTTTGCGCGAGGTCAAAGCCGCGCGGCTTGAAATCGCCCCACGTTGGGCAGACAATCCGGTCCTCAGGGTGGGGCGCGCAATGCCGGCGACAACCGATTCCAATCTCGAAATTGCCAAGCGTGCCAATGACGAGGCGCGCGCCGACTTCGCGACCTGGCTGATGATGGGCAAGCTCAACAGCGTCGACGCACTGCCGCAGGAGGCCCAGGCGTTCTTTGCCGGCTACCGCGCCTTGCTGGCGCGCCGCAAGACCACCGAGGCCGCTGCGGCGGAAGCCACCATCCGGATTGTCTACCAGAGCTATTATTTGCGCCTCGGCGGCACCGGCACGCCCCCCGACATCAAGTCCGCTCCGAGAACGAGACAAATGCCCGACAACAACGACAACGTCACGCCCTTCCGCAGGATCAAGCCGAGCGCGCCGCCGCCGCGTGAGAAGAAGAAGCTGCCGGTGGCGCTCATCTTCATCGGCCTGATCGTGCTGGCCGTGGCCTGGCACTATCTCAGCCGGGGATTTCTTTGAGGCACGGCGGCTGGCCTGCACTGCCCTATGCGGCTTGGCGCGACAGCTGCGAGACGCTGCAGCTGTGGACGCAGATCGTCGGCAAGATCAGGTTGTCGCGCACGCCATGGCTGAACCACTCCTGGCACGTGGCGCTCTATGTCACCCCGCGCGGATTGACCACGTCCGCGATTCCCGACGGTGATCGCAGCTTCGAGATCGCCTTCGATCTGGTCGACCACCTGCTGCTGGTCACCACCAGCGACGGCCCGCAGCGGCAATTGCCGTTGCGGGCGCAGAGTGTCGCGGCGTTCTATGCCGAACTGACGGCGACGCTGGCGGAGCTCGGCATTCACGTCAGCATCGACGAGCGGCCCAACGAGGTGGCCAATCCGATCCGGTTCGGCTCCGATACCACGCACGCATCCTACGATCCCGATGCGGTCGAGCGGTTCGGCCAGGTGCTGCGGCAGGTCGACCGCGTGTTCAAGCAATTCCGCACCGCCTTCATCGGCAAGGCCAGCCCGGTGCATTTCTTCTGGGGCAGCTTTGATCTTGCGGTGACGCGGTTTTCCGGACGCCGTGCGCCTGACCATCCCGGTGGGGTGCCGCATCTCGCCGACGCCGTCGCGCGCGAGGCCTATTCGCACGAGGTCTCCAGCGCCGGCTTCTGGCCCGGCGGCGGCGCCATCGACTATCCCGCCTTCTATTCCTACGCCTATCCGGCGCCGGAAGGCTTTGCCGAGGCGCCGGTGCGGCCCGATGCGGCATTCTTCAGCAAGGACCTCGGCGAATTCATCCTGCCCTATGACGCGGTGCGCATGGCGACCGATCCCGACGATGCCTTGATGCAATTCCTTCAGAGCACCTACGAGGCCGCCGCCAATCTGGCCAAGTGGGACCGCGGGGCGCTGGAGTGCGCGATAGGTCAGACGGGTCAGCCGCGCAAGCTGTAGTGTGCGCTACCTCACGGATCGCATGAGCGATCCCCGGTCGAACTACAATTAACGATTGAATATGCCGAGCGGCGGAGTGATCCTGCTGTGCCTGCCCGCAATGGACGGTGTGTAATCGACGGAGGCGCCGATGGGCAGAAATATCGTGCTGCTGTCCGACGGCACCGGGAATTCGTCGGCCAAGGTCTGGCGGACCAACGTCTGGCGCATCTTCGAGGCGCTCGACCTGTCCGATTCGGACCAGGTTGCCTATTACGACGATGGCGTCGGCACGTCTTCCTTCAAGCCATGGGCGATTCTCGGCGGCGCCTTCGGCTTCGGGCTGCGGCGCAATGTAATCGAAATCTACAAATTCGCCTGCCGCAACTACCGCGACGACTCCGACAAACTGTTCGGCTTCGGTTTCAGCCGCGGCGCTTTCACGATCCGCATCGTCATGGGCGTGATTGCCAATCAGGGGCTTGTGAGATCCGACAACGAAGCCGAGTTGCACAGTCTCGCCAGCGCCGCCTATCGCGCCTATCGCAAGGATCGCTACAAGCGGCTGCTGCTCGAAGGCCCCTATCAATACATTCGCAACAAGTTCGGACCGGTCTATCCGCCTGTTGGAAAGAAGGATCCCGTCGCGAAAATTCATTTCATCGGGGTGTGGGACACCGTCTCCGCCTACGGTTTTCCGGTGAAGGAGATGAACGACGGAATTCACAAGTACCTGTGGCCGATCGAGCTTCCCGACGGTCAGCTGAGCGACAAGGTCACCTGGGCGCGGCAGGCGCTGGCGCTCGACGAGGAGCGCACGACCTTTCATCCGCAGCTCTGGCGCGAAGACAATGCCACCGCTGCAAGCCCGGCTGGAAACCGTACGGTCGCGGCCGAGCGCATCGCGCAGGTCTGGTTTCCCGGTGTGCACTCGAATGTCGGCGGCGGCTACCCCGACGATTCGCTCGCTTACGTCGCGCTGGTCTGGATGATCGTCGAGGCGCAGCGCTGCGGTCTGCGGTTCAAGACGGATTACTCAGGCCTGCTGCCGGCGCCGCCGCCGCCGGGCGCCATGATCGCCGATCCGGACACGTTCAAGAATGCCATCTCGAAGCGAGACAAGGATGGCCGGCTCTACGATCCGCGCAAGGGAATGGGCGGCTACTATCGTTACGGTCCGCGCAAGCTGGTGCCTGATTTCTATCCGCAGGCGGCCAAGGGCGAAGGCGACGAAGTGCAGGTGGGCCGTGCCAAGATTCACGAGAGCGTCTTCAAGCGAATCGGCAATCGCGCCCACGCCTATGCTCCTGTCGGCCTGCCGCCGCTCTACGATGTCGTGAAGGACGACGGTGAGATCGTTACGCCCGACCAGTTCAGCATCGCGCCCGATAGCCGGCCATTCGAGAGCAATGCGGTCGCGGCCGAACGCGCGCTGGCGCAGGAACACGTCTGGAATGAAATCTGGAAGCGGCGCGCCGTCTACTTCCTGACGGTGGCGGCGACGTTGTGGCTGCTGATCTTTCCGCTCGTGCGCGATGCCCAGCCTGTCGATGAGCTGAACAGCCGGTTTCGCTGGGCGTCCGACATTCTCCGTGTTCTTCAGGGCTTTCTGCCGACCCATGCGAGGTTCTGGATCGATGGCTACGCCCGGGAGCCTGGCCTTTTCCTGTTCTCGGTCATGCTGGTTGCCGGCCTGCTCTATCTCGGTGGGTATATCGCCGCCGTGACCGCCGGCAAGATGGGCGCCATCTGGTTGAGAAAGCCCGGCGCTCCCAGCGGCCTGCCGACCAGTCTGCTCTACCGGATCCGCAGCAGCTCCGTCTATTCGGCGATTCTCACCGGTGCCAAATCCCACGTCGCGCCGTTCGTCTTTGCGGTGATGTTCCTGTATCTGGGGCTCGCGATTGCAAGCCACCTGCTGTTCAACATTCAGGATGTCTGGGGAGCGACCTGCAAGGAGTCCGGCGAGACGATCGATCTCGACGTCAATCAGAGCGTGGATCTGCCGGTCGAGTTCAGGACCGCGGAGTTCTGTCACGCCACGGGTGTGATGCTGAAGGGCGGCCGGACGAAATACAATATCAGGCTGGTGCCGACGCCGGACTGGTCGGACGGGGGCATTGCCGTCAAGGCCGGCGCATCGCCGTTGCCGTCGGCCGGCTGGTTCAAGTCCATCCTCTTCTATGCGGCCGTTCCGTTACGACGTGAACTTTTCGAGGACTGGTTCGAGGTTGTCTTCCGCTACGGCAGGACGGGCGGGGAGGAGGCGTTCTATCTCTATGATCCGACCGATCCCCTCATCCGCTTCAACATGACTCCCACCCGCGACGGTGAATTGTTCATCTTCGTCAACGATGCAGTGATCGGCCTGCCGGGATTGTATGATCGCTTCTATCGCAACAATCGGGGTTCGGCGCGGATCACTGTGACCCGAACCAAGTGATGGGACGCAATCGCCGATCTGCGATTGCCGCAATGCAACGAAGTGCCAGCTCATGCAGCATTGCGTGACACCGGCGGCACTTGGCGCTTGCAGAACTTGTGGTAGCATCGCGCCGTCCGGCCAAGCCGGACCAATAAGGTTCGTCTCGTACCTTCAATAAGACATAGCAGCCGCAACGAGCTGCCCAGGGGAGTGACACGATGCCATCGATGTTCCGTCGATCCGTGCTTGCATGCGCCGCCATCATCGCCATCGCGGGGATCAGCCAGGCCGGCGCCCAGCAACAACTCAAGAAATACGAATCCGGCAAGAAGGAATTCTGGACCCATCCGCCGGATGACTGGTTCCTCGGCGACGAGACCGAGGCCCAGAAGGGTCTGGCGCCGCCGTCCGGACCGCCGACCGGCTCGTCGGACGCTGAACTCGCCACCATGATGAAGAAGATCAAGCTGCCGGCGGGCTTCAAGATCGAGGTCTATGCGTCCGGCGTGCTGGCCGCGCGGCAGATGGCATGGGGCGACAAGGGCACGCTGTTCGTCGGTTCGTTCGGCCTCGGCAACGTCTACGCCATCACCGAAAAGGACGGCAAGAAGGACGTCAAGACCGTCATCAAGGGCTTGAAGATGCCCACCGGCATCGCGTTCCGCGATGGCGCGCTGTACGTGATCGATATCGACAAGCTGATCCGCTACGACAATGCCGAGGCCAATCTCGACAAGCTCGGCGACGGCAAGGTGGTCTATGACGACATGCCGTCCTATGTGGCGCACGGCTGGAAGTATCTCGCGGTCGACAAGGATGGCTGGTTCTACGTTCCGTTCGGACCTCCCTTTAACATCGGCCTGCCGCCGACCTCGCTGTCGCAGATCCGCCGCATCGATCCGAAGACGGGCAATGCCGAACTGGTCGCGCTCGGCGTCCGCAACAGCGTTGGCGGCGACGTCGATCCGCGCACCGGAAAATACTGGTTCACCGAAAACGCCCGCGACTGGGTCAGCGACGACATGCCGAGCGACAAGCTCAACATGATCTCGAAGATGGGCGAACACTTCGGCTATCCCTACTGCCACCAGGGCGACATGCCGGATCCGAAATTCGCCATGGGTCACAAGTGTTCGGAGTTCACGCCGCCGGTGCTGAATCTCGGCGCCCACGTCGCACCCTTGGGGATGAAGTTCTACACCGGCAGCATGTTCCCCGCCGAGTATAAGAACAACATTTTCATCGCCGAACACGGCTCCTGGAATCGGCACAAGTACCAGGGCGCGCGGATCCAGCGTGTCATCGTTGGTCCGGACGGCAAGAACGCCAAGCAGGAAGTGTTTGCGTCGGGCTGGATCGAGGGCGATCAGGGCTATCTCGGCCGTCCCGCGGACATCGTCCTCGCCAAGGATGGCGCGATCCTGGTGGCCGACGACTGGGCCGGCGCGATCTATCGCATCAGCTACAAGAAGTGACAGGCGGCTAAAGGCCGCCGGTCATCCCGGGGCGCGTTCTCGGCGAAGCCGAGAGCGCGAACCTCGGCCACTCCAATTGGAGTGGCGGGGGATCCCGAGATGGGACGATGAACATGTCGAGATTCCGGGTTTACGCCAGCCGGCTGCGCCGGCTGACGTGCCCCGGAATGACGAGCTAAATGTTCGGAATGGAATGCCAACGATGCGTTTTCTTCCCCTGGTGCTTCTCTTTGCACTCACTTTCCTAGGCTCCCCGCTCAAAGCCGCAGATCTCGCCGCCGGCAAGGCCAAGGCCGAGGTCTGCACCGCCTGCCATGGCGAGGGCGGCATCTCGCAGACCGAAAACATCCCGTCGCTAGCGGGGCAGCCCGATCTGTTCATTCAGTGGCAGCTGATCTTCTTCCGCAGCGGCACCCGCAAGAATGAGGCGATGCAGCCGATTATCGAAACCCTCAGCAATGAGGACGTGCGCAATCTCGGTGCCTACTTCGCGTCGCTGCCGCCGAAAAAGGACAAGACGCCGGATGCCGATCCGGATCTGTCGGCGAAGGGCGCGCAGGCCGCCGCCGGCCGCCGCTGCGCGTCGTGCCACACCGACACCTATGCCGGCACCAAGGGCGTGGCGCGGATCGCCGGGCAGCGCGAGGACTATCTGCGCAAGGCCCTGCACGACTACAAATCGGGCGTGCGATCCGGCGGCGGCATGGCGGCGATGGCCGACGTCGCCTATCCGCTCAGCGAGGAAGAGATTGTCGCGCTGGCGCACTATCTCGCGCATTTGTAGCAGGGCTTCTTACCCTCCCCCTCAAAAAGGGGAGGGTGAAGAAATCAGCCCCTTTGCGCCTCATAGGCCTTCAGGTGCGTATAGATCATGCGCAACCGCGGCACCGGAGCCTTGGCGGCGTCGGCGCGGGCGATCAGGTCGCCGATGATCTGGTCGGCCTCGATGGGCGCGTTGTTGAGAATATCGCGATACATCGATGCCGTCATCTTCGAACCTTCGGCAGTCAGCATGGCGCCGCTGCTTTCGAGGAACGGCGCGCGGGGGGCAAAACCGTTGGCGGACGCCACGGCGCTGCATTCGTCGCGCACGCCGAGGATGAAATCGCGCCCACCTGGTGCAGCCACGATGTCGCCGACTGCGGCGCGCATGGCGCTGGTGCAGCCTGCGATGGTGGCGAGGAAGATCCACTTCTCCCACATGTCCTGCATGATGGTGCTGCTTGCGACGCCGTCGAACTTGCCCGTGGCCATCACCTCGGCGATCGCCTTGACCCGGTCCGAACTGCCGCCCTTGCGCTCGCCGAACGAGAGCGACTGCATCGGCGCCAGTTGCACCACCTCACGCGCCTCGTTCAGCGTCGCGGCGATCTTGCACTGGCCGCCCAGCACGGCGTTGACGCCGAACTTCTCTTCCAGCACGTCGAGATGGCGCATGCCGTTGAGCAGCGGGATGATCGCGGTGTGCGGCCCGACCGCAGGCGCGAAAGAGGCGATGGCGTCGTCGAGATCGAACGCCTTGCAGCTCAGCAGCACGACATCGAATTGTTCTGTGAGCTTGCCGGCCTGAACGGTCGGCGGGCTCTTCAGCGTGACGTCGCCATGCGGGCTCTTGATCACGAGGCCGGCGCCGGCGAGTTCGCTGGCGCGTTTCGGACGCACCAGGAAGGTGACGTCCTGCCCGGCCTGCAACAGCCTGCCGCCGAAATAGCCGCCGATGGCGCCGGCGCCGACCACGAGAATACGCATGTAGATGTCCTTGATTGTGTGCAGAAGGCTTTTGATCGAATGATCCGGGCGAATGCCTCATCCTGAGGAGCGGCCGCTTGGCCGCGTCTCGAAGGATGAGCAATGAATATCCTCATGGTTCGAGACGCGCGAAGAGGTGCTCCTCACCATGAGGCCAACGGCGTTTCTACCAATTCTCCCCGAACGGGCGAATCTCCATCTCGAATGTCCAGGCGCTGCGCGGCTGTTGATAGAGCTGCCAGTATGACGCTGCGACCGAGGCGGGTGGCATCAACAAATCGGGATTGTCGAGCGCCTCCTTGCCCCACAATTGTTCGCGGCGCTCGCGCACCCAGGCGGTATCGACGCCGGAATCGATGACGAGATGCGCCACATGGATGTTCTTCGGTCCGAGTTCGCGGGCCATGGCCTGCGCCAGCGCGCGCAGGCCGAACTTGGCCGAGGCGAAAGCGGCAAAGCCCGAGCCGCCGCGTAGACTCGCGGTGGCGCCGGTGAAGAAGATGTTGCCCTGGCCTCGTGCGAGCATCAGGCGCGCGGCCTCGCGCCCGGCGAGGAAGCCGGAATAGCATGCCATTTCCCAGACTTTGCGGAATACCCGTTCGGTGGTCTCGAGGATCGGGAAATTGACGTTGGCGCCGACGTTGAAGATGCAGACTTCGAGCGGTGCGTGGGCATCGGCGTCGTTGAGGAAGGCGATGACCTCGTCTTCCTTCCGCGCGTCGAGCGAACGCGCGACGATGGCGCCGCCCATGGCCTCGATCTCGGCCACCAGCGGCGCCAGTCTGTCGCCGTTGCGGCGGCCGGCGAACACCGTGAATCCCTCGGATGCGAATTTCCTGGCGATTTCGGCGCCGATGAAATCGCCGGCGCCGATCACGGCGACGGTTGCGTTGCGCTTTTGCATTTGATGTTCCGCTCCACTGGATGTCCTCATCCTGAGGAGCGGCCACTTAGCCGCGTCTCGAAGGATGAACCTCTCACTCCTCATGGTTCGAGACGGCGCAAACCAGCGGCGCAATTGCGCTGCAAGGCCTCCACGCCATGAGGTTCCGACCGATCAGTTATCGCGAAATCAGCTCCTCGATGTCGCGCAGCTGCTCCTTGCCGTAAAACATCTCGTCGCCGACATAGAAGGTCGGCGAGCCGAACGCGCCGCGGTCGACGGCGAACTGCGTATTGGCAACCAGCTTGGCTTTCACTTCGGGCTCCTGGGCGCGGGCAAACAGTTTTGCGGCGTCGAGTCCGGACGCATTGAGGGCGGCGATCGCGATCTCGGGATCGTCCATTTTCTTCGGCTCGCGCCACATGTGATGAAACGCAGCGTCGACATACTGCTTGAACACGCCTTCGAGCTGGGCGGCGATCGCCGCGCGCATCAGGGTCAGCGTATTGACCGGAAAGAACGGGTTCATCACATAGGGTTGCACCTTGAAGCGCTTGATGAAGCGCTCGGTCTCGATCTCGTGAAACTCGCGCTTGTTCTTGATGCCTGCCAGCGATTCGGCCGGCGACTTGTTGTTGGTGGCCTTGAAGATGCCGCCGAGCAGCACCGGGACATAGGCGAACTTCGCGCCGGTGCGTTTTTCGATCGCCGGGATCGCCTCATGGGCGAGGTAGGCGTTGGGGCTGCCGAAATCGAACAGGAACAGCGGGGACGGATGGCTCACGGCAGGCTCCCTTGGCTGGCGACCGCGCGCCGCCTCTTATATGATCATTATCATTCCAAACAGCCTAGCGCTTCGACCTGCGCGGATCAACCGGGCTCCGCGCGGTCGCCAAACGCCAATTTTGCGGCGTGGTCGCGAATATCGGCCGGCCATCCCGCGATCAACGCGTCGAATCGCGCCCGGTCGGCGGCGAACAGCGCGCGCGACGCTTCCTCGAAGCCGGGCAGGTCGCCGGCCATGGCCGACATGAAGTGGTAGGCGGCGTCGCGCGCGGCGCGCAGGCGATCCCTGTCGGCATGCATGCGCCGTGCATCTTCGACCAGTTTGCGCAGCGCCACCGATGCGCCGCCG
>DATCUS010000010.1:0-36041 GCA_036561845.1 Tardiphaga sp. | reverse complement strand
GTGGCCGCTGAAGCGGCCGGTCAATTGCGCGAGGATGCCGGTGACGTCGGCGTCGCCCGTCGCGACGTGCTGGCCCAGCAAGTTGGAATACAGCTGCTCGCGCACCCGCAGCCAGGTGCCCAT
The DNA here is from genome assembly GCA_036561845.1 of Tardiphaga sp. GTDB lineage: Bacteria > Pseudomonadota > Alphaproteobacteria > Rhizobiales > Xanthobacteraceae > Tardiphaga. Next base: position 35,918 of record DATCUS010000010.1, on the reverse strand, counting down.
CAGTGCGATGCCGATCTCGGCGCCGCCGAGGCGCATCACCTGGATATAGGCGGCGAAGGCAGTGGCGCGCGACGGATCGGAATTCGACAGCGCGATGATCACCACGGGCAGCAGGGTGAAGGATTGGCCGAGCGACTGCAGCAGCACCATCGGGACGAAATCGCCGAGCGCCCAGTCATGGGTCAGGCGGGTGCCGAGCAGGCCGGCGATGGCGAAGGCGGACAGGCCGACGATCAATGTCCACCTGACGTCGTAGAACCGGATCAGATAGATCGACAGCGGCACCAGCACGACCATCGGCGCGATGCCGTAGAGCAGGAACAGCGTGCCTGACTGTTCCGGGCGCAACTGAGCGATGGCGACGAGGAAATTCGGCGCCAGCGACGAATTCGACAGGCTGGTCAGAGTGTACAAGAGGATGATTGCCAGCGCGAGGCCGATGTTGCGCGAAAGCAGCACTTCGGCATGGGCCCATGGCCGGCGCACCAGCGACTCGTTGATGAAGAACAGCACCACCAGCATCGCGCCACCGCCGAGCAGCGCCACGATGGCGCCCGAGCCCAGCCAGTCCAGTCGATTGCCCTGATCGAGGCCGGCATAGATCATCGCCATACCGGTGCCGAGCAGCAGCATGCCGCCCCAGTCGGCCTCCTCGAGCACGAACCTGTTGACCGGCTCCTGCGGCGTACCGAGCCAGACGAACAGGCCAAGCACCGGCGCGATGATGACGTCCTGCCAGAACAGCCATTGCCAGCCCAGATGCTCGACATAGAAGCCGACCAGCGAGATGCCGGAATTCAGCGTGAAGCCGACGCGAATCGAATAGATGGCAATCGCCGGCAACCACCATTTCATGGGCAGGTTGCGGAAGATGATGAGCAAGGTCGCCGGCACGAACGTGCCGAGCATAAGGCCGTGGATGATGTTGAGCACCAGCAGCGTGGTGTAGTCGCGGGTGAGCGGGATCAGCAGCGAGATCACCGCATAGACGAGGCTCGGGAAGCCCAGCACCCGGCGCAGCCCGAACACCGTGGCCATCCAGGCCACCGCGGGCGCGATGAAGATCTGCGACGCCGTCGCCGCGGTCGAGAGCCAGGCCCCCTCGTCGTAGCTCAGCGAAAATGCGCCGCGAATGTCCGGCAGTCCGATAGAGAAAAGGCGGGTATCGAAATTGGCGAGAAACGAGCCGAGCAGCACCGCGCCGACAGCGAAGATCGGCCGGTGCGAAACGCCGCCGATGGAGACAGGGCCGCTTTCGATGACCTTACTTGCTGCCATGGACGGCATCCCCGCGCACCGCGACGGCGGGCTGGTCGGTGTGAATGCGGGCGGTGACCGACATGCCCGGCAGCAACCGTTCCAGCAGCTTCTGGCCGGGATCGAATTCGATTCGCACCGGCACGCGTTGCACCACCTTCGTGAAGTTGCCAGTGGCGTTGTCCGGCGGCAGCAGCGCGAACTGCGATCCCGAGGCCGGCGAAATCCGCTCGACCCGGCCGCGCAGCGACTGGTCGGAGAAGGTATCGACGACGATATCGACCGGTTGGCCGGGCTGCACCCGCGTCAGCTGCGTCTCCTTGTAGTTGGCGATCACATAGACGTCCGGCAGCGGCACCACGCTGATCAGGCTCGAGCCGATATTGACGTAGTCGCCGGGCTGCACCTGGCGTTCGCCGACCACGCCGTCGAACGGCGCGGCAATCCTGGTATAGCCGAGCCGCAATTTGGCAGCATCGAGTGCGGCCTTGGCGCCGAGCAGATCGGCGGCGCGCTGCTGCTTGGTGCCGGCGAGCACTTCCAGTTGATGGCGCTGCGCGGCGATGATCGCGCCGCTCGCCTTCACATCGGCCTGCGCCTTGGCATAGGCGGCCACCGCCTGCTCGAACTTCTGCCGCGTGCCAGCTTCGGTTTTCGTCAGCGACTGCTGGCGCTCCTGCTCCTGCTGCGCCTCGACCTCGAGCGCCCGCGCCGAGACCCGCTGCGCCTCGGCCTGGGCGATGGTGGCATATTGCAGTTCGACCTGGTTGGCGAGATTGTCGAGCGCCGCCTGTGCGGCCGCGACGGCAGCCTGCGCCTGCGCCACCTGCGCCTCGTAGTCGGCGGAGTCGATCTGCACCAGGATGTCGCCGGCCTTGACGCGCTGGAAATCCTTGACGGGAACCGCCAGCACCGCGCCGGCGACCCGGCTGCTCAGCCGCGTCGTCTGGGCGCGCACATAGGCGTCGTTGGTCGATTGCACTGCCATGCCGCCGACCCAGATATCCCAGCGCAGCGTCGCCACCGCGATGAAGATCACCGCGGCGGCCACCGCTACCAGCGGGATCGCCAGCCGGCGCCAGGTCTGCTGCGCCGGGGTCAGCGTCGGACTCTGGTTCTGGTTAGCCTGAGACATCGCGTCCGTTCCTCGTATCGAAGGAAGCAGACTGCCTGTGTCCCCGACCCATCGCAAGATTCATGTCGCGCGTTTCGGTGCCGATGCGCCGGACCTTCGGACAGGCTGAAAAAACAGCATCGACATCGGCGTCGTCGCGTCTGGCGCCCTATGCTCCCGACTTCAGTTGGGCCGGATCGATCGGCAACTTGCGCAGGCGCTTGCCGGTCAGGTTGAACACCGCATTGACCACTGCCGGCGCGATCGTCGCAGTACCGGGTTCGCCGATGCCGCCGGGTTCCTCGTGGCTGTCGATCAGATGGACCTCGATGGCCGGCACTTCGTTGATGCGCATTGCCTGGTAGCTGTCGAAATTGCCCTGCTCGACGCGCCCTTCCTTCAGCGTGATCTCGCCGTACAGCACCGCGGTCAGCCCGAACAGGATGCCGCCCTCCATCTGAGCCTTGATCGTGTCCGGGTTGATCATCTGCCCGCAATCGACGGCGCAGACCACGCGCTCGACCTTGACCTGACCGTCCTTGCCCACCGAGACTTCGGCGACCTGGGCGATGTAGCTGCCGAAGCCGAAGATGACGCTCACGCCGCGGCCCCTGCCGGCCGGCGGCGGCGTGTCCCAGCCCGCCTTGGCGGCGGCGAGGTCGAGCACCGCTTTGGCGCGCGGCGCCTTGTCGAGCAGTGCCCGGCGATAGGCGACCGGGTCCTGTTTGGCGGTAGCAGCCAGTTCGTCGACAAAACCTTCGACCATGAAGGCATTGTGTGTGGTGCCGACGCCGCGCCACCAGCCGGTGGTCAGGCCAGCCGGCGGCTCCTGACGGACATAGTCGACCAGCAGGTTGTCGAAGCCGTAGGGCCCGGAGCCGGCCTCCACCGCATCGGAATCGAGACCATCCTTGAAGAAGGGCGGCGCCCAGCGCGCCAGGATCGACGAGCCGACGACGCGATGGTTGAAGGCCACCGGTCTGCCGGCGGCGTCGAGACCGGCGCTCAGCGTGTCATAGTAGTAGGGGCGGTAGATGTCGTGCTGGATGTCCTCCTCGCGGGTCCAGATCACCTTGACGGGATAGTCGACCTGCTTTGCGATCTGCACCGCCTGGGTGATGCCGTCGACGTCGAGCCTGCGGCCGAAGCCACCGCCGAGCAGATGGTTGTGCACCTTGACCTTGTCGAGCGGCAGGCCCGTGACCGCCGCCGCGGTCGCCTGCGCGCGCGAGACCACCTGGGTGCCGACCCAGATGTCGCAGCCGTCGTTGCGGACATGCACGGTGCAGTTCATCGGCTCCATCGCCGCATGCGCCAGCAACGGCATCTGATAGACCGCGTCCATTTTCGTCGCGGCACCGGCGATTGCCTTGGCGACATCGCCCTGCTTCACCGCCACGACGCCGTCCCTGCCCGCGGCATCCTTGAGCTGCTGCACCAGGTCCGCGCTGGAGAATTTCGCGCTGCCGCCCTCGTCCCAAGTGATGACCAGCGCCTCGAGTCCCTTCTTGGCCGCGCCCATGTGATCGGCAATAACCGCGACAGCATTGTCGATCCTGACGATCTGGCGCACGCCCCGGACGGCCAGGGCCCTGCTGTCATCGACGCTGCCCAGCCTGCCGCCGATCACCGGACATGCCGCGACGGTGGCCACCTTCATGCCGGGCACCTTCGTATCGATGCCGTATTCAGCCGTGCCGTTGACCTTGCCGGCGCTGTCGAGGCGCTTCGCCGGCGTGCCGATCAGCGTAAAGTCCTTGTGCGCTTTCAGCGGGACATCGGCTGGGACCGGCAGCCCGGCGGCGGCATCGACCAGCCTCCCATAGGCCAGCTTGCGGCCGGTGGGAGTGTGGACCACCTCACCCCTGGCGGCACGACAGGTGGCAGGATCGACCTTCCAGTCTGCCGCCGCCGCCTCAATCAGCATGGTGCGCGCCGCAGCGCCGGCCATCCGCAGCGGCTTCCAGAAACCGCGCACCGACGTCGAGCCGCCGGTGACCTGGAAGCCGATCAGCGGGTTGCTGTACAGCTTGTCGTCCGGCGGCGCGTGCTCGAGCTTGACCTGCGCCAGTTCGACTTCAAGCTCCTCGGCAATCAGCATCGGCATCGAGGTGTAGGTGCCCTGCCCCATCTCGACCTGTGGCATCACCAGCGTGACATGACCGTCGCGGTCGATCCGCACGAAGGCATTGGGCGCGAGAGCGGTCGCATCGGCGGCATCCGCATGGTCCGACCATCCGGGCATGCTGATACTGAGCAACAGTCCGCCGCCGGCGGCCGCACCCGCGGCGAGCACGGTGCGGCGCGACAGCGCGCGCGGCATCTTCGATTCAGAAACGGCTTCGCGATCGATCAACTTGTCGAACATGGTGTCAGCCTTTCTGTCCGTTGGTCGCGGGTGCCGCCGCGGCATGCTTGATGGCTTCGCGGATCCTGACATAGGTGCCGCAACGACAGATATTGCCCGCCATGGCGTCGTCGATATCGCTGTCTTTCGGGCTGGGATTGCTCGCCAGCAAGGCCGTTGCCGACATGATCTGGCCGGACTGGCAATAGCCGCACTGCACGACCTCGAGATCGAGCCAGGCCTTCTGGATCCGGGCACCGGCCGGCGTCTCGCCGATTGCCTCGATGGTGGTGATCCTGGAGTCGCCGACGCTGTCGATCGGCGTGATGCAGGAGCGGATGGCGCTGCCGTCCTGGTGCACGGTACAGGCGCCGCACAGGGCCGCGCCGCAGCCGAACTTGGTGCCGGTCATGCCGAGTACGTCACGCAACACCCAGAGCAGAGGCGTGTCGCTGTCGACATCCACGGAATGGCTCACGCCATTGATATTGATTTCATAGGCCATGACGATCTCCAGACACAGGCATACGACTCGCGGCCGCAGCGAACTATTGCCGGCGATCGGGACGCGACAGCCGGGGCGCATGGAATGATGATGGCAATACATTACGGTCGCCCACGGCGTCCCGCAATCGCCCAAACCGCGCAAAAGCGAATTACGGCGTGCAGGGGCGGTCACAAGATTGCGACAGGCCCGACCTGCGTGAGACTTGATATCGACATATCGACGCCGGGCGCTCGTTGGTTGAGGGCTGGCCGTCAGCCGCGCGGCAAGTCGTGCGATGCCAGATGTGAATCGCCAGGCAAACTGCGCATGCGCCGATCAACGCGTCCGCAGTGTCCGAGCCCTTCCCGGCAGCCGCGCCTGAGCGTTGCCTGCCGCCGGAATTGGCCCTAGACCTGCTGCTATGGACGCGATCTTCCTCGATCTGGACGGCACGCTGACCGACCCCAAAGTCGGCATCACCCGCTCAATCCAGCATGCACTCGCCGCTCTCGATCACCCGGTCCCGGCCGAGCAGGATCTGCTGTGGTGCATCGGGCCGCCGCTGATTACCAGTTTCCGCACCATGCTCGGCGACGAGGCCCGTGCGGCGCACGCAGTGACGCTGTATCGCGAGCGGTTCTCCGACGTCGGTCTCTACGAGAACGAGCTGTATGACGGCATCCACGAACTGCTGACCGCGCTTAAGGCGGCCGGCCCCCGGCTGTTCGTCGCCACCAGCAAGCCGGGCGTGTTCGCCAGCCGCATCATCGAGCATTTCGGCCTGGCCGGCTATTTCGAGCATGTCTACGGCGCCGAACTCGACGGCACCCACGGAGAAAAGACCGCGCTGCTGCACCACGCCCTCGGCCAGCGCGGCCTGGTCGGGAATCGCACGATCATGGTCGGCGACCGCAGCTTCGACGTGATCGGCGCCCGCAACAACGCCATGATCCCGATCGGCGTTCTCTATGGCTACGGCAACGAGCAGGAACTGCGCGGGGCCGGCGCCGCCCATATCTGCGCGACGCCGCAGGCGGTGGGCGTCCATCTCGCCGGGCTGCTCGACGCGACAAAAATCGGCTGAGCCGTCAGCCGGCACTTTTACCTCCCCCGGGCACCTCAGCCGGCAGCGCCTGCCTTTTGGCCAGCGGTGCGCGCCCTCCGATCATGCCTGCTCGAAGCCGCGAAATTGCACGCCCATAGTTTAACCAGCAGCCACACAATTGCTGGGCATCTTGCGGGAGGCCGTCACACGTCGACGATGTCCCGCCGGGGCCTGATCGGCATCAAATGTACCGTTATGCGGGCTTGATTGATCCGCGCAGGCCAGCCATGCTCATGGCGGACATCTCAGATTCAGCGTGATCCAAAGGAGAACACTCATGGGCTATAAACATGCGACCGGCATTCTGATCGCCGCCGCGCTCTGCGCAGGACCGGCATCGGCGCAGGAGCTGACCGGGACATTGAAGAAAATCAAGGACAGCGGCGCGATCACCATCGGGTTCCGCGACTCCTCGGTGCCGTTCTCCTATCTGGACGACAACCAGAAGCCGATCGGCTTCGCCATGGACATCTGCTACAAGATCGTCGATGCCGTGAAGAAAGAGCTGAAGAACGACAAAATCGAGGTCAAGCTCAACCCGGTGACCTCGGCCACCCGCATTCCGCTGATCGCCAACGGTACCGTCGACCTCGAATGCGGTTCGACCACCAACAACGTTGACCGCCAGAAGCAGGTCGCCTTCACCAACACCCACTTCCTGACCGCAAGCCGCTTCGTCTCGAAGAAGTCCAGCAAGATCAACTCGATCGACGAACTCAAGGGCAAGTCGGTGGTGTCCACTTCCGGCACCACCAACATCAAGCAGCTTACCGAAGTCAACGCCGCCCGCAACCTCGGCATCAACGTGATTGCCGCCAAGGACCATGCCGAAGCATTCCTGATGGTCGAGACCGACCGCGCCGTCGCCTTCGTCATGGATGACATCCTGCTCGCCAGCCTCGCCGCCGGCTCCAAGGATCCGTCCGCCTACGTCATCTCCAAGGATGCCTTCTCGAAGCCCGAACCCTACGGCATCATGCTGCGCAAGGACGATGCGCCGTTCAAGAAGGTCGCCGACGCCGCCACTGCGGCGCTCTACACCAGCCCAGAAGGCAAGAAGCTGTACGACAAGTGGTTCATGTCGGCGATTCCGCCGAAGGGCCTGAACCTCAACGTGCCCATGGGTGCCGAGCAGACCAAGGCCTTCGCCAAGCCTTCGGATTCGGCCGATCCTGACGCCTATATCAACTAAGCGAGCAACGACGACAGGCTCATGCGATGGCCCGGCCATTGCATGAGCCTTTTGCCAACAGGCGTGGGGCGGGGGTAAATTCGTGAACTATCACTGGAACTGGGGCATCTTCTGGGAGCAGACTCCCGAGGCGAGCGGCACCTACTTCAGCACGCTGATGAGCGGGCTTGGCGTCACGATCCTGCTTGCGCTGTGTGCCTGGACCATCGCTTTCGTCGTCGGCTCGCTGATCGGCATCATCCGCACCCTGCCCTCCAAGTGGTCGGAACGGCTCGGCAACGCCTATATCGAGACGTTCCGCAACATCCCGCTGCTGGTGCAGCTCTTCATCTGGTTCTTCGTCATTCCCGAGCTGTTGCCGCACGACTTCGGCACCTGGGTCAAGCAGTTGCGCAACGGCCCGTTCTATACGGCGGTCATCGGCATCGGCCTGTACATGTCTTCCCGCGTGGCCACCCAGGTCAGCGCCGGCATCAATTCGCTGCCCAAGGGCCAGCGCATGGCCGGCACCGCGATCGGCCTCACCACCGTGCAGACCTATCGCTATATCCTGCTGCCGCTGGCCTATCGCATCATCTTCCCGCCGCTGACTTCCGAGTTCCTCAACACCATCAAGAACACCGCGGTGGCGCTGACCATCGGCGTGATGGAATTGACCGCCCGGGCGCGCTCGATGCAGGAATTCTCGTTCCAGGTCTTCGAAGCCTTCACGGCCGCGACCGTGATCTACCTTTTCCTCAGCGCCGTGGTGACCATCGGGATGCGCTATGCGGAGAAGCGTCTCGTCATCCCCGGCTTCAACGGGGGGAAGGCGTAATGTTCAGCGATTTCGATTTTAACGTCATCTGGCGCAGCCTGCCCTACCTGTTCGAGCAGGGCATGACTTTCACCCTGACGCTGACGGCGATCGCCACCGTCGGCGGCCTGATCCTCGGCACGCTGGTGGCCCTGATGCGGCTGTCATCGAGCACGGTGCTGTCGACCTTCGCGGCGAGCTACGTCAACCTGATGCGCTCGCTGCCGCTGGTGCTGGTGATCTTCCTGTTCTACTTTCTGATGCCCTATATTGGGCAGTGGATATTGCGGGCCGACCAGCCGGTCCAAGTCGGCGCCTATACATCGACCATCGTCACCTTCACGCTGTTCGAGGCGGCGTATTTCTCCGAGATTATGCGCGCTGGCATCCAGTCGATCCCGCGCGGCCAGGTCATGGCCGGCTACGCCATCGGCCTCAACTACCGCGAGGTGACGCGCTACGTGGTGCTGCCGCAGGCGTTCCGCAACATGCTGCCGGTGATCTTCACCCAGACCATCGTGCTGTTCCAGGACACCTCGCTGGTCTACGTGCTATCAATCACCGACTTTCTCGGCGCGGCCTCCAAGGTGGCGCAGCGCGACGGCCGCCTCACCGAAATGTACCTGTTCGCCGCGGTGGTCTATTTTGTGATCTGCTTCACCGCCTCGTTCTTCGTCAAGCGCCTGCAAAAGCGCATCAGCATCATTCGATAGTTCACTCGGTGATTTCCGTGTCTCCAACATCCGGTCGATCCCCATGCCCATGATCACCATCGACAACGTCAGCAAATGGTACAATCCCACGTTCCAGGTGCTGAAGCATTGCAGCACCACGGTGGACAAGGGGGAGGTCGTGGTGGTCTGCGGTCCGTCCGGCTCGGGAAAATCAACCCTGATCAAGACCGTGAACGCGCTGGAGCCGGTGCAGGAAGGCACTATCCTGGTCGATGGCCTCAACGTCACGACGATGAAGAAGGACCTGCCGAAGCTGCGCTCGCGCGTCGGCATGGTGTTCCAGCACTTTGAACTGTTTCCGCACCTGAAGATCGTCGAGAACCTGTGCCTCGGTCAGACCAAGGTACTGGGCCGCTCCGAGGAGGCCGCGCGCGCCAAGGCGATGAAGATGCTGGAGCGCGTCGGCCTCACCGCGCATGCCGAAAAATTCCCCGGCCAGCTGTCCGGCGGTCAGCAACAGCGTGTCGCCATCGCGCGGGCGCTGGTGATGGACCCGATCTGCATGCTGTTCGACGAGCCGACCTCGGCGCTGGATCCGGAAATGATCAACGAGGTGCTCGACGTCATGGTGGAACTCGCCAAGGAAGGCATGACCATGATGGTGGTGACACACGAAATGGGGTTCGCCAAGAAGGTCGCCAACCGCGTCATCTTCATGGATGCCGGCGAGATTGTCGAAGATGCCCTCAAGGACGACTTCTTCGGCCACCCGCGCAGCGACCGCGCGCAGCAGTTCCTGTCGAAGATCCTGGCGCACTGATCTTTTTCACCTCTCCCCGTTGGGGAGAGGTCGGATTGCGAAGCAATCCGGGTGAGGGGCTTTCGCTTCTATGGTGCCCCCTCCCCCGTGCGAAGCAGAGCTTCGCTAGAGGGAGAGGAGCACACTGCCGGTGCCCTCCTGACGACAGCGGGGTATCGTTCGCCGCCTACCAGGTCGCCAGCACAGCGCCCTTGAACTTGGTGGCGATGAATTCCTTGATCTCCGGCGACTGATAGCTTTCCACCAGCGTCTTCACCCACGGCTTGTCCTTGTCGGCAATGCGCACTGCGATGACGTTGGCATAGGGACCCTTGGGGTCCTCGCGCAGCAGCGCGTCCTTGACCGGGTCGAGGCCGGACTGGGTGGCATAGTTGGTGTTGACGCCGGCAGCATCGACATCGTCGAGGGTGCGCGGGGTCTGCGCCGCATCGATCTCGATCACCTTCAGCTTCTTCGGATTCTCGGTGATGTCGAGCATGGTCGGCTTGAAGCCGACGCCGTCCTTCAGCTTGATGACGCCCTTGTCGCGCAGCAGCAGCAGCACGCGGCCACCATTGGTCGGGTCATTGGGGATAGCGAGCGTGGCGCCGGTCTTGATCTCGTCCCAGCTCTTCACCTTCTTCGAATAGATGCCCATCGGGAAGTTCACCGTGGTGGCCACCGACTCGATCTTGTACTTGCGGTCGGCCACCTGGTTGTCGAGATAGGGCTGGTGCTGGAACGAATTGGCCTGCAGGTCGCCCGCCTCCAGCGCCGCATTCGGCACCACGTAGTCGGAGAATTCGACGATCTGGATGTCGAGGCCCTTCCTGGCGGCGACCGCCTTCACGGCCTCGATGATCTGGGCGTGCGGCCCGGCGGTCACGCCAACCTTGATGGTCTCGGCGTGGGCGGCAGCCGTCAGCGCAAGGGCTGCGACGGCAGAGAAGGCGAGAGAGCGTAGTGACATGATCGAATCCTGAAGTGCGGGAGGTTGGTTATTGTGAGCTGGCGCTCACGAATGGCGGTTACGCTTGTCGAGGCGGCGCGACAGCCGGTCGCCGATGGTCTGCACGCCCTGCACCAGCACGATCAGCACGATGACCACGGTGGCCATCACCTCAGGCATGAAGCGCTGGTAGCCGTAGCGAATACCGAGGTCGCCGAGCCCGCCGCCGCCGACCGCGCCGACCATGGCCGAATAGCCGATCAGGCTGACGGTGGCGAGCGTTAGCGCCAGCGTCACCGCCGGCAGGGCTTCCGGCAGGAGCACCTTCTGTACGATCTGCAGCGGGCTGGCGCCAAAGGCGCGTGCGGCTTCGACCAGGCCCTGGTCGACTTCGCGGATCGCGCCTTCGATGACGCGGGCAATGAACGGGATCGCGGCGATGGTCAGCGGCACCACCGCGGCGCGGGTGCCGATCGAAGTGCCGGCGATCAGCCGCGTCAGCGGCACGATGGCAACCACCAGAATGATGAACGGCGTCGAACGCGTGGCGTTGACCACGAGGCCGAGCAGACGATTGGCCATCGGCGCGGGGAACAGTTCGTTGGCGCGGCTGGTGGCGAGAAAGATGCCGAGCGGCAGGCCGACCAGCGTGCCGAAGGTGCCGGCCAGCGCCACCATCGTCAGCGTATCCAGAGTCGACCAGGCGATCAGCGACAAAAGTTCAGGCGACATAGCCGAGGTGCTCCACCTTGTTGCGGGTGCTGGTCAGTTCGGTGATCAGTTTCGCGAGCAGTTCGGGCCCGGCGGCGACGGACGCGATCAACGTGCCGAACGGATGGTCGGCGACATATTCGATCTGGCCATGCATGATGTTGAAATCGACGTTGTAGGCCCGCGTCAGCCGCGACAGCACCGGCTCGTCGGCGTCCGCCCCGGTGAAGGCGATGCGGATCACCGCCTGCATGCCGGGCGCGTAGACCGGCTGCAGCTTCGCCTCCAGCCATTCCGGCACGTTGCCGCCGGTCACCTCGCCGACGAAACGCCGGGTGGTCTCGTGATGCGGGCTGGCGAAGATCTCGTAGGTGGTGCCCTGCTCGACGATGCGGCCGCCTTCCATCACGGCCACGCGGTCGGCAAGTCTCTTCACCACCGACATCTCGTGGGTGATGAACAGGATGGTCAGGTTGAGCTCGGCGTTGATCTGCTTGAGCAGGGTCAGGATCTGGCTGGTGGTCTCCGGATCGAGCGCCGACGTCGCCTCGTCCGACAGCAGCACTTTCGGCTTGGTCGCCAGCGCGCGGGCGATGCCCACGCGCTGCTTCTGGCCGCCGGACAGTTCGGCCGGATAGCGGTCGCGCTTGTCGGCGAGGCCGACCATGTCGAGTAGCGGGCTGACGATGCCGGGAATGTCCTTGCGCGCCACGCCGGCGATTTCCAGCGGCAATGCAATGTTGTCGAAGGCGGTGCGCGACGACAACAGATTAAAATGCTGGAAGATCATTCCGATCGAACGCCGCGCCTGGCGCAGGCTGCGCTCGTCCAGCGCGCCGATGTCGAGGCCGTCGACGCGAACATGGCCGGAGCTCGGCTGCTCCAGCCCGTTGATCAGCCGGACCAGCGTCGACTTGCCGGCGCCGCTCTTGCCTATCACGCCGACAATGGCGCCCTCGGGGACCTGAAGGTTGATATCTTGCAGCGCCACCACCTCAGCGGACTCGCTGCGCGATGGATAGCGCTTGCTGACGCCTTCGAAGGCAATGATCGGCGCCTGGGGTTTTTCGGAAAACACGGGCGCTCCGGTCTGCTTGGGCAAGGGAGCGTTCATAGGAGATCAGTTCTGCGCGGATGGAAAGACAGGGAATGGCAGGAGTGTTGGTCCGCACGAACGCGAACCCGCGCAACCTACGGATTTTTATCAGCTAATTCAATGGCGACGCCAAGAAAACCACAACCGCCCACTGAGCCGTTCCGCGAGAGAACAGGCATGCCGAATTTGGCCGGCCGGCAGCACGGCTGGCCTCCAGTCAGGCCTGCTCGAGCAGCTTCAAGGCCGCGGTATCATCGGCCGCACGGGCGTCATCGATATAAGCCACCAGCAGCCGGTTGACCGCGCTGACGTCAATCAGCCTGACCTCATGCGGGTCGAGCCAGCCGTCGAAATAGCGATCGAGATAGCCGCGACGCCCGCCGTGCTCCTCGATCCAGATCGGACCAACGAGAGCGGCCGGCATCATCTCCCAGTAACAGAGGACCAGCCGCCCGGACCGGGCATGGTGGCCAAGAATGCGCCTTCCGTCGCGTGGGGCCTCGTTCATCGGCCGCGGAAGCTGACCGTATTCGCGCAACACCCGTTCGACGTGCATTCGATGATTCCATGGCGACGGTGTGAGCGGAGCCGCCGCATCGCTAACTTCGTATTGAAGCGATTGTTTCTCAGCCGCAAATCCGGGCTCGCGATCGCCCACCACGTGCGGTCACCGCGCGCGAAAAAGCCCGGAGCGAAGCTCCGGGCTGGTTCGTCGTGCTGGTGGTTACCAGCCACGATAGTAGCGGGGCCCATAATAGGCATAGCGCGGGCCGTAGCCGTAACCATAGCCGTAATAATGCGGCCGATAGTAATGCGGGCGGTAGTAGCCGTAGCCCGGCCCATAGGCGCCATATGCGCCCGCCGCGAGCGCGCCGGCCGCCAGACCAAGACCGATGGCAGGACCAGGGCCCCATCCGCGCCCGCGCGCCTCTGCCGGCGCCGTCGTCACTGCCGCTGCGCCGAGCGCTGCGATGGTAGCCAGAACGATTGCTGTCTTCTTCATGACGTTTTCCTTTCTGTCCCTGCACCGAATAACGCCGAATGATTTCGCCGGTTGCAGGAGGAACCTGGATTCTTTGGGTTCCAAAATGCCGAACTGCAACGGTTGCTTCACAACTAACGCCACCGGGCGCGCGCGTACATGCAGGCGGCAAGCATCGACAACATCGGCCACCTGCACACGCAAGAGGGCCAAATTTGCTCGTTTGAACCCAAATAGAAAATGACTCCTCTGTCAGGTTCGGCGTAAACGTGGTTCCATGACGGCCAGGCCTCCCTCGCCGACACCTGATTGCGCCCGGAGAAGACATGAGCAATTCACGTTTGGAGATCACCCGCCGCACCGCACTGCTGACATCGGCGGCCATCGCCGCCAATGTCGTCAACCCGATGCGCGCCTTCGCCCAGGAGACCCCGCGCAAGGGTGGCGTGTTCAACGTCCACTACGGCGCCGAGCAGCGCCAGCTCAATCCCAGCATCCAGGCCTCCACCGGGGTCTACATCATCGGCGGCAAGATCCAGGAGTCGCTGGTCGATCTCGACGCCAACGGCCAGCCGGTCGGCGTGCTCGCGGAAAGCTGGGAAGCCACGCCCGATGGCAAGACCGTCACCTTCAAACTGCGCCGCGGTGTCACCTGGCACGACGGCAAGCCGTTCACCTCGGCCGACGTCTCATTCACCGCCATGAACATGTGGAAGAAGATCCTCAACTACGGATCGACCCTGCAACTGTTCCTGACCGATGTGGAAACGCCCGATCCGCTCACTGCGGTGTTCAAATACGAGCGGCCGATGCCGCTCGGCCTGCTGCTGCGCGCGCTGCCCGATCTCGGCTACATCTCCGCCAAGCACCTCTATGAATCCGGCGACATCCGGCAGAACCCGACCAACCTCGCCCCGGTCGGCACCGGGCCGTTCAAGTTCGTCAAATACGAGCGCGGCCAGTACATCATCGCCGACCGCAACGAAAGTTACTGGCGGCCCAACGCGCCCTATCTCGACCGCATCACCTGGCGGGTGATTACCGACCGCGCGGCGGCTGCAGCCCAGATGGAAGCCGGCGACCTGCACTACAGCCCGTTCACCGGCCTGACCATTTCCGACACGGCGCGGCTCGGCAAGGACAAGCGCTTCGTCGTCTCCACCAAGGGCAACGAGGGCAATGCCCGCACCAACACCATCGAGTTCAACTTCCGCCGCAAGGAGCTCGCCGACATCCGCGTCCGCCGCGCCATTGCGCATGCGATCAACGTGCCGTTCTTCATCGAGAATTTTCTGGGCGATTTCGCCAAGCTCGGCACCGGGCCGATCCCCTCGGTGTCCACCGACTTCTACCCCGGCGCCGACACGCCGCAATATCCCTACGACAAGAAGAAGGCGGCAGCATTGCTCGACGAGGCCGGCTTCAAGCCCGGCGCCGGCGGCACCCGATTCAGCCTGCGCCTGCTGCCCGCGCCATGGGGCGAGGACATCTCGCTATGGGCCACCTTCATCCAGCAGTCGCTGGGCGAAATCGGCATACCGGTCGAGGTCGTGCGCAACGACGGCGGCGGCTTCCTCAAGCAGGTCTATGACGACCATGCCTTCGACCTCGCCACCGGCTGGCACCAGTACCGTAACGACCCGGCGGTCTCGACTACCGTCTGGTATCGTTCCGGCCAGCCCAAGGGCGCGCCCTGGACCAACCAGTGGGGCTGGGAAGATGCCGCGATCGACAAGGTCATCGACGATGCCGCCACCGAAATCGATCCGGTCAAGCGCAAGGCGCTCTATGCCGAGTTCGTCAAGCAGGCCAACACCGCATTGCCTGTGTGGATGCCGATCGAGCAGATCTTCGTCACGGTGATCACTGCCAAGGCGCGCAACCATTCCAATACGCCGCGCTGGGGCTCGTCGAGCTGGCACGATCTGTGGCTATCGGCGTAACGCAAACGCTGGCAAGATAGCCCGATGCGCATCCTGAGCCTCGCGGGGCGGCGGCTCGCCGCCTCGATCCCGACCCTGTTCCTGATCCTGATCGGCGTGTTCCTGCTGCTGCAGTTCGCGCCGGGCGACACCGTCGACGCGATGATGGCGCAGATGGGCGGCGGCGATGCCAACACCGCGCGTGAGCTGCGCAAGTTCTACGGTCTCGACCTGTCGATCCCCGTCCAGCTCGGCAACTATCTCTGGAAGCTGGTTCGGCTCGACCTCGGCTTCTCGTCGATCTACGGCAAGCCGGTCGCTACGGTGATCCTGGAGCGATTGCCGCCGACCATCCTGCTGATGACGGCGTCATTATCCTTCGCCTTCTTCTTCGGCCTGGTGCTTGGCGTAATTGCCGCGCGCGGCTTCAACAAATGGCCGGACACGCTGATCTCGACGCTCGGCCTGATTTTCTATGCCACGCCGTCATTCTGGTTCGGCCTGATGGCCATCGTGGTGTTCTCGATCTACCTGCAATGGCTGCCGGCCGGCGGCTTCGAGGATATCGGCGCGGTGCAGACCGGGCTGTGGCGGACGCTCGATATCACCCGCCACCTTGTGCTGCCGACCCTGACGCTCGGGCTGATCTTCCTCGCCATCTACCTGCGCATCATGCGCGCCTCGATGCTGGAGGTGCTGAACCTGGATTTCGTGCGCACCGCGCGCGCAAAAGGGCTGGACGAGACCCGCGTCGTGGTCCGCCACGTGCTGCGCAACGCTTTGCTGCCGATGGTCACGCTGATCGGCATTCAGGCCGGCACCATGCTCGGCGGCTCCGTCGTCGTGGAGAGCGTGTTCTCACTGCCCGGTCTTGGCCGCCTCGCCTATGAATCCGTAATCCAGCGCGATCTCAACACCCTGCTCGGCATCGTGTTCGTCTCGGCGCTGCTGGTGATCCTGGTGAATTTCTTCGTTGACCTGCTCTACGCCCGCCTCGACCCGCGCATCACGGCCGAGGGCTGAGCATGGACGCCGTGAAACGCTATTGCCGCAGTCCCTCTGCTCTGGTCGGCCTCTTTCTTTTGCTCCTGGTGGTGGCCATGGCCATTTCGGCCGGCTGGCTGTATCCACGCGATCCGCTGTCGCTGGCCGGCCGGCCGCTGATCTGGCCATTCTCCAACCCGCGATTCCTGCTCGGCACCGACAATTCCGGCCGCGACATCGCTGCCCAGCTGTTCTACGGCGCGCGCATCTCGCTGCTGATCGGCGTCGTCGCCACGGCCATCGCGGTGGTCATCGGCGTGCTGATCGGCGCCTTCGCCGGCTATTACGGCGGCTGGGTCGATACCGTGCTGATGCGCATCACCGAGGCGTTCCAGACCCTGCCGAACTTCGTGCTGCTGCTGGTGCTGGTCGCGGTCTTCGGCTCGACGCTAACAACAGTAACCATCGCCGTAGGCATTGTGTCATGGCCGGCGCCGGCGCGGCTGACCCGCGCCGAATTCCTGTCGCTGCGCAACCGCGAATTCGTCCAGGCCGGACGCACGCTCGGCATGAAGGACATCCAGCTGATCCTCGGCGAGATCCTGCCCAACGCGCTGCCGCCGGTCATCGTCTATGCCAGCGTGGTGATGGCGGTCGCGATCCTGCTGGAGAGCGCACTGGCGTTCCTGCGGCTGTCCGATCCCAACGTCGCCTCATGGGGCAACCTGATCGGGCTCGGCCGCGACGTGCTGCGCGTGCAGTGGTACGTCTCGGCGATCCCCGGCATTGCGATTCTGGTGACGGTGCTCGCCGTCTCACTGGTCGGCCAGGGCCTTAACGACGCATTGAATCCAAGGCTCAAGGGACGATGACCGACACCCCCAGCGCCGTCTTGACGCTCGACGGCCTCAGCGTGAAGCTCCCCGCGGGCGCCGACCGCTTGCACGCGCTGAACGAGGTCTCGCTGGCCATCGCTGCCGATGAAATCCTCTGCGTGGTCGGCGAATCCGGCTCCGGCAAGTCGATGATGGCCAATGCCATCATGCAGCTTCTGCCCGGCGGGGTCAGCATCGACGGCGGCCGTGTCCTGTTCGAGGGGCATGACCTCGCCGCAGCAGGCGTCGCCGAGATGCGCAAGGTCCGCGGCGCTGGCATCGCCATGGTGTTCCAGGAGCCGATGACCGCGCTCAATCCGCTGCGCACCATCGGCGACCAGATCGGCGAAATGTTTTCCATCCATACAGGACTGCCGAAGAAAGACATCCGCGCCCGCGTTCAGGCGCTGCTCGAAGACGTCCGCATCCCCGATCCCCAGCAGGCGGCGCGGGCCTATCCGCATGAGCTGTCCGGCGGCCAGCGCCAACGCGCCATGATCGCCATGGCGCTGGCGCTCGATCCGAAGCTGCTGATTGCCGACGAACCGACCACCGCGCTCGACGTCACCACCCAGGCGCAGATCCTGAAATTGATCCGCGAACTGCAGCAGCGCAAGAAGACGGCGGTTCTGTTCATCACCCACGATTTCGGCGTAGTGGCGGAGATTGCCGACCGCGTCGCGGTCATGCAGCACGGCGTCATTGTCGAGCAGGGCAGCGTGCGCGACGTGCTGCTGAACCCGCAGCATGCCTACACCAAACAGTTGCTCGCCGCGGTGCCGCCGCTCGCCGCACCGGCGCCGCGGGTGCTGTCCGACGACATGGTGCTGACCATCGACAACGTATCGAAGACCTATCGCACCGGCGGCTTTCTCGGCCGCGGCGCCCGCATCACCCACGCGGTGAAGAACGTCTCGCTGCAGCTGCCGCGCGGCGCGACCTTGGGCATCGTCGGCGAATCCGGCTCCGGAAAATCCACCCTCGCCCGCTGCCTTGTCCGCCTGATCGACCCCGATGCGGGATCGATCGTCTCCGACGGCAAGGACTGGGCGAAGATGACCAAGGAGAATGTGCGGCGCGAGACGCGGCACATCCAGATGGTGTTCCAGGATCCGTTCGCCTCGCTCAATCCGCGCCGCAAGGCCGGTGAACTCGTCGCCCAGGGCCCGATCATTCACGGCACGCCGCGCGTCAAGGCACTGGCCGACGCCCGCGAATTGTTCGCATTGGTGGGCCTCGATCCCTCGGCGGGCGATCGCTTCCCGCACGAGTTTTCAGGCGGCCAGCGCCAGCGCATCGGCCTTGCCCGGGCTCTCGCGCTGCAGCCGGCGATCCTGGTGGCCGACGAGGCGGTTTCGGCGCTCGACGTCTCGGTGCAGGCGCAGGTGCTCAAGCTGCTGGCCGAACTGCGCCAGCGCCTCGGCCTGTCCATCGTCTTCATCACCCACGACCTGCGCGTCGCCGCTCAGATCTGCGATCTGGTCGCGGTCATGAAGGATGGCGAAGTGGTGGAGCATGGGCTGGCGGGCGATGTGCTGGGGCGGCCGCAGCATCCCTATACGAAGGCGCTGATCGCCTCGATTCCGGGCGGCAACTTCGAACGCGCGAGGCCGTAGCCGGCTAGACCAGCCGGCGCCAGCGCCGGGCCGCACTGAACGCCGGCGCCCAAAGCGATTCCGAGGGCTGGCCGCGATGCAGCGCCTTGCCGAGTTCGCAGATCGCCATAAAGGCATCGGTGCGCGCCTCCTGGACTTCCAGTGCATCGTCTCCGTCGCCCTTGATGAGGCCGGCAATGCCGTTCAGGATCGGCAGCGCGGCTTGCGGAAGCTCCTGCTCGGCGGCCTTCAGGGCCTCGAGTACTGTCTCGGCTTTTTGCAGTTCGTCCATGTCGATCGCCTCAAATTTCACGCGCATCGCGACGGCGGTACAGCGCCAGCATCAGCGGCGCCAGATGGCGCAGCAAGCCATGTGCGACAATCGGCGCGGGCTCGGTGAACGGCAGCGCCAGTTCGTTCTCCGGCACGCCACGCACCGCCTTGGAAAGTTCATCGCCCAGCGCGATGGACAGCGCCACCGCGCGGCCGTTGCAGCCGGCCCAGGCATAGGCGTCCGGCCCGAGCCGGTGGATGCGCGGCAGGAAATCCGTCGTCATGCCGACATAGCCGTTCCAGACATAGTCGAATTTGACGTCGCCGATCTCCGGCCACAGCCGCTGCAGGCGTTCGGCCACCATGGACTTCAGCTTCGCCACCGCGTCGTTGGTGTTGATCAGCGCGCCGCCGGTGACCAGGCGATTGCGCGCGTCGTAACGCGCGAAATACAGCTCGCCATGGGTGTCGGACATCGCTTGGCGGCCGGGAATGATGATCTTGCGGGCAGCGTCGGACAGCGGCTGCGTGGCCATCTGCCAGGAGCGGATCGGCATCACTTCATGGGCGATATCCGGCGCCAGCGATTTCGCAAATTCGCCGGTATAGGCGTTGGTGGCGAGGATCAGCGCGCGTCCGCTGATCTGCCCGTTCGCCGTCTTGACGACCCAGCGGTTGTTCAGGCGTTCGAAGCTGACCACCGGCGACCGCGCAAAAATGCGCCCGCCCTGCTGCAGCAGCGCCGCCGCAAGGCCACGCGCCAGCGCCAGAGGATTGATGTGGCCACCCGTCCTGTTCCAGAAGCCGCCATACCACGCATCGGAGCCGAGCATTTTCCACGTCTGGTCGCGCGACAGGATCTCCACCGGCGCGCCGAATTTCGACCACTGCCGGACGCGACGTTCGGCGATCTTCATGCGGCCCGGCGAATGCACCGGCTGGACCCAGCCGGCCTGCTCCTGCTCGGCCTGGATCTGGTAACGGCGCGCCACGTCGAACAGCGTCGACGCGCTGTCACGCAGCAGCGCGACGAAGCGTTCGCCGACAACGCCATGCCTGGCAATAATGTCGTCCGGATCGGGCCGCGACAGCGTGGGGATCACCTGGCCGTTGTTGCGGCCGGACGCGCCCCAGCCAGGCTCCGCGGCCTCGACCACGGCAACGTCCACACCGGCCTCGCGCAGATGCAGCGCGCTGGACAGGCCGGTGAAGCCGGCGCCGATGACGATGACGTCGGCGGTGACCTCGCCGGCCAGTTGCGGCAATTGCGGCCCGGCCGGTGTCATCGCGGCCCACAGCGAGTCGGGCCAGCGCACGTTGGCGGAATCCATGGTCGTCCTTTCCTGCCGATCAAGGCCTTTGGACCGGGGCATCCCTGCAGCAGGTTGGGTTGCCGGGGGCCTATCGATCTGTTTAGCTTAGATGCCAATTCATGCCGGGGAAATAACAGAGTGTCACTCAAGAACGTCATCGGAATCGACCACGCCGTCGTCGTGGTCAGCGATCTCGACAAGGCCGCCGCCAACTGGAAGCATCTCGGCTTCACCGTGTCGCCGCGCGGCACCCACAGCGCCAAGATGGGCTCCGGCAATTACACCATCATGCTCGATCCGGATTACATCGAGCTGCTCGGCGTGCTGGTCGAAACCGAACACAACACGCCGACCCGCGCCTTCCTTGCCAAGCGCGGCGAAGGCATCGAGCGTATCGCCTTCACGGCAATCGATTCCGCCGCCGGCGCCGAGGAAATTCGCGCCCGTGGCTATGAGCCGCTCGGCCCGACCGATTTCGAGCGCCCTGTGACGCTCCCCGACGGCAGCGTGTCGGCAGCCAAATTCCGTGTCTTCCAGTGGCCGATCGAGGAGGCCCCGGGCGGACTGCGCATCTTCGCCTGCCAGCACAAGACGCGGGAAACCGTCTGGATTCCGGAGCTGATGAAACACGCCAACGGCGCGCAGCGGCTGCGACAGGCGCTGATCGTGTCGCCGGATGCGGCGAAGGACGCCGCCCATCTGTCGCGCATGATCGATCGCGACGTCAGGGTCGAGCCGGACGGCGCCGTTGCGGTGCCATCGGGCTCGGACCGCGCCGATTTCGTGTTCGTCACCAAGGAGCAACTGGCCGCGCGCTATCCCGGCGTTTCGCTGGATGGCCTGCCCGAGCGCGGCAGCGCCGCGCTGGTGATCGCCGCATCGGATCTCGCGACAACGGAAAAGGCCGTCGGCCACGCCGGCATCCGCAGCGCCAATGCCGTGTGCGTGCCACCCGCCGCCGCCAACGGTGTGCTGCTGGCCTTCGTCGCGAAGTAGCGGCAGGTTGCTGCGTGCTGCGGCAGAATATTTCGTTCGCTGGCAACTTCCGCGCAGCAGGCTTGTGCCACCTGTGGCCGAACAACGGTCAAGCGTTCTGTTGACTGCAGCGTGCCACGGTCTAGCCTGCCATCGTTTTCGATGGCAGCGCGGGCCTGCAAATGCGGCGCGCCACGCGAACGTTGACCCATAGCGTAGCTCTGCCTGCAAAGAATGCCATGTCCAAACCCCACAAGCTCCGCGACTTCGTCGTCGATTTTACCCGCCTGATTGACCGCAATCTTGACGAGCCCACGATCCTCGCGGAAGGCCGGAAGCTCGTCGCCAACCTGGTCGCCACCGACGATTGGCTGCCGGACGCCTATGCCCAGCCGGGCCCGAACCAGTATCAGCAGTATCTGCTGCACGCCGATCCGCTGGAGCGGTTTTCGGTGGTCAGCTTCGTGTGGGGACCGGGGCAGAAGACGCCGATCCACGACCATACCGTGTGGGGCATCGTCGGCATTCTGCGCGGCGCCGAGACCGGAGTGGCCTATGCGCTGAAGCCCGGCGGCAGCTTCGACACCGGCCCGACGGAGCGGCTCGAGCGCGGCGAAGTGGTGGCGGTGTCGCCAGACCTCGGCGATATCCATGTCATCGCCAACGCCTATGACGACCGCCCTTCGATCTCCATCCACGTCTATGGTGGCAATATCGGCGCCATCCGGCGCTCGGTGTTCGATCCGGTGAGCGGCGCGCGATCGCCGTTCATCTCGGGCTACTCTAACGCCACCATCCCCAATCTGTGGGATCGCTCCAGGGATTGAACGATTCCGCGACCTTGCCAGAAAGTCCTGTCATGACCCGTCTCGTCACCACCGCCGAGGTTCGCGCCGCCTTGATCGAAGGGCGCGAGATCGCGCTGTTCGACGTGCGCGAGGAAGGCCCCTATTCGCGCGGCCATCCGCTGTTCGCGGTGTCGCTGCCGCTGAGCCGAATCGAGCTGCGGGTGCGCGACCTGGTGCCGCGCTGGGATGCGCCGATCGTAGTCTATGACGATGGCGAGAGATATGCGGAGCGCGCTGCCGCGCGGCTTCAAGAGCTTGGCTACAGCAACGTGGCGCAACTCGATGGTGGCCTCGACGGCTGGCGGCGCGCCGGCGGCGAGATCTTCATCGACGTCAACGTGCCCAGCAAGGCGTTCGGCGAACTGGTGGAGTCGACGCGGCACACGCCGTCGCTGGCCGCGCACGAGGTGGAGCGCCTGATCGCCGACAGGGCCGATATCGTGGTGCTGGATTCCCGGCGCTTCGAGGAATACCGCACCATGTCGATTCCATCCGGCACCAGCGTGCCGGGCGGCGAACTGGTGCTGCGGCTGCAGGATCTGGCGCCACGGCCGGAGACCACGGTGATCGTCAACTGCGCCGGACGCACCCGCTCGATCATCGGAACCCAGTCGCTAATCAATGCCGGGATTCCCAACAAGGTCTTTGCGCTGCGCAACGGTACCATCGGCTGGACGCTGGCCGGACTTGAACTGGACCGCGGCGCCGAACGGCAATTTCCAGAATTGTCGGCGGACGCGCGCGTCGCCGCGCAGACCCGCGCGAAAACGCTCGCCGAACGCGCCGGCGTCCGCAGCATCAGTCCGGCGACGCTCGCGCAGTGGCAGCAGCAGCAAAAGGACGTCACGCTGTTTCTGCTCGACGTGCGCAATCCCGCGGAATTCGAGGCCGGCCACCTGCCCGGCTTTCGCTCGGCGCCCGGCGGGCAGCTGGTGCAGGCCACCGACGAATGGGTCGGCGTACGCCATGCCCGCATCGTGCTGGCCGATGACGACGGCGTCCGCGCGCCCCTGGCGGCGTCCTGGCTGATCCAGATGGGCTGGCGCGACGTCCATGTGCTGGATGGCGGCATCGCCAGCAGGCAGCTCGAAACCGGGCCGCGCGCGCCGGGCCGCCCGCCGTTGCCGGCAGCCATCGCGACGATCACGCCGCAAGCACTTGCTGCCGAACGCGAACAGACGGTAGTGATCGATCTCGCCACCAGCCCGCGCCATGCCAGCGGCCATGTGCCCGGCGCCTGGTTCGTGGTGCGCGCGCAGCTGACGCAAGCGCTGGAGCGATTGCCGCCCGGCCGGCTGGTGCTGACCTCGTGCGACGGCGCGCTGGCGCGATACGCCGCCGCTGATCTCACCGGCGTAACCGATCGCCCGGTCGCCATTCTCGCGGGCGGCACGGAAGCGTGGAAGGCCGCCGGTCTGCCGCTGGAGACAGGCGTGCCGCGCAGCGTCGAGGAGGTCGACGACGTCTACAAGCGGCCTTATGAGGGCACCGACAACGCCGCCGCCGCGATGCAGGCCTATCTCGACTGGGAATTCGGTCTGGTCGAACAACTCGCCCGGGACGGCACCCACGGATTCCGTGTGCTATAGCGATCCCTCGCAAACCGCCGGCAGCCGACCTCGATCCGGAAACGACGCTATCGGCGCCCACTCTGACTCGTCCCGTTGGGGTCCATCTCTCCGTCGTGCAGCAGCGTCTGCGCGAGCCTTGATCGCGACGGGCGGCTCCAGCTATAGCTGCCATGTCTGGCCTTCTTGCTTGGCGTTGCGATGTGATGGAGGAGAAATATCACGCCACCTTCTGACCGAAGGCCTGATTGATTCCCCAACTGCCGCCAGCACAGCTGCGTTGATTTCGGCGATACGGCCAAGCTTGACGAGCATCCGGGCCACATTCACGAACGCCTCGGACGAATCAGGCTTCAGGCGCATGAATTCAAGGTAGTGGCGGACGGCTTCCTCATGCTGACCGAGCGCCTCGCAAACCTGTCCCATGCACAACCACGCCTTGGCTGCGTCCGGCCGAATTGTTGTCAGCGCTCCGAACAGACGCTTCGCCGAAGGCATGTCACCCTTTGCCGCAAGCAGCTGGCCAAGTCGGTGCAAGGCATCGGGATGACCGGGGTCCGTATCGAGGATCTTGCGGTAGCCGGTTTCCGCCTCTAACGACTGACCGTTGCGGTGCATTTCCGTCGCCTGGTCCAACACGTCGAGAATGCTGCGCTGATCAATTCGACCGCCGAGGTTCTTTCCGCTCCGGGTCTCCACGACAATGCAGTGAATCTTGCGCTCTGTGCACCGAAACGAATACTTATAAGGCTCGTTTCCACGCAGGAAATCATATTCGGAAAACCCGGCATTGATCGCATGGCGAATGCTGAAGGCATGCAGGATCACCCCGGGCGGGGGACCATCGAAGGTCTCGTCGCGACCCGTCATGTAGAATGAGAAGGTTCGCTTTCGCTGGTCGACCAATGTGGCGAGGGCGGCGATGGGACGATCGCCTTGCCAGAATGTCGGCAGGAAGACCAAACCCGCCTGAAACGAGCGCGTCAGCATCACGCCGTTGGAACGAACCAACCCGTCGATCAGGTTTCCCTTGCGACCTCGCCATTTTGTTTTCCAGAACGCCAGCAACGTGTCGAGATCCCGCGCAAACGTCTCCCCAGTCGCAACCGTGATGCTAAATTCGCCGGCATGATCGATCAATTTCAGAAGCCTGCGAATCTTCTGTCTCGTGTTGGCGCTCAACGAATCAAGATAGGCATTCCAGTCTTCCGGCAAGGCCGTATACGGGCAGAGACTATTATCGATGCCGTCGACCTTTCCCACCCGGTTGATCTCTGTGATCCGGAAATTCGCCTGCGAAAAATGGGCCATCAGTTGTCGGAGACGCCGCGCCGACATTCGCACATTCTCCAGGTTCAGACGCGCCCAGTTCATTCGCTTGATGAACCGCGCAAACGCGGCGATGGCCGGGCTCTCGGCACCGGGTCTGCAAATCAAGCCTGTATAGTCGGCTCCATAATTTCCAGCCATCCTCATGTCGCTAGTGACGGTCGCTTTTTCGATTGCCGACTGCAGTCGCAGGGGAAAAAAAGCAACATAGGGCGCGTCAACATCGTCGCTGTCTTTCGCAGCGAGGATAAACCAAGGTCCCTCGATCTGCGCGAGCCAGCCATTGAGCCACTGCCAGGATAGAAATATCTGAGCTTCCGGATCGGCATCATAGACCGCATTCCAGTTATCCTCGACCCTCGCCAGTGAAGACGACGTCTCAATGATATCGATATGCACGGCGAGGATCCTTCCCGACGAATTGCGTCATTTGCAAAACCTAGCGCTCCCGGAATGCGCGCGACATGCTGTCGTGAATCGGCTTGACTATGTATTGGAAGAACGTGCGCTCCGAGGTCTTGATGTAAACCTCCGCAGGCATGCCCGGCGTTGGACTGAAATCCGGAATGACCCGCGTCTCGTCATTGTTGAGCTTGACGCGGACGATATAGATGTCGGTCGGCCCCATCTGCTGCGACTTTTTCTCGTCGGCGAGAGTGTCGGCCGACAGATAGACAACGTCGCCGGACACCATCGGTGTGATGCGCTGGCTGAGCGCGGTCAGGCGCACCATTGCCTTCTGGCCGTGCTTTACGCTGTCAATGTCCTGCGGACGCAGCCGCGCCTCGATGATAAGCTCTTCCTTGAGTGGCAGCAGCTCCATGATGTTCTTGCCGGCTTCCACCACGCCGCCCTGAGTATGATAGCGCAGCTTCACTACGACGCCCCGAACAGGCGCGGTGATCCGAACACGATCAAGCACGCCTTTGGCCGAAAGCATCCGCTCGCGAACATCCGCGAGTTCGCCTCTGACTTCGTGCATCTGCTCGACCGCCGTCTTGATCGCGGTCTTGCGAACGCCGTTGATCTGTTCATAGGATCGCGCGATCCGTTCCTTGGCGTCACCGATATCGCCCATGACCCGGCCGACCTCGCCCTCCAGGTTGGCTTTCGAGCGCTGCAGCACCATCAGCTCGGGTTTACGGACCAGGCCAGTCTGCAGCAGGTGCTGCTTGGTTTCGATTTCCTCTTCGAGCAGCACGATCTGTCGCTTGACCGCGTCGAGCTGGACCCGCGATCCCTGGATGCGTTCCTCCAGCGCCTTGATGCTGTCATCGATGCTCTTGATGTCGCTCTTCATGTTGTTACGACGCGCCGTGAACGTCATCGTCTGGCTCTCGAGTATCTCCCTGACTTCAGGCGCCACTGTCAGCGCACTGATCACCTCTTCAGGAAACTTGACGTCGGTCTCCTCCCTCATCTCAGCCTGTAGCCTGGCATCGATCGCCGTCAGTCTGACCTTGCGCAAGAACAGTCGTTGCAATTCGGCCCGGGACGCAGTGTCGTCGAGATCCAGCAGAACCTGCCCCTGTTCGACCACGTCACCTTCGCGCACATAGATCTGACGGATGACGCCGCCTTCGAGATGCTGGATGATCTTGTTCTGTCCGGTCGCCACGAATACGCCGGAGGCGACCACGGCGCCGGCGATCGGCGCCATGTTGCCCCAGACGCCAAATCCCATCAGCGCGAATGCCATGATCAAGACCCCGGCGACCGTAGGAACCTTGGTCGATCGCGGCAGCGAGTCATACCACGCCCCTCCAGTAGCAGCAGTGCGAGTCGCAATCTCACGGTTCGCCATGGCAGACCTCATCATTCCCACTGGTAAAGCTGCGATCTACGAGTTAAGCGGCGGCAGTTCGCTGCCACCGGCCGGCTTGCGGCCCGCAATCATCGGGATGATCTCTTCGCGGGTGCCGAACGCCTGTACGGAGCCCTGATGGAGAATCATGATCTTGTCGACGCTTTGCAGCAGCGCCGCACGCTGCGTGATCGTCACCACCGTCATCTGCTTTTCCTTGGCCCGCAACAACGCCTTCGCAAGCGCCCGCTCGCCGTTCGCATCCAGGTTCGAATTCGGTTCGTCGAGCACGATCAGGCGCGGGTTGCCATAGAATGCGCGCGCCAGCCCGATACGCTGCCGCTGGCCGCCGGACAGCGGCGCGCCATCCATGCCGACAATCGTCTCATAGCCCTGCGCGAAGCTCGAGATCATCTCATGCACGTCCGCGGTCTCCGCGGCATCGAACACGTCCTCGTCACGGGCATCCTCGCGCATACGGCCGATATTGGCCTTGATGGAGGCGGGGAACAGTTGCACGTCTTGCGGCAGGTACCCCACGCTCTCGCCGAACTGGCGCGGATCCCAGTTGCGCAAATCCATCATGTCGAGACGCACGCTGCCGGCGGTTGGGATGATCGACCCGACCAGCATACGCGCCAGCATTGTCTTGCCGGTGCCGGAATCACCGACGATTGCCAGCGATTCACCGGGTTTCAACTGGAAGCTGATGCCATTCAGGATCACCTTCTTGTTGGGCGGCGGCACGTAAAGGATTCGTTCGACGTTCAGGTAGCCCGCCGGGCGCGGCAAGCGCAGCCGCTCCATGTTGAGCGGAGAATTCAATAGCAAGGTCTTGATTCGCGCGTAGGCAGATTTGGCCTGTACGAAGCTGCGCCACCCCTCGATCGTCCCCTCCAGCGGCGCCAGCGCCCGGCTCGCCACGATCGAAGCGGCAATCACCATGCCGCTCGTCATCTGGCTTTCCAGCGCAAGCCACGCTCCCCATCCGAGGATGGCGATTTGCGTGCAGAGCCTGAGGAACTTGGAGATGCCGGTCATCATGATGTTCAGATCCTGACCGATCACCTGAGCCTTCAGCGACTCCACGGTTTCGCGGCCCCACACCTGCACCCCCTCGGGGATCATTCCCATCGCGTTGATGACCTGGGCATTGCGAGCCATCGACTCTGCCTGCAAATTCGCGCGGGTGCCGAAATTGTTTGCGCGCATGAATGGCGCTGCGGTGACCCGCTGATTGATCAGGGCGACGGCGACCAGTCCAACGCCGGACGTCAGCACGATTAAGCCAAGGTGCGGATGAATGAGAAAGACCACGGCGAAATAGACCGGTGAGACCGGCGTATCGAACATCGTCAGCAGGACCGGGCCGGTGATGAACGACCGCAAATGCTGCAGATCCGCGAGAGTCTGGAATTCTCGACTGGATCCGCCCTGTGCCGCCTTGGCTGCGGCGCTCAGCACCGGCCCCCCTAGTCGCGCCTCCGTCTCGACGGCAACCCGCATAAGGATGATGCGGCGCATCACATCCATCAGGACATGCGCTGCGATCGCGATCACAACGATCATGGTGAGCATCATCAACGTATCGGTGCTGCGGCTGGTGAGTACACGATCCGACATGTTGAACAGATAGATCGGGATCGCGAGCACCAGAAGGTTGACCGCAATCGAAAACACGCCGACGGTCACCAGATTGCGCCGCGCATGGGCGAGGCCCTTTCCGAGGACATCCCGGAATTCATTGTCGCTGGACGACTTGTGCAGCGGCGTCGAACCGCCCCCTTTGCCACCCCCGCCACCGCCGCCACCGGGCGAGGCGCCGCCGCCGCCCTGATTCCCACCCGTTGTTGTCGAAGCCGCGGCCGGCTGCTCGATCACCACCGTAGACCCCGGCGGCGTCTTTGATTCCTCGCGAAGCGCCGGCTCAACCGGCGCGTGTTCGGTGATCTCGACCTTCTTGGCGGAGGCTGGCGTGGCCGGCGCATCATTCAAGGACGGGAACGCGGGATGTCCAGCCGCTGCGGCAACTGCCTCGCTGATGGTCCGCAGCGGGATGACCTTGGCGATCCGCGGTTCGCCATCCGCGGAAGCGTCCAACTGCGGACGGTCAGCGCCATTCAATCGATCATCCCCGCCCAGCGACATTGAACATTCCCCCACGGTTGACTGCAGATACAATGACTTCCTTGCGACTAGTGCAGCATGCTGCCGATTGGATCCGGCTGAGCAGGACAGGGCACGATGACAGGGACGCTGTGCGTATCGTCCTGACTGTCGTTCACGAAAGCGATCAGTTCGGGCACGAGCGCATGGGTATCAGCGCTCACTGCCTGATCCTGGCTCGCCGGCAGCAGATTGGCCTGCACAAGAATCGTGTCGCTGTAGGCTTGACCGTTGACGTAGGTGTTGGTCGGACCGACATCGACGATTGCCGCATCGTTGGTCAAATGATCGCCGCCAGTGCTTACGGATTGGGTCTCGGCACCGTTGGGATAATACGAAAGCGCGCCAACCGAGGGCTGGTTCTGCAATTGATAGATCACATTGACGTCGGATGTGACGTTGGTCTGCCAGACGGCGTTGACGTCGTAGTAATCGCCGCGAACGTACAGCACGTTAAAGACCCCGCCGGTTCCATCCACCGCCATGCCCAGTTTTGGATCGAGCGATGTCTGTCCGGATTCGAGCGCGCTCAACACCGAGGACAAGCCGGCGCTCATCGCACCAAAGTTGTTGCCGCCGTAATTCTCGATTGTCGCCTCGTTCAAAAGGCTATTCCCTCCGGACTCCACCGACTGCGTCGGATCGGCCCCCTCCGCCACCATATTGATCTGATCGTTGTTGAGGAGCAGGTTATTCTGGAAAATAACATTCATACCGTGATAGGCACCCTGGATCACGATCAGATCGTAGTGAATGCTACCGTCGAATATCTGCGCCAGGTTGCCGAGCTGGTTGTAGCCGCCGACCAGATTGTAATGCGTGTCGGCACTGACCTGGGCGATGATGTCATTGTCGAACAGATAGTTTGTCTGCACCAGCGTATGCACATTGTAATAATTTCCATCGACAACATCGACGCTCCAGTTTGGGCCCGCATATGTCACGGGCAGCGAGGCGTAGACGCCCGGATGCTGCACGAAGTCCGCAACGTTGTTTGCAACGTTTCCTCCGTCTACGGCGGTCGACACAGCAGTACCTGTCATGCTGACGTGATCGTGGTCGATGGTCGTATTTGTCTGAAAGATCGCATCGGTCTTGAAATAGTCGCCCTGGACGATCATTGTGCGTCCGGACTCGCCGAGATCGACGATAAGCGCCGCATTGATGCTGCTGTTCTGGCCGAGCACCGCCCACTGCCCGAGCGCATGGCCTGTATCGGCCAGCGGAGCGGGATCAGGCGGCGGCTGGTGGTCAGGCGCTGTAGGCGCCGGATCCTGTCGCACGCCATTGAGATAGTAGCCCGGCTGCACCGAATGCAGATCCGGCGACCCGCCACTGGCGGCCCAATGGGCGTCGTGAGTTGTCAGAAAGTCAGCCGCCCTGGCTCCGTCCTGCGGAATCCACCATTCCCTCGGAATCTCGCTGTTGGCCCCGTCGGCCATCCGCTCGACCAGTGCGGTGGTGTCGGCCGCGAGTTGCAATGTCAGCCCCGAGGCGGGCAAAACGCTGTTCGCGGGAAGCAGGGTATCGTCGTCATAAAGAATATTGTGCTGGTGAACCTCGACCTCGCTCTGCTCACCACCAGGCTGGTAGGTCACCTTGATGTGGAAGTCGCTGCCGCTGCTGCTGCTGCCCACGGCCGGCATGGGCGGCAGAACATTCGCCAGCCGCGGCGCCGGATAGAAATCGAGGTCGGGCTCGTCACCCGTTGCCTTGGCGAAGTGGACGCGGGGAAGATGTGACGCCTCATCCGGCATAAGCTCGGGCGTCCGCATGCCCTGTGTTTCGAGATCGTCGGGCGTGAAGGGGTGCTCGTAGTTGGGCCGCGGCGTGGTGTAGTCCGCCACCGGGCCGGGGGCGATGCTTTCATCATATTCGATACGATCGCGAGCGATGTCTTCGAAAATCTTCAAGTATCCTGCGAAGTGCCAAATGACTTCGATCAAGCTCGCTGATGCCATGACAACCTCCCCCCGCGCGCATGAGCCCTCACGGCGGCAAGACGACCACCCAGCTATCCATTGGAAGTGGAGCGCTGAAACCGGAGGGCGGAAAGGACCCGCGCGGCTTGCACCGCGCGGGCCGAACTTTCACTAGAGCGTGTGGTGATCGTCGGTCAGATCCTGACCTGCGACCTGCATCGTGATGCTGTTGAACTGGATGTTTGCACCCTGGGTGATGGTCTGGGTGAAAGCATCCTGCGTCAGCGTCGCATCGGCATGCGAAGTAATACCGGCGGCGGCGCCGGCGGCGTCGCCCATATGCGCTCCGTCGATCTTGGATTCGCCACCCTCGATCTTGGCATCCATGCTGAAACCCGAACTCGGGTCGCAAGGAATTCCGCTGCCGTTGTAGGTCACCGTCGGATCGCTCAACGTATCGTTGTCAACGAGGTTGTTGACCTGGTCGATGTTGAACTGATTGCCGCCGCCGTTCAGGGTCTGGTTGACCACATCCGGCATGATCAGCGAGTCGCTGATGCAGCTCAGCCCATGCAGATCGATTACCGGGCTGCTGAGACCGTCCGCGCTCAGGTCGAGATCGACCTTCACGTCGACGTTGACCTTGTTGTCGACGACATTTTCGATCTTGTTGTCGATGTTGTTGTCGACTTTGTTGTCGAGCGAATTGTCGACCTTGTTGTCCAGATTGTTGTCGACCTTGTTGTCGTTGAAGTTCAGGTTGGCATTACCGTTCAGGTTGCCGTTGCCATTCAGGTTGCCGTTGCCGTTCCAGTTGTCGTTGCTGCTGCTGGACTCGAGCGACTGAACCGCATACTGCGATTGGCCCTGACCTTGCCCCTGACCCTGACCTTGGCCCTGCAGCTGGCCTTGGAGATTGGCCTGGCCCTGGATCTGGCCCTGGAGATTGGCCTGCGCCTGCGTCGGGTCATTCTTCGGATCGTGCTTCGGATCGTAGTTCCTCTGTGACCTGCTCATGACGAGCTCCTACCTGTCTGGAGCATCGCGGGCGACGAGATCGCTGATCTTCTATGTCTGCGATCTTCGCTGCAGCGGTGCTCATGAACGTCGGTTGTTCCGACTGCCGGCGCTTGCGTCATTGCGAATGCCGGCATGGCAAAGATGGCGCAATGGTGGCATTTACAACATCCACGCATTCGGTTGGCAGATGCATCTTGCGACATTCTTCGTTCGACGCTTCTCAGGCGGCATCCGATAGAGCAGGCGTGCTGTCCAATCATCAGAGACGTCATTCGCCCCCAAGCCAGAATTTGATTGCGGTCGCTTTACGCCTGCTGATCCTGCGCCATTTGCGCGCCGTACACATGTGCCTCCAGAACCGGCAGCAATTCCCAGATATCGCGATTGATCCTGGTCATCTCGTTCGTCGTCTGGAGCATGTGTTGCAGACGGCCTTCGTCGATCGGCTTCATCTCTCCGAACCGCAGACTGGATTTCGTCTCCGCCAACCTCATCGACTGCGTATGGGTAATGGCACCAGACGCATCGAAAATGAACATGCAGTGATTCAGCTCGTTACGAACCTTGGTCGACTCGCCGAACCGCTCAATCAGCCGCGTTAGGCTCATGGCAATCGACTTGTCGACGACCCTGATCTTGGCCATGCGCTGGATCAGGTCGAGCCTCGCGCGGGTGGTGTTCAAGGTGGCGAACACGATCGCAGCGGACGCTTCGTCGGTCTTCAGCAGGATCATCAGGACATAGATGAAAAGGCTCTCGTTGTTCGACCAGCTGCAGATCAGGTTTCCGATCAGCGCTAGCACGGCGGTGCGTCTGTCGGCCGAGGCTGGCGCGGCCGCAGCCAGCGCATCGAAATTCGGCTTTGGTGGCAGCTTGCTGACGAACATCGCGGCTCCCCACCGAGAAAGAGCAAATATCATGATGTTATTCTGCGAGCATCGCAGAAGGTATATATCGAACGATACAACATCAAAGGTTGCATTATTGAAATCAGCAACTCTACTTAGATTCCATCGCGCTTGCGTTCACAGAGGTGCGTATCAATCTACCGATAAGCAAGTCTGCGGCGTCGGCTAACCGACTGAATGGATGGACGAATGTCGGCGTCCTGACATATGTCCGAGTCCGATGATCCTGTTGGCACTATGCCTTGATTAAGATATCGTAATTGTGTGCCAAACTATACAGACGCCTATTGAGGCTGCGTAAGCTGCGCATTCAAAAAGCAGCAGGGGGCTGTGCGGGACGTGTCGGGGACACGCAAGAACGCGGTTTTTGACAAGAACGTGATTTTTGAATTGCCCGGAGTGCGTTATGTCAGGCTCATTTCAGGACACCGTTCTACTTATCGATGCAATGGCGTTTCGCCGGGCAGGGTTGGAGAGTTTTCTCACCCCTTGGGCGCGGGAGGAGAACGTCAAGCTCATTTCTGTGCCTCCAAACGATGCGCATGAGAGGCTCGTCGAGGACAATGGCTGCAAGATGCTGATTTACAACATCGGCGGAATCCCTCCAACCGCTCACGAAATCGTTTCCGAGATATTGGTGTTGCACACGATGCGTCCGACAGCTTCGCTTGTCGTCTTCTCCGATGATGAAAGCCTAGAGAGCATTACCGCTACGTTCAACCGCGGAGCACAAGGATACTTCAGCAATTCCACGTCCCCGCGTCTCGTATTGCAGGCTCTTTCCTTCATTCTCCACGGCGGCAGCTACTTCCCTCCTGAAGCCATCCTGAGACGCCGGCCGGATGGGACGTTCGGTTGCGCTCATCAGAACTCCTCCCGAGACGCGGCACCGCAGGCGCCTTCCGCACCGATACAACGTGACCAGGCATCGGCGACCGGATTCGAGCCCAGCTTCCGACAACAACAGAGCTCGTTGCTTGTCGAAACCGCCCCTGGGACCACAGCCGTCGACAATCCATGCCAGCCATCTGCCACACCCATTGTTGCCACGGCAGATACCTATGCTGACCACAATTCTGTCAAGCCGCTACTGACCGAACGGCAACAGGCTGTACTCGCCTGCCTTTGTCGGGGCGACCCGAATAAAGTGATTGGTCGGGCTCTGGGCATGACAGAAACAACGGTGAAGGTCCACGTTCGAGAAATCATGCGCAAGCTCCGCGTCGTCAATCGCACACAGGTCGCCATTGCCGCCAATCAGTACGGCCCCGGTTTAAGTTCCGCGATCGAGATCGTGCCGTCAAATTCAAATATGCACGGCAGCTCGTTCGAGCAACAACATTAGGATAGTTCGCGTTTACCCGTGCCGCTTGTGTTTTTCTGCCGGTGGTGTCGTCGGCCGTGGACTCGATGTTTGATGGCGCGAGAACCACGGCCCCGGGACAGCGGGTCCTGTCCCGGGGCTCCTTCAAGCTTTGGGGGGGACCATCGCCTGAAGATCGGTTCCGGCAGCCTGCGCCCTCTCCACCGATAAAAGAACGCTAGCACTAATTGTGCATGCGTCAAAAACCACATCGGAGATAGCCGCTGGATCATTGGTATTAATACTGTCGACAGCTTCACTGCATCGCAGCAGCCCTTCGCTCCTGCTCAATCGGGCCTCGACGTGGAAAAGGCCTCGGATTGGTTCACCATTCCAACACCTCGATCGGATGCTGCGGCTGACCGCATCAACATGATGGAGCTGACCGTTGTTCGCGCACCGGGCTTGATCGACATCAAAAGGCTCGCGATCCGTTCCGATATCCTCCCCGGATACTGGAGCGACCGAACATGCCATCGCCATCCGATCGAGCCGTTGGCGAAAACGATGCGGTGGGCCTCGACGATAAAGTCCGGTTTCTCAGCGCTCCGGAGACGTATCTATCGGACTCCTGTTCGGTGACGATCCGCGAGACCCACATGTCCTGGGTCTTCATGGCGAAGGACAAGGTCTACAAGCTGAAGAAGCCGGTTCGCTTTCCCTATCTCGATTTCTCGACGCTGGAGCGCCGCGCAACAGCATGCCGCGCCGAATACAATCTCAACCGGCGGCTGGCGCCCAACGTCTATCTCGGTGTTGTCCCACTCACCGTTTCGGCAACCGGTCTTGCGATAGCCGGCGATGGTCCGGTGGTGGACTGGCTGGTGGTGATGCGCCGGCTGGAGGACAATGCAACGCTGGAGGCGGCGTTGCGCGGGCATTGGCTGACGCTGGCGCAGGTGGACCGCATCGCAGCAAGGCTCGGCGCCTTCTATGCCCATGCGCCGCGCCTGCAGCTGGTACCCGAAAACTACCTGGTCGGGTGGGAGAAAGCCCTTCACGACAACTGCCGGGTGCTGTTCGACGCCAGGCTCGGTCTTCCTCCCGGCCGCGTCTCTGCTGTCGCACAGGTCCAGCGCCGCTTTGCCGCGCAGCGCTCCGGCCTGCTGATGGACCGGATTCGGGCGCGGCATTTCGTCGATGCCCATGGCGACCTGCGCCCGGAGCATATCTGGCTGCGCCCGCCCGTGACCATCATCGACTGCCTGGAATTTGACGCCAAGCTTCGGGCGCTGGATCCCTTGGACGAGATCGCCTTCCTGCACCTGGAATGCGAGCGCCTAGGTGGCCTGTGGGCTGCCGATCGTATCCGGCGTCGACTGGCCTGCGTCCTGGCCGACGACACGGCCAGCGGATTATTTCTGTTCTATCGCAGCCACCGTGCCATGTTGCGCGCGCGGCTGGCGATCGCCCACCTCATGGATGCGCATCCCCGCACCCCGGAAAAGTGGCCTCGCCTCGCCCGGACCTACCTCAGGCTCGCCGCCGCCGATGCCGCGCGGCTTGAACGCATCCTCGGCGGCCGCCGGCCGGTTCCCGCCGGC
>DATCUS010000009.1:0-48556 GCA_036561845.1 Tardiphaga sp. | reverse complement strand
GGCCAGTGAGAACCGGAGGAAGCGCAGACGACAGCGCTGGCGCGGACGGCAAAAGCGTGAGGTCTCGATGCCCCGCGTGGCATCAAGCCCCTCCGGAGAGCCCGCCCTACCGGCGCGGGACACATCCTCAGGAGGGCGCGACGGCGACGAGAAAACGGGTCGGCCGCCGGAGAGCAACGCCATAAGCCGTTAACACCATCGCGCGCGGAACGCCGGATCAGTCCGGTGTGACCGTGGCAAGCCTTGTGCGCTTTCTACCCTTGCGCACAAGCCCATGGGTGCATCGGGCACCCGGCGTTCCGCGCGCCTCTCGATGGAGAGGGTGATGGAATGCAGCACAGCCCGGACGCGGATGCGTCGCGGGACTGCGATCGCATGACTTCACATCACATGGCTGTTTGACAATTGAATCAGGAAAGCCGAGGCACGTGTCCCGGACGCGCTGCGGCGTGAGCGACGATGCGCAGCATCGTCCGAAACGCTGCTGCGCAGATCCGGGACCGTCCCAGGCGCGGGCGTTCGTGACGACCCCGGATCTGCGGCGCACCACGCCGCGCAAGCGCAGCGCAGTGCACCGCGTCCGGGGAACAGAGAAAGCCCCGCTTACTTCGCCGGGCCGATACTGCAGGTCAGCGTGCCGACGCCGTCGACGCCGCATTCGATCTTGTCGCCGGGCTGCAGCGCCGCGACGCCGGCCGGGGTGCCGGTCATGATGATGTCGCCGGCGCCGAGTTCGACCTGCAGCGACAGCTTGGCGATGATCTCGGGCACGTTCCAGATCATCTCGGAGAGGTCGCCCTTCTGCCGCTCGGTGCCGTTGACCGACAGCCAGATCCGGCCCTTGGCGGGATGGCCGATCTTCGACGCCGGCGCCAGCGCGCCTGATGGCGCCGACATGTCGAATGACTTGCCGATCTCCCAAGGCTGCTCCTTCTTGCGCGAGGCCATCTGCAGGTCGCGGCGGGTCAGGTCGATGCTGACGCCATAGCCCCAGACATGGTCCAGCGCGGCATCGGCGGAGATGTTGAGGCCGCCGCTCTTCAGCGCCACGATCAGCTCGACCTCGTGCTGCATGTCCTTGGTCAGCGTCGGGTAGGGGATGGTGGCGCCGTCCGGCGCGACCATGTCGGCATGCTTGGCGAAGAAGAAGGGAGGGTTGCGCTCGTCATTGCCGAGTTCGCGGATGTGCTCGAGATAGTTGCGGCCGACGCACCAGATGCGGCGCACCGGAAACATCTTGTCGTCGCCCTGGACGGCGATGGCGGCCTGCGGCGGAGGGGGGATAACGAAGGATGCGGTCATGGACGGCTCTCGGGCTGGTGCGGAAGGGCAGGACGCCGTTGTCAGGCGGCAGGAAGAAGAGAAGGCAGGGTGTTACGCCGGGGCATCGAGCGGGGCCAGCGGGCTGGCATCGCGATGCTGCAACTTGAAGAACGAGGCATAGCGGCCGGCGCGGCGCAGCAGGTCGTCGTGGCGGCCGCGCTCGACGATCTCGCCGCCCTCGACCACCAGGATGGCATCGGCATGCATGATGGTGTGCAGGCGGTGCGCGATGACGATGGTGGTGCGGTTGCGGCACAGATGCTCGATGGCTTCCTGCACCGACTTCTCGGATTCGGAATCGAGCGCAGCGGTGGCTTCATCCAGCAGGATGATCGGCGCGTTCTTGACCAGCGCCCGGGCAATGGCGACGCGCTGGCGCTGCCCGCCCGACAGTTGCGCGCCGTGCTCGCCGACCGGGGTGTCGTAGCCCTGCGGAAAGCCCATGATGAAATCATGCGCGCAGGCCGCCTTGGCCGCGGCGACGATGTCGCCTTCGCTGGCGTCGACCTTGCCGAACGCGATGTTCTCCTTGATGGTGCCGCGGAACAGATAGACGTCCTGGCCGACATAGGCGGTCTGCTGGCGCAGCGAGCGGCGCGATACGCCTGAGATCGACTGGCCGTCGATGACGATGTCGCCTTCGGTGACTTCGTAGAGTCGCAGCAGCAGAGCCAGCACGGTGGACTTGCCGCCGCCGGACGGTCCGACCAGAGCGGTGACGCGGCCGGGCTCGGCAACGAAACTCATGCGGTTCAGCACCAGCTCGTTGGGCCGGTAGCGGAACGAGACGTCGCGCAGTTCGACGCGCGCCTCGGTCAGCGCCAGCGCCGGCTTGGTGTCGTCATTGGGTTCGGTGGCCGGGCTGTCGACGATCTCCAGCAGCATGCGGGCGCCGATCAGGCTCGAATTGAGCTCGATGTTGAGACGCGCGAGCCGCTTTGCCGGCTCGTAGGCCAGCAGGAACGCGGTGACGAAGGAGAAGAACTGGCCGGGCGTGGCGCCCATCGCCACCACGCGGTAGCCGCCATACATCAGCGACGCCGCGATGGCGAAGCCGCCCAGCGTCTCCATCAGCGGGCTGGAGCGGTTCGACACCCGCGCCATCTTGTTGGCGTTGCGCTCCACCGCGGTGATGCTGGCCTCCATGCGCTCGCGCATGGTCTCTTCCAGGGTGAAGGCCTTGACGGTGCGGATGCCCTGCAGCGATTCCTGCATGGTCTCCATGATGTCGGCGGTGCCGGTGAACTGGCTGCGGGCGAGGCCCTTGATGCGCTTCACCAGCTTGCGCAGGATCAGCATCGCCGGCGGCGCGATCAGGAATCCGAACAGCGCCATGTAAGGATCCTGCATCAGCATCACGCCGACCAGCGCGATCAGCGACAGCAGGTCGCGACCGACCGCATTGATCAGCAGGCTGAGCACCTGCGTCACCGAATTGGCGCCCGCGGTGAGCCGCGCCAGGAATTCGGAGGAATGCCGCTCCGAGAAGAAGCCGATGCTCTCGTTCATCAGCTTGGCGAACAGCCGGCGCTGGTTGTTGGCGAGGATCGCGTTGCTGATCTGCGACAGGATCACGGTATGGCCGTAGGTCGCAGCACCCTTGACGATGAAGATCACCACCACGATGCCGGAGAACAGCGCGATGCGGGGAATGCTCTTGTCGACATAGGCCTGGTTGATCACCTCGCCGAGCATGTAGGCGGCGCCGGCGGTGGTGGTGGCGGAGATCGCCATCAGCGCGAATGCGATCAGATAGCGGCGCCAGTAGGCGGTCGCCTGTTCCATCACCAGGCGGCGGATCAGCACCCAGGCGCCGGTGGGATCGTCGGTGATTTTGCGAGGAATATTGGCCATCCGCGTTCCCCTGACGCGAAAGCAGGGATTTGCCCGGCGTCAGTGTTGGCTTGCGAAACAGCCGTCTCATTGCCCGCTATGGGCAGGTATTTCAAGCCAAAATCGGGATTGCCACCGGCTTTGCGGGGGCGCCGCTCAGGCCGATCGGGCCAGCATGTCGCCGTCCAGCCGCTCACGGGCCAGCTTCTCCTCCCAGGCCAGTGCATGCGCCGCGATGGTTTCGAGATCGTCGTAGCGCGGCGTCCAGTCCAGGGTGGTGCGAATCCGGGAGGTATCGGCGATCATGGTCACGATGTCGCCGGGCCGGCGCGGGCCCTCCTGGACGGCAAAATTGCGGCCCGAGACGCGCCGCACGGCTTCGATGGTCTCCAGTACCGAATAGCCGCGGCCGTAGCCGCAATTCAGCGTGGTCGACGCGCCGCCGTTGCCGAGATAGGTCAGCGCCGCGCGATGGGCCTGGGCGAGGTCGCTGACATGGATGAAATCGCGGATGCAGCTGCCGTCCGGCGTCGGATAGTCGGTGCCGAACACGTCGATCTTGGCGCGCTGCCCGGTCGCCGCTTCGACGGCGATCTTGAGCAGGTGCGTGGCCCCCATGGTGGCGAGGCCGGTGCGCCCCTGCGGATCGGCGCCGGCGACATTGAAGTAACGCAGCACGACGAAGCCGATGTCGTGAGCCTGGGCGACGTCGTGCAGCATGATCTCGCTCATCAGCTTCGACGAGCCGTAGGGCGACAGCGGCCGCGTCGGCATCTCCTCGGTGACGGGCATCTGGTCGGGGTTGCCGTAGACCGCCGCCGTCGACGAGAAGATGAAGCGCTTGACGCCGGATTTCACGGCGGCATTGAGCAGGCTGCGCGTCGTCATGGTGTTGTTGCGGTAATAGCCGAGCGGGTCGCGCATCGAATCCGGCACCACCACCGAGCCGGCGAAGTGGATGATGGCATCAACGCCATGCGCCGCGACCACGCCCGCGACCAGATTCTCGTCGGCGGCGTCGCCAATGAACAGTGGCACGCCTTCGGGCAGCGAGGTGGAGAAGCCGGTGGACAGATTGTCGATCACGACGACGTTTTCGCCGGCTTCCACCAGCGCGTAGACCATGTGGCTTCCGATGTAGCCGGCGCCGCCGGTAACGAGAATGGTCATGAAATCACCCATCTTCAAATCAGCCTGCAAAAGCTAACCGTTTCCAGGTGAAGAGTGGGTTTCGACAGCGGCGAACTGGCCACTATGCTTAATGTTGCGTATAGGGAGTGCACCAAAATGGAGCTGCAGGTGCCGATCGAACATCATTCAGTGCGGGATCTGCAGCTGATCGTCACCAACCTGCACTGGCGCTATTCCGGCGTGACCGCCACCAATCGCATGGTGGCCCCCAGGCTGGCCAACATGTTTCGTGCTGCCTGGCTGGGTTCCGACGCGCCCGATGGCATTGCGCGGATGGGCATTGCCGATCTCCTGAGGCTGTGGCGGCGGTCCGCGCCGCTGATCTGGCACGCCCGGCGCAACAACGAGATGATCGTCGGCGTGCTGCTGAAGGCACTCGGCTGGTCGCTGAAACTGGTGTTCACGTCGGCTGCGCAGCGACATCACACCTGGATCACGCGCTGGCTGATCCGCCGGATGGACGCCATCATCGCCACCAGCGAGACCTCGGCGTCGTACCTGAAACGGCCGGCAGTGGTCGTCACCCACGGCGTCGATTCGGAGACCTACGCGCCGCCGGCCGATCGCATCGCAGCTTTCGCGGAAACCGGATTGCCGGGACGCCATGCGATCGGCTGTTTCGGACGGGTCCGTGCCCAGAAGGGAACCGATCTGTTTGTCGCGGCGATGTGCCGGCTGCTGCCGGCCTATCCCGACTTCACCGCGGTGATCGTCGGCGAGATCAAGCCGGATCAGGCTGGTTTTGCTGATGAGCTGCGCCGGGAGATCGCCGCGGCCGGACTGCAGTCGCGCATCGTCATCACCGGCGAGTTGCCGATCGCGGAGGTGCAGCGCTGGTATCAGAGGTTGACGATCTACGCCTTCACCTCGCGCAACGAGGGATTCGGATTGACGCTGATCGAGGCGATGTCGGTGGGCGCTGCGCTGGTCGCGACGCGGGCCGGCGCGGCGGAGCTGGTGGTCGATGACGGCGTCACCGGCGTGCTGGTGCCGATTGATGACGTCGATGCGTTGGCGGCGGCACTTGAGCCGTTGCTGCGCGATCCCGCGGCGGCTGCTGCGATGGGCGCGCGCGGGCGCCAGCGCGTGCTGGACAAATTCAGCCTCGATGCCGAGGCCGCCGGCATTGCCGCGGTCTACCGGACGCTGATCTGACGCGCGAGAATGTCGGCGACGAACGCGTCGAGGTCGCCGCCGGCGAACAGGTAGCCCGGCAGGTCGACGGCGGTGGCGGCCTCGATGTCGGTGGCGCGGTCGCCGATCACGAAACTGCCCGCGTGCTGCACCGGCCAGTGCTGCATCAAATCGAGGATCATGCCAGGGCTCGGCTTGCGCCAGTGGTGATCTTCCAGATAGCCGGCGACCGATCCGGCGGGGTGGTGCGGGCAATAGCGGACGTCGTCGATGACCGCGCCCTGCGCCTTCAGCTCGGCGCGCATCCAGTCAAACAAGGTGAGCAGCTCGTCCTCGGTAAAGAATCCGCGCGCGACGCCCGACTGGTTGGAAAA
This sequence comes from Tardiphaga sp., assembly GCA_036561845.1. Classification (GTDB taxonomy): domain Bacteria; phylum Pseudomonadota; class Alphaproteobacteria; order Rhizobiales; family Xanthobacteraceae; genus Tardiphaga. Next base: position 42,701 of record DATCUS010000009.1, on the reverse strand, counting down.
CAGGAACACAAAATAGCCGGCCTCGTTGAGGCGGCGGATCGCTTTGGCGGCATTGGGCATCCAGCGGATGCGGTCCGACGTGCCCATATAGCCGTCGTCGTGATTGATGACGCCGTCACGGTCGAGAAAGGCGGCGGGCCGGGAGGTGCCGACGTCGCTCATGCCTGGTCGACCACACGCGTCATGGCGCGCTCCACTTCGTCGCAGATGCCGTGAGCGGCGGCGAGATGGATCTGCTGGATCACCGGCGTGTCGTCGGTCGGAGATACCAGCAGATGATCGCAGTCGGCGCGCATCGCTTCACCCTTGAGGCCGGTGAGACCCACCGTGATAATTCCCATCGCGCGTGCCTGGCGCAGCGCGGCCAGGATGTTCGACGACTTGCCCGACGTTGACAACGCCAGCAGGACGTCGCCGCGGCGGCCGAGGCCTTCGACCTGCCGCGCAAAGATCTGCTCGAAGCCGTAGTCATTGGCGATCGAGGTCAGGGCCGAAGTGTCCGTCGTCAGCGCGATCGCCGCATAGCCGGGGCGATCCTGCTTGTAGCGGCCGACGATCTCGGCGGCGATATGCTGGGCGTCGGCGGCACTGCCGCCATTGCCGATCAGCAGCACCTTGTGACCGGCGCGCAGCGCCGCGACAATCGCGGCTGCAATCTCATGGCAGGTCGCCAGCAATGTCGCGTCGTTTGCCGCGCGATCCATCGCGGCGCGCGATTGTTCGAAATGTGCGGCGATCGGATCGTGGCTCACGGCGATGTCCCGGTTCTGTGTGGTTCTGGTAGCGGTCGCAACGGACCGGCGCAAGCGCACCGGATCGAACTCAGTGCGCCAGCCGTGCGGTGGCTTCGGCCAGCACGCCCGCGGTGATGTCGGCGACGTCGATAGCCGGAATGTCGCGCATGCAGGCATGGTTATTCATGGTGCAGACCGGTCTGTGGCAGGGCTGGCACGGCACCACGGTCTTGGTCTGGATGGTCGCGGCCAGCGGGTTGAGCGGGCCCCACAGATGCGGGCCGGTCGGCCCGAAAATGCCGATGGTCGGCGTGCCCGCAGCGGCGGCGATGTGCATCAGGCCGGAATCGTTGGACACCGCGACACCCGCCGCGGCCATCGCCACCACGCCATTGCGCAGATCCGTGCCGGTCAGGTCCCGCACCCGCGGACCGCCCGTGGCGACGATCTCGGCCGCCAGTCCCTTTTCGCCGGGGCCGCCGATCACCCAGATGTCCAGCCCGCGCTCGGCCAACAGTTTTGCCGCTTCGGCATACCAGCTCCAGCGCTTGGACGGGCCGACCGAACCGGGCGCCAGCGCCACCGCCGGCCCGCCGCCGAGCCCGTTGGTCGCGCGCCAGCGGCTGATCTCCTCGGCAGGCACCCGCAACTGCGGCACCGGCCATTCCGGCGGCGGGATGGCGCCTTCCGGCAGTGCCAGCGCTCCCTTCTTGTCGATCATGCGGGGCAGGGCCTTCTCGCCCCAGCGCCAGCGGTTGAGCAGGCCGAAGCGGAACTCGCCCACAAAGCCGATCCGTTCGGGGATACCGGCCAGCGCCGGGGCGAGGGCGGACTTCCACGTCCGCGGCATCACCAGCACCGTCCCGTAGTGCCGAGCCCGCAACTTTGCCGCCAGTTCCCACTGCTTGGTCAGCGCCAGCCGTCGGCGTGGCAGGTCCCAGAGCACCCCGGCCCGCACTCCGGGCATGTAGTCGACAAGGGACGCAACCTGGGAGTTCACCAGGATATCCACCGGCCGGTTCGGCCAGCGCTGCTTGAGCAGCCGCACCACCGTGTGCCCGCGGACGAAGTCGCCGATCCACATGTAGGGCACGATCAGAATCGGACTTGTATCGTCCGCGTCGACCACCGCGCTCTCATGTGCTGAATTTACATTCATAATTTAACGAATTCGCTGTTGGCAAACAAGGTCTTGTCGGTACCTGCTCTCCGCAGGCGGGTAAAGTCACATCGAGCCCAAGTTGCCTGCCGGGCGCGACTGGGGCAAAGGTGGCGGCGCACAATCATGTCGGGGATTCCATGCTGCTGGTGACCGGAGGAGCCGGTTTTATCGGATCGAATGTCGTGGCCGCGCTGAATGACGCGGGCCGCACGGACGTGGCCGTCTGCGATGTGCTGGGACACGACGGCAAATGGCGCAATCTCGCCAAGCGCCAGCTGGCCGACATCGTGCCACCGGCCGAACTGATGGCCTGGCTGCGGGGCCGCAAGCTCGACGCGGTGATCCACCTCGGCGCGATCTCCGAAACCACGGCCACCGACGGCGACCTGGTGATCGAGACCAATTTTCGCCTCTCTATGCGCCTGCTCGACTGGTGCACGGCCAACGCCACGCCGTTGATTTATGCCTCGTCGGCCTCGACCTATGGCGACGGCGCCCAGGGATTTCGCGACGATCCGTCGTTGACTGCGCTGAAGGCGCTGCGGCCGATGAATCTCTATGGCTGGAGCAAGCATCTGTTCGACATGGCGGTGGCTGAGCGCGCGGCCCGCGGCGAAAAACTGCCGCCGCAATGGGCCGGCCTGAAATTCTTCAACGTGTTCGGTCCCAACGAATATCACAAGGGCGGCATGATGAGCGTGCTGACCAAGCGCTTCGACGACATCAAGGCCGGCCGCACCATCGAGCTGTTCAAGTCGCATCGCGACGGCATCGCCGACGGCGACCAGCGCCGCGATTTCATCTATGTCGACGACGTGGTGCGGGTGATGACCTGGCTGCTGGCGACGCCGTCGGTCAGTGGGCTGTTCAATGTCGGCACCGGCACGGCGCGCAGCTTCAAGGACCTGATGCTCGCCGCCTACAGCGCGCTCGGCAGCAGGCCGAACATCGCCTATGTCGACATGCCCGAGCAGATCCGCGGCAGTTACCAGTATTTCACGCAGAGCGATGGTGATCGCTTGCGCGCGGCCGGCTATAACGGTGGCTTCACCTCGCTGGAGGATGCGGTCGATCAATACGTCGGGGGCTTCCTCGACCAGCCCGATCGCTTTCGCTGAACGTGCAACAGGTAATGCTCTGATGTTCGATTTCGACGCCCTGTCGCACGCGATTCCCCGCCACACCGTGCTGTGCGTCGGCGACCTGATGCTCGACGAATTCGTCTATGGCGAGGTGTCGCGGATCTCGCCGGAAGCGCCGGCGCCGGTGATCGCGGTCCAGCGCAGCGAGATCAATATCGGCGGCGCCGGCAATGTGGCGCGCAATATCGCGGCGCTCGGTGCCCGCTGCATCTTCGTCGGACTGGTCGGCGACGACCTTGCAGGCGCAACTCTGAAGCAGGCGCTGGCGCAGGAGGACCTGATCGAGGCACTGCTGATCGTCGATCCGGCCCGGCCGACCACGCGCAAAGTGCGGTTCGTATCCGAACATTTCTCGACCCACATGCTGCGCGCCGACTGGGAACTCGCGGCGCCGGCCGCCGCGCCCATCGAACAGCAACTGATCGACACCATCCTGCCGCAGCTTCCGCGCGCCGATATCGTTCTGCTGTCGGATTACGCCAAGGGCGTGCTGACGGCGCGGGTGATCCGCAACGTGATCGACGCCGCGAAGAAACTCGGCAAGCGGGTGATCGTCGATCCGAAGAGCGCCAATTTCGCGATCTATCGCGGCGCCACGCTGCTGACGCCGAACCGCAAGGAATTTTCCGAGGCCACCCGCAGCCGCGCCGACAGCGAAGCCGGCATCGCGACCGCCGCACAGGAGGCGATGCTGCTCGCCGACTGCGAGGCCATGCTGGTGACGCAAAGCGAGCATGGCATGACGCTGGTGCCGCGCGGCGGTGAGCCGATCCATGTGCCGGCGTTGCCGGCCAGGGTGCGCGACGTCTCCGGTGCCGGCGACACGGTGGCGGCGATGCTGGCGGTGACGCTGGCGGCGGGCGCCGACTGGGAGACCGCGTTGCGCACGGCGACGGCCGCAGCGGCGGTTGCAGTCAGCAAGAAGGGCACGGCAACCGTGACCCTTGCCGAACTGCGGCGCAGGATGCTGCCGGATGCGTTCCTCGCCGCGGAGGACAAGATCGCCATGGCGCCGGCCGATCTCGATTCAAAGCTGCAGGAATGGCGCAAGGCAGAGCTGCGGATCGGCTTCACCAATGGCTGCTTCGATATTCTGCACCCCGGCCACGTCAAGGTGCTGACGGCAGCGCGGGCCACCTGCGACCGGCTGATCGTCGGTCTCAACAGCGACGCGTCGGTGAAGCGGTTGAAGGGGCAGGACAGGCCCATGCAGGACGAGCGTGCCCGCGCGGAAGTGCTGGCGGCGCTGGAGGCGGTCGATCTGGTCGTCATTTTTGAAGAGGATACGCCGCTCCGGCTGATCACCGAGGTCAGGCCGAGCGTGCTGGTCAAGGGCGGCGACTACACCCGCGAACAGGTGGTCGGACACGAGATCGTGGCGGCCAGCGGCGGCGAGGTGGTGCTGGTCGATATCATGCCCGGTTTCAGCACCACGTCGCTGGTGAACCGCGCCCGGGGAGGCCAGCAGTGAGCCTCTCCCTCGCTTCTCATTCAGGATTGTTGGCACATTGATGGCCCGTATTTACGCGTTCACTTGGCGAAACTGGCTGATTGCAATTCACGATGCGGGCGTCACCGCGGCGGCTGTGATCCTGAGTTTCATGCTGCGCTTTGACGGCGAAAATCTGTGGGACCGGTTGCCGCTGCTGCTGACGATTCTGCCGTATTTCGTCTTGTTCAGTTTTTTCGTCTGCTACATGTTCGATCTGACCACGACCAAGTGGCGCTTCATTTCGGTCCCCGATCTCTTCAACATCATCCGCGCGGCGACCGTGATGTCCGTCGCGCTGCTGGTGCTGGACTACATTTTCCTCGCGCCGAACGTCTACGGCACGTTCTTCCTCGGCAAGACGACGATCGTCATCTACTGGTTCATCGAGATCTTCTTTCTCAGCGGATCCCGGCTGACCTACCGCTATTTTCGCTACACGCGCACGCGCAACCAGGCGCGCGCCATGGATGCCGCGCCGACCTTGCTGATCGGCCGCGCTGCGGATGTCGAGGTCTTCCTGCGCGGCATCGAGAGTGGCGCCGTCAAGCGGCTGTGGCCGGTCGGGATCCTGTCGCCGGCGATGTCGGATCGCGGCCAGACCATACGCGGCGTCCCGGTGCTCGGCGGCATCGACGATCTGCCGAATGTGGTCGAGGACTTTTCCAACCGCAGCCGACCGATCGAGCGCGTCGTGATGACGCCCTCGGCCTTCACGGACGAGGCTCATCCCGAAGCCGTACTGATGCGGGCGCGGAAGCTTGGCCTCGTGGTTAGCCGGCTGCCCTCGCTTGAGGAAAGCCGCGACACTCCGCAACTCGCGCCCGTGGCTGTGGAAGACCTGCTGCTGCGTCCCAGCGTCAAGATCGACTACGCGCGGCTGGAGGCCTTCGTGCGCGGCAAGTCGGTTGTCGTCACCGGCGGCGGCGGCTCGATCGGCTACGAGATCTGCGACCGCGTCACCACGTTTGGCGCGGCGCGGCTGCTGATCATCGAAAACTCCGAACCGGCGCTGCATGCCGCCATGGAGAAGCTGTCGACCAAGGTCACTGGCGCGGTGATCGACGGTCGCATTGCCGACGTGCGCGACCGCGAGCGTATTCACCAGCTGTTGAACGCGTTCAAGCCGGATGTGGTCTTTCATGCCGCAGCGCTGAAGCATGTTCCGATCCTCGAGCGCGATTGGGGCGAGGGGGTCAAGACCAACATCTTCGGCTCGGTCAACGTCGCCGATGCCGCGCTGGCGTCGGGCGCGGACGCCATGGTGATGATCTCCACCGACAAGGCGATCGAACCGGTATCGATGCTCGGCCTGACCAAGCGGTTCGCCGAAATGTACTGCCAGGCGCTGGATGGCGATGCCATCAGCGGCGCCAGCAGCAAGTCGCCGATGCGGCTGATCTCGGTGCGGTTCGGCAACGTGCTGGCGTCGAACGGCTCGGTGGTGCCGAAGTTCAAGGCGCAGATCGAGGCCGGCGGGCCGGTGACGGTGACCCATCCCGACATGGTGCGCTACTTCATGACGATCCGCGAGGCTTGCGATCTCGTCGTCACCGCCGCGACCCATGCCATGAATGCGCAGCATTCCGATGCTTCGGTCTATGTGCTGAGCATGGGACAGCCGGTCAAGATCGTCGATCTCGCGGATCGCATGATCCGGCTGTCGGGACTGCAGCCGGGCTACGATATCGACATCGTTTTCACCGGGGTGCGTCCTGGCGAGCGGCTCAACGAAATCCTGTTTGCCAAGCAGGAGCCCACCAGCGAGATCGGCATTGCCGGCATTCTCGCGGCGCGGCCGAACGAACTGCCGCTGCCGACGCTCAAGTCGTGGCTGGCAGCCTTGCGCAGCGCGATCGCAGCGGATCAGCACGATGTGGTGGTGGCGATCCTGAAGGATGCCGTTCCGGAATATCGGGCGGAGGCCGGCTGACGGGCGTTAGCGCTGTGGTGTTGAGAATTGCCGCAGCACGACAGCGACGGCGCCCGCACCCAGCGCCAGCAGGCCAAGGTCCGTTCGGGTGGAATCGAGATAGATCGACAGGCCGGCCAGTATCGCCAATCCGATGTTGAGGACGAACACCCGGCCGACGACCTGCAGGACCGTGAAGCCGTTGTCGGTCGCACGCTGGTAGAAATGCGAGCGGTGGGCGAGCCAGACAGCCTCGCGCTTCGCCAGCCGCCGCAGCAGCGTGATCGACGCATCGGCAAGATAATAAAGCGGCAGCAGGACAGCAGCGGCGAGATGCTGCTGAAACGCGAGCTCCAGGAAACACCAGCCCAGCAACAGGCCGATCGGCAGGCTGCCGACGTCGCCGAGAAAAACTCGGGCGACCGGGCGGTTGAACGGTGCGAAGCCGGCCATCGCGCCACCCAATGCGGCAGCGACGAATGTGGCGGACGGTGGCAGTCCACCGAACAGGCCGATAGTGACCAGAGCCGCGGTGATCGGAATCACCTCGGCGACGGTCATCCAGTCCAGCCCATCCATGAAGTTGACCAGGTTGATGAACCAGAGCGCGGCCAGCAACAGCAAGCCGCGCTCAACCCAGAGCGGGCAGGCCTGGATGATCCTCAGATCACTCGGCACGGCAAACAGGACGACGGCAACCGCGATGGCCTGCAACAGCAGCCGCGGCGTCACGGAAATCGGACGCAGATCGTCGGCGGCACCGATGGCGGCGATGCCAATGGTGGCGCCGAACACGGTCCAGAGTATCGGAGTTTGAGCCGCCAGGACGGACCCGATCGCAATGCCAGCCACCAGCAGTGTTGCGGCGATCACCGCGATTCCCGCGCCCTGCGGCGTCGGTACCGCATGGGATGACCGTGCATTGGGTCGCGCCAGTGCGTAGCGCACAAGCAGCGGCCGCAGGATTGGCGTCAGCGCGGCGCAAAGTGCTGCGGCAGCGATTGCGCAGGCGATGATCGCGAGTTCGAAATGTGACATTGAAATGATCAGGTTTGATGTGGCAGGGCATAACATAGCCGTGTTTCTGTTTCATATCCCAGTTTCACGGGATCACCATCTGCGATGGCTGTCCGGTGGGCGGACTTCCGAGCTGATTTAACCAAATCTTGCGTTATCGGGCTTTCGCAGCTTAAAGGGACGCGCCCCAGGTTGCTGCCGGTCAGGGCCAATGCTTGAATGCCACCGGAGGTCGAATGTCTGATCAACAAGTTCTGGTCACGGGCGCTGCGGGCTTCATCGGGTTTCATGTCGCCCAGCGACTGCTCGACGACGGACGTTGCGTCGTCGGGTTGGACAGCCTGAACGATTACTATGATCCGGCCCTCAAGCAGGCCCGGCTGGATATTCTGCAACAACGCCCGGGATTCGAATTTGTGCACGCCAATCTGGCGGATCGCCCGGCCATGGCGGCGCTGTTTGCACGGCGTTTCCCTGTGGTGATTCATCTCGCGGCGCAGGCCGGCGTGCGTTACTCGATCGAACATCCGCATGCTTATGCCGATGCCAATCTGGAGGGCTTCCTCAATGTGCTGGAGGGCTGCCGCCACAACGATTGCCGGCATCTGCTCTATGCGTCATCGTCGTCGGTCTATGGCGCCAACAAGAAGATGCCGTTCTCTGTCGGCGATCGCGTCGACAATCCCATCAGTCTGTATGCGGCGACCAAGAAAGCCAATGAGCTGATGGCGCATTCCTACAGCCATCTCTATCGGCTTCCGACCACCGGCTTGCGGTTCTTCACCGTCTACGGGCCGTGGGGCCGGCCCGATATGGCGATCTTCCTGTTTACCAAGGCGATCGTCGAAGGCGTGCCAATCAAGCTGTTCAATCACGGCAAGATGCGCCGCGACTTCACCTATGTCGACGACGTCACGCGTGTGATCGACCGACTGATCGACCATGTCCCCGAAGGCAGCGACGAACAGGCGCCCGCCCGGATCTACAATGTCGGCAACAACAGGCCCGAGGATCTGCTCGACGTCGTCAACGTTCTGGAAAAGGAACTCGGACGCGCGGCGCACAAGACCATGCTGCCGATGCAGCCCGGCGATGTACCGGAAACCTTCGCCGACGTGGATGATCTCATGCGCGATGTCGGATTCAGGCCGGAAACCTCGATCGCGACCGGGATTCGCAACTTCGTCGCATGGTATCGTCAGCACTACGATGTACGAGAAAATGTCTAGCCAATCGATTGAGGATCTTATGGACAAGCGTATTATTCCACTGATCATGTGCGGTGGCGCCGGGACCCGGCTGTGGCCTTCGTCGCGCGAGGGGCGCCCGAAGCAGTTCCTGCCGCTGTTCGGGCCGCGCTCGACGTTTCAGGACACCTTGCTGCGGGTCTCCGATCCCACATTGTTCGAACGGCCGATCGTCATCACCAACCAGGCCTACCGCTTCATGGTGCTGGAGCAACTGGCGGATATCGGCGTCGAAGCCGATGTGCTGCTGGAGCCCGCGCGGCGGGATTCCGGCCCGGCAATCGCTGCCGGCGCGGCCTTCGCGCTGACGCGCGACGATGAAGCCGTGGTGCTGGCGCTGGCTGCCGATCATGTGGTTGCGGATAACGCCTCCTTTCTCGCCGCCTGCCGCCAGGGTCTGCCTGCCGCCAACGCCGGACACGTTGTCACCTTCGGTGTGAAGCCGGAGCGCCCTGCGACGGAATATGGCTACATCTCTCCCGGCGCACCGATTATGGGTGACGTCCAGGCTGTTGCGAAGTTTGTCGAGAAACCCGACCCGGCGACAGCCGCCGATTATATCGAGGCTGGCTATCTCTGGAACAGCGGCAACTTCATGTTCAGCGCGGCGATGTTGCTCGACGAATATCGCCAGCTCGACGCAGCGAGCGTCGAGGCGGTGACCGATGCCGTGGCCAAGGCGGGTCATGATCTCGGATTCGTGACGCTCGACCCGGAATCGTTCGGGGCGGCCAAAGCCATCTCGATCGATTATGCGGTGATGGAAAAGACGTCTCATGCCGCGGTCGTACCGATGGCATGCGGCTGGTCGGATGTCGGGTCGTGGCACGCGGTGTGGGAACTGTCCGGCAAGGACGACCACGGCAATGCCGCGCAGGGCCTCGCCGTGTTCGAAGACTCCCGCAACTGCAATGTGTCGACCGACGGCGCGATCGTTGCGCTGGAAGGAGTCGACGATCTCGTCGTGGTGGCGACGCTCGATGCCGTGCTGGTGTCGCGACAGAACGACGCCAATGGCATGAAGCGACTGGTCGCCAAGCTCAAGACCGTGGCGCCGAAGGTGACCGAGGATCACCTCAAGGTGCATCGTCCGTGGGGGTCATACCAGTCGGTCGACAATGGCGAGCGGCATCAGGTCAAGCGCATCATCGTGAAGGCCGGGGGCCGGCTTTCCCTGCAGAAGCATCACCACCGCTCGGAGCACTGGATCGTGGTCCGCGGCGCAGCCCAGGTGACCGTCAACGAACTCGTCAAGGTCGTGCACGAGAACGAGTCGATCTACATCCCGATCGGCGCCACGCACCGGCTGGAAAATCCCGGCAAGATTCCGCTGGAACTGATCGAAGTCCAGACCGGCAGCTATCTCGGCGAGGACGATATCATCCGCATCGAGGACGACTATCGACGGAAGTAGCGACGGGCTGAGCGCCGACGAGTAGCCGGAACGCCTGGTCCCGATCGTCGGGCGCAGGGCGTGTCCGGCGTCCGGCGGGAGCCGGCGGTTCGACAGGCCGGAGCGGTCGCCGAGAGAAGCCCCCGGCCTCAATCAGTTTCGAGAGCTGGGCCGCTCGAACGTCCGTCGCCAACGCTGCTAGTTGGACGGGACCGTCGGTTTGTAGTTCGGGAACCGGGTCAGCAATGCGGTCTTCAGGAATTTGAAGTGCGGGATGCTGACGGCGAGCTCATGCAGCCGGCGCTGTCCGTTGGCGATCTCGCGCTCGAACAGGTCGAGATGATCGCTGTCGAGTTTTTCCCTCGTGAGGTACTCGTCGTTGCCGTTGCCGAACGAGACTGCCGCGCGCGACAGCACGTCGTCGATACGCCGGGTCAGGCCGGCCTGCTCGACCTCGGCGCTGCGCAGCGCCTCGTCGAGGGACTGGATGATGGCCTCGATGCGTCCGCGGTCGGTCTCGGCGTCGCGTTCCGCCGAGCGCGCCTTGAATTCGCGCTCGCCGATGATGCCACGCAGAAAGGTGTTCGCCCGGGCCCGCAGGAACAGTTGGAACATGGGGCAACGTCCCGTTGTAGGATCACCGAATATACTGTCCCTTCGGTTCTTGGGGCCTTCTTGGTTATTATCCGGTTAATGTCGGGTCTGTGCGACCGCGACCGCCATTCCCGGGATCAGGCCGTTGGGTTGAGGTCCGGCAATCCGCTCAGCAGGGCGGCCTTCAGAAGCTTGTAATGCACGATGCGGGCGGAGAGCTCTTCGAGCCGGCGCTGGCTGTTCAGGACATCGGCTTCGATCAGTTCGGTGGAGTGGCCGTCGCCGGCAACCGCAGCGGAATCGTTGGCGTCGTTGCCGAGCTTGAGGGCGGCCTGCGCCAGCACATCGTCGATGCGCTTGCCAAGGCCGGCATATTCAGCCTGGGCGCCTCCGAGCGCGTCGTCGATCGCACGCAGGATGGATTCGCTGCGCAGCCGGTCGGTTTCAGAATCGCGACCGGCGGAGCGCGCCTTGAATTTGTGTCCCGCCATGCGGGCTCGCAACAGGCTGCGAATTCGCGCGCGCAAGTACCATTGGGTCATGAAAGCGTCCCGTACACAGGATGAAAGATGAGCAGCAACGGTCAAGTCGCCGTGACACACCGAGAGATAGGTCAAGATCGCCGTTCCGGGAAGCCTCGGTTGGCTGGCAGGGGGTAGGTTCCGGGGGCGATTTGCTCACGGAAGGCCGCATGATCGCCTGGAATGCCTGTAATTCTTTGAATCAAAACGTGTTTGGGTATCCCGCCTCGCCATTCGCCACAATTGTGGCGGCATGCTAGGAGAACCAGCGCGCGGTTCATTCCATGAGCCGGACGCCGTGTCATTTCGAGGTTTATTGATGGTTTCGAGAGAATCTGCAGCGGACGCAGGCCGCACGCTTCGTGTCGGCGTCGTCGGTGCCGGCGTGATGGGCAGCAATCATGGCCGCGTGCTGGCCGGACTGCCGGGTATCGAACTGATCGGCATTGTCGATCCGATGCTGGAACACCGGACCCGGGCGACCAAGCTGATCGGCTGCCCGACGTTTTCCGACCTGGAGTCTTTGATCGCGGCAGGCGTCGATGCCGTCACCATTGCGGCTCCCACCCATCTGCATCACCAGGTGGCGCTGACCTGCATCGCCAAGGGCATCCACGTGCTTGTCGAAAAACCGATCGCCTCCACGGTGGAGGAGGGCCGCGAGATCGTCGAGGCCGCCCGCAAGGCCGGCGTGACCCTGATGGTCGGCCATGTCGAGCGCTTCAACCCGGCAGTCGCCGCCGTCAAGCAGGCCATCAAGGACGAGGACATCCTGTCCATCGCCATCACCCGGGTCGGCCCGTTTCCCCCGCGCATGTCGGATGTCGGGGTGGTCATCGACCTCGCCGTGCATGACATCGACCTGATCCGCTGGTTCACCGAATCTGATATCGTCGATGTGCAGTCGCAGCTGGCCAGCGCCGTGGCGGAGCGCGAGGATATCGCGCTGCTTCAGTTCCGCACCGCCTCCGGCGTGCTGGCGCACATCAACACCAACTGGCTGACACCGTTCAAGGCCCGCACCGTCACGGTGGCGACCCGCGGCAAATATGTGATGGGCGATCTCCTCACCCGCCAGGTCACGGAATGCTTCGGCTTCAAGACCGACGGCAGCTATTCCATGCGCCATCTGCCGGTCGGCCAGGACGAGCCGCTGCGCGCCGAACTGATGGCGTTCCTTTCGGCGGTGCGGTCCGGGGCGACGCCGGCGGTGACCGGCGAGGAGGGCGTTGCCTCCCTCGAGATCGCCATCCAGTGCCTCGATGCACCGAAGAAACCTGCGGCCACGGCCGTCCGCGCCGCACCGCGCCGTGTGGTCGGCTGACGCTGTCGCCAGAGCAACGGCGCGTCTGCGCGCCCCTGCTCGACGTCGAGTTCAATACCAGGAAGACTTCACACTTTGACTTGCAGGCCCCGATGAACCAGCACACACGTATCGATCCCGTTCCTTTCATCGACCTCGGCGCCCAGCGCCGCCGGCTCGGCCAGTCCATCGACGATGCCGTGGGCCGGGTGCTGACCCATTGCCAGTTCATCGGCGGCCCCGAAGTGACCCAGCTCGAGGCCGCGCTCGCGGCCTATTGCGGCGCCAGGCATGTGATCAGCTGCGCCAGCGGCACCGACGCGCTGCTGATGGTGCTGATGGCCAAGAAGATCGGCCCCGGCGATGCGGTGTTCTGCCCGTCCTTCACCTTCTGCGCCACCGGCGAGGCTGTGGCTCTCACCGGCGCCACGCCGGTGTTCGTCGATGTCGATGCGACCACTTTCAATATGGACGCCGAATCGCTCAAGCGTGCGGTCGGCACCGCGAAGAGGCTCGGTCTGAAGCTCAAGGCGGTGATCCCGGTCGACCTGTTCGGCCAGCCCGCCGACCATGACGCCATCGGCGCCATCGCCGAGGCCGAAGGCATGTTCGTGCTCGACGATGCCGCGCAGGCGTTCGGCGCCACCACCCGGGGCAAGCGCCTCGGCACCGCGGCGCTGGCCACGGCCACCAGCTTCTTCCCGGCAAAACCGCTCGGCTGTTTCGGCGACGGCGGCGCGATCTTCACCGATGACGACCAGCTCGCCGAAGATCTGCGCAGCATCCGCGTCCATGGTCAGGGCTCCGACAAGTACGACAACGTCCGCCTCGGTCTGACCGGTCGTCTCGACACCATCCAGGCCGCGGTGCTGCTCGAGAAGCTGAGGATCTTTGACGACGAGATCGCCGCCCGCAACAAGGTGGCGGAGCGCTATGCGCGCAGCCTTGGCAACATCGTCACGGTGCCGCGGGTCGCCGAAGGCAACACGTCGATCTGGGCCTGCTACACCATCCGCCTGCCCAAAGGCACCGACCGTGACGCCTTCGCTGCGTCGCTGAAGGCGGAGGGCGTGCCCTCGGCCATCTATTATGTGAAGTCGATGCACATGCAGACCGCCTACAGTGCGTACCCGGTCGTCGATGGCGGCCTGCCGGTGTGCGAGGCGCTGTCTGCCGACGTCATCAGCCTGCCGGTGCATGCCTATCTCGACGAGCCGACCCAGGACCGCGTCATCAAGGCCGTCCGCGACGCGCTGGCGTAAGGCGAATTGACTGGGGACAGGCCGGCGCTTGAATCGTGCTTGCTCTGTTTCAGCCGGTCGGAACAAATTTCGTATCTGTGGGCTTTTCCTGTTTGCAATTGAACAGGAGCACCTCATGACTTCGAAATATGCGATCATCGTAGCCGCGCTGCTTGTTGGCGCAACTCCCGTACTGGCGCAGGGCGGAGGAGGCGGTGGAGCTGGGGGCGCCGGGGGCGGCGCGGCATCCAGCGGCTCGGCTTCCAGTGGTGCAGGATCTGCCGGTGCAAGTGGCTCGTCGACGTCGTCCACGTCCGCCAACACTGCCCCCGGCGGCTCGACCAACACCGGAACGGGCACCACCACCGGAAATGCCAACAATTCAACGCCGGGCATGGGCGTCAATGATGGCAACAACGGCTCGGCAAATTCCGGAGCCGGAACTGCCATGACGCCTACTCAGGCTCAAGCAGCCCGCAACGCGGGTGCCGGGCACGCGCCCGATGGCCAGCCGATTGGCTCGCCGGGTACGGGCACGGGCAACGGCAACTGACAAGGCTGGTCTCGCTGCCGCCGCGCTCATTCTCGAGCGCGGCAAGGACCGAGCGAGTGTTTCCATGATGCATCGCTCGTGCTGAGCGCCAATTCTTCATTTGGCCTCCGCCCCGCATGCTGTAGAAGCAGCCATGCTCGGACGTATTTTCACCGTCGGCGGATACACGCTGCTGTCGCGGATCACCGGATTCGCGCGCGACATCATGCTCGCCGCCATCCTCGGCGCGGGCCCCGTCGCCGACGCCTTCTTCGTGGCGCTGCGGCTGCCCAATCATTTCCGCGCCATCTTTGCCGAGGGCGCCTTCAATGCAGCCTTCGTGCCGGCCTATGCCCATGTCCGCGGCGAGCATGGCGAGACCTCGGCGCGGCTGTTCGCCGACCGCATCTTCACGCTGCTGTTCGCCTCGCAGGTGGTGCTGCTGGTGGCGGCCTGGCTGTTCATGCCCCAAGCCATGAGCATCCTGGCGCCCGGTTTCACCGATGACGCCGAGCAGCGCCGGCTGGCCATCGAGCTGACGCGCATCACCTTTCCCTATCTGCTGCTGATTACTTTGGTGACGCTGTATGGCGGCATCCTCAACGTGATGCAGCGTTTTGCCAGTGCTGCGGCGGCGTCGATCTTCCTCAATATCTCGATGATGGCCACATTGGCGCTGGCGGCGTTCTTCCCCAGCGCCGGCCACGCCGCGGCTTGGGGCGTGCTGATCTCGGGCTTCCTGCAGTATTTCCTGCTGGCCGGCGATCTCGCCACGCATGGTGGCCTGCCGCGCTTTGCGCCGCTCAAGCTCGATGAGGACGTCCGCGCCTTCTTTCGCGCGCTGGGGCCGGCGACGCTGGGATCGATGGGCACCCAGGTGGCGCTGTTCGCCGACACCATCATCGCCACCTTCCTGCCGGCCGGCGCGCTGTCGGCGCTGTATTATGCCGATCGGCTCAACCAGTTGCCCATCGGGGTGATCGGCATCGCCATCGGCACCGTGCTGCTGCCGGAGATGTCGCGGCGCATCACCTCAGGCGACCACGCCGGCGCCATGGCGTCGCAGCGTCGCGCCTTCGAATTCACGCTGCTGTTCTCGGTGCCGTTCGTCGCTGCCTTCCTCAGCGTACCCGACGTCATCATGCGCGCGATGTTCGCGCGCGGCGCCTTCACCAAGGCTGACGCCGCCGCCGCCGGCGCGACGCTGGCCGCCTATGCCATCGCGCTGGTGCCGTTCGTGCTGATCCGCAGCGCGGTCGCCACCTTCTACGCCCGCAAGGACACCGCCACGCCGGTCAAGGCGGCGCTGACCGGCATCGCGGTCAATGTGGTGCTGAAGATCCTGCTGGTCGGCTCGCTGGCGCAGGTCGGCCTGGCGCTGGCCACCGCCATCGGCGCCTGGATCAACCTGCTGCTGGTGATCGGTTTTGCGGTGCGGGCCGGCTATCTGGAGTTCGATCGGGCCTTCCTGAACTCGCTGGCAAAATTCCTTGGCACCGGTCTGCTGCTGGCGGCGGCGCTGTGGCTGGCAGCGCGGTTTGCTGCGGCGCAGTTTGCGCATATGAGCGCCTTGCGCGACGAATCGGCGCTGGCGGTGCTGATCGCGGTCGGGACGGCGGTCTATGCAGCCTTGATTCTGCTGCTGTTCGGACGCCGCTGGCTGGTCTCCTTGGTGCGCAGCTAAGGCGCGTTTGCGCTTCCCGCCGATCCGCTGCAATATGGAGCAAATCTAAACTGCAGATGGAAACACCATGGCTCCCATCAAGTTCGGCGTCGGTCAAAGCGTCCTGCGCAAGGAAGACGATGCGCTGATCCGCGGCAAGGGCCGCTATACCGACGACCACGCGCCGGCCACGCTGCATGCGCTGGTGCTGCGCTCGCCGCATGCCCACGCCACCTTCACCCTCGACGCCAGCCGCGCGCGCACCCTGCCGGGCGTCGCGACCATCCTGACGGCTGCGGATGTCAAGGATCTCGGCGGGCTGCCGTGCCTGTTCAATCTGCCGGACACGCCGTTCACCGGGCCGGACTATCCCATCCTTGCCGACAAGGAAGTGCGCCATGTCGGCGACGCCGTGGCCTTCGTGGTGGCCGAGACAATCGATCAGGCCCGCGATGCGGTCGAGGCCATCGAGGTCAACTGGACGCCGCTGCCGGCCGTCGTCGGTCTCGTCAATGCGGTGAAGAAGGATGCGCCGCAGGTCTGGGCGAAGCATGCGGGCAACGTGCTGTTCGACGTGCCGATCGGCGACAAGAAGGCCGTCGACGCGGTGTTCGCCACGGCGCACACTGTCGCCGAAGTGCAGATCGTCAATCCGCGCGTCATCATCAACTACATGGAGACCCGGGCGGCGATCTGCGAATACGACGCCAAGCGCGATCACATGACCCTGACCATCGGCAGCCAGGGCAGCCACCGGCTACGCGACATTCTCTGCGACAACGTCCTGAAAATCCCCAAGGACAAGATGCGCGTGATCTGCCCCGATGTCGGCGGCGGTTTCGGCACGCGGCTGTTTCCGTACCGCGAATATGCGTTGGTCGCGGTCGCGGCGAAGAAGCTGCGCAAGAACGTCAAATGGGCGGCCGACCGCGCCGATCATTTTGTCGGCGACGCCCAGGGCCGCGACAACGTCACCCACGCGCGCATGGCGCTGGCGGAAGATGGCAGGTTTCTCGCCATGGATGTCGACCTGATGGCCGACATGGGCGCCTATCTCTCGACGTTCGGGCCCTACATCCCGCATGGCGGCGCCGGCATGCTGCCCGGGCTCTACGACATCAAGACCTTCCATTGCCGCGTGCGCACCGTGTTCACCAACACCGTGCCGGTGGACGCCTATCGCGGCGCCGGCCGCCCCGAAGCAGCCTATGTGGTCGAGCGCCTGGTCGACGCCTGTGCGCGCAAGCTCGGCATGACGCCCGACGCCATCCGCCGCAAGAATTTCGTTTCGCCAAAGGCGATGCCCTACACCACCGCCACCGGCAAGATCTACGACTCCGGTGACTTCGCCGCCCATATGAAGCGGGCGATGGAAGTGGGCGAGTGGAAGGATTTTCCGAAGCGCGCCAAGGCGGCGAAGAAGCACGGCCTGGTGCGCGGCATCGGTCTGGCGACCTATGTCGAGGTCTGCGGCACCATGGGCGAGGAGACCGCCAATGTGGCGCTGGGCGCTGACGGCGACATCACCATCCTGATCGGCACCCAGTCGACCGGGCAGGGCCACCACACTGCCTATGCACAGATCGTTGCCGAGCAGTTCGGCGTGGCGCCGGAGCGCGTCCACATCGTCCAGGGCGATACCGACAAGGTCGCCACCGGCCTTGGCACCGGCGGCTCGGCCTCGATCCCGTCCGGCGGCGTCAGCGTACAGCGCGCCACCCGCAAGCTCGGCGAATATTTGAAGGAGCTTGCCGCCGACGCGCTGGAGACCAGCATCGGCGATATCGAGATATCCGATGGCGCGGCGCGCGTCGCCGGTACCGATCGCGCTATCTCCCTCGCCGATCTGGCGAAGAAGGCCGATCCGTCAAAACTCAACGCGTCGGAGACCTTCAGCAGCGCCGACGGCACTTTTCCCAACGGCACCCATCTGGTGGAAGTCGAGATCGATCCCGCCACCGGCAAGATCGCCATCGTCAACTACGTCATCGTCGACGACTTCGGAGTGACGCTCAATCCGCTGCTGCTGGCCGGCCAGGTTCATGGCGGCACTATGCAGGGCATCGGTCAGGCCTTGATGGAGCAGGCGGTGTACGATCCGAAGGACGGCCAGCTGGTCACCGGCACCTTCATGGACTACGCGCTGCCGCGCGCTGCCGATGGCGCGCCGATCACCTTCGAGACCCACAACATACCCTGCACCACCAATCCCATGGGCGTGAAGGGCGCGGGCGAGGCCGGCGCGATCGGCTCGTGCCCGGCGGTGGTCAACGCCATCATCGAGGGGCTGTGGCGCGAATACAAGATCGAGCACATCGACATGCCCGCCACGCCGGAGCGGGTGTGGATGGCGATCCGCGAGCACGAGCGGCTGCACCGGCTGTAATGTCGCAGCCGCGGCCGGAATAGAGTTTCGGTCGCGGGGTTAGGAAATGGGGCGCGAAATCCTTCGCGCCTGCCCGGGCCGGTGGCATGCGTTGCCGGACGGGCGTTTGAAACGAATATGGGGATGTTGCCGATGATGCGGACTGTGGTTGTCGTGGGAGCCTTGTTGCTTGGCGTGGGTGCGGTGGCGGCGCAGCAGGACGTCGTGAAGGAAGCCCAGAACGTCATGAAGGCCAATGGCAAGAACCTGGGCGGCGTGCTCAGCGCCATGGCCAAGGGCGAAAAGCCCTACGATCAGGCCGCCGTTGACGCAGCGCTGGCGCAGCTCGACGACACCGCCAGGAAACTGCCGACCATGTTTCCGGAAAGCACCAAGGGCCTGAAGCCCGAGGGCGACTACAGCGCTTCGCCGAAGATCTGGGAAGACAAGGCCGGCTTCAACGCCAAGATCGCCAGCTTCGCCAAGGTGGTCACCGAGGCCAAGGCCAAGATCAAGGATCTCGACTCGCTGAAGGCGAATGTCGGCGGCATCGGCAAGGAATGCGGCGGCTGCCACGAGACGTTCCGGGTGAAGATCTGAGCTAACGGGGCGACAGTTCGAGTTTTGATACGGCAAATAGAAAGGGCGAGCGCATTGCGTTCGCCCTTCGCTACTTGCAGGGCTCGATCCTACTTCGTCACCTGGCCGCGGATCTCGCCGCCCGGATTGGCCGCGGTGTGGACGTTGACGTAGTACTTGCCGGCCATCAGGTCGGCGGCCTGCGCGTCGGTCAGCGTGGCGCTGCCTTCGGACGGGCTGGTGGCCGGCGCGATCGGCACGGCGACGCCGGCGTTCTTGCCAGGCTCGGCCGGGCCATGGAAATGCGCCGCGGTCGCGGGGCCCGTGAGGCCGGAATAGCTCAGCTTCCAGGTCAGCTTCTTGGTGGCGGGATCGTAGTCGATATCCGCCGTGCCTTTGCCGGCGGACGTGTTGGCGGGCACTTCGGAGGCGCCGTCCAGCGTCGCCTTCATCTTGTCGGCGAAGGCCGGGCCGGCCAAAGCGACGGTGGCTGCGAAAGCGAGGGTGGCAAACACGGTTCTGCTTGTCGTCATGGTTCTCTCCCGGTTGTCGTGCAGTCGATGATGATCTGAAACGTTGCCGGTTGGGATTTATTCCCGCCGGCCGTGAACACGGCCCGAAAATTTCATTCCGGCAGTTGCCGGAACTTGCGTCATAGTGGCGGAGTTGCTGGCTCCCGTGATGATGGATGGACGCGTGCTGAAGAAACTTCTCCTGGCTACGCTCGGTGCAGCCTGTGCCGGACTGGCGGTGTTCTGGTGGCTGACCATCCCGTCGGTGATCCCCGCCAATGCGCTGGCGGCCCATACGCCGGACCTCGGCAACGGCCAGACAATGTTCAATGCCGGGGGATGTTCCTCATGCCACGCGGTGCCCGGGCAGCCGGACCGCACGCGGCTCGGCGGCGGGCTTCCGATACCGTCGCCGTTCGGCACCTTCTACGTGCCGAACATTTCCCCCGATCCCGTTGACGGCATCGGCCGCTGGAGCGAGGCTGAATTCGTCACCGCGCTGATCAAGGGCACGTCGCCGTCGGGCACGCATTACTTCCCGGCGTTTCCCTACACGTCCTATCAGCACATGACGGTCGACGACGCCCGCGACCTGTTCGCCTTTGTGAAGACGCTGCCGGCGGTGGCCGTCAAGGCGCCCGATCACAACGTGCCATTCCCGTTCAGCATCCGCCGCAGCCTTGGCGGCTGGAAGGCACTGTTCATGGACGGCAAGCCGTTCAAGCCGGATCCGGCGCGAACCGCGCAATGGAACCGCGGCGCCTATCTGGTCAACGCGCTGGGCCACTGCGCGGAGTGCCACAGCCCGCGCAACCTGCTCGGCGGGATCAAGGAGACACAGCGCTTCGCTGGCGGCCCTAATCCCGAAGGCGAGGGCTGGATGCCCAACATCACCCAAAAGGGCCTCGGCGAATGGAGCGAGAAGGACATTGCCTGGCTCCTGGAAACCGGCCAGACGCCGGACGGCGACACCGTCGGCGGCTCCATGACCCGTGTGATCCGCAACACCTCGCAACTGTCAGCCGAGGACCGCGCGGCGATGGCCGCTTACCTGAAGACGCTGCCGGCGGTGGAGGGCCCGAAGCGGCCGCCGAAGAAGGGGTGAGCGCTACAAGCATCCTTCGAGGCTCGCCGAAGACGGCGAGCACCTCAGGATGACGGTGGAGTGTTGCGGGGCAAAGTTGAGCCGTCATCCTGAGGTGCCGAGCGAAGCGAAGGCCTCGAAGGACGACGGCGCTTGGTGCCGCTGCATGGACTTCGGCCAAGCCATGCCGCAGCGGTGGTTTTCCCCACCTTTCCCATGTGGTTTGTAGAAGATCATTCTCCTCGCGCGATTCCCGTCATCCATGAACATCATCAAGGCCGTGTCGCTGAAGATCGCCAGCACGGTGGCGTTTGCGCTGATGGGCGCCCAGGCGCGCTATCTCGGCAGTTCCCTGCCGGTCGGCGAGATCGTGTTCTGCCGCGGCCTGTTCGCGCTGATCCCCATCGTGATGTTTTTCGGTGCGCGCGGTGAACTGCGGGGTGCGCTGCGCACCGACCGGCTGTCGGCGCACATGGTGCGCGGGATCTTCAGCGTGGTGGGCACGTTCTGCACCTTCGGTGCGCTGGCCCGGCTGCCCATCGCCGACGTCACCGCCATCGCCTTCATCGCGCCGCTGATCACCGTGGTGTTCGCCGCCGTGATCCTCAAGGAACATGTCCATGCCTATCGCTGGTCGGCGGTGGGCATCGGCTTCTGCGGCGTCATCCTGATGCTGTCGCCGTATTTCGGCAACCATGCCGCGCTGACCACGTCGATGATCGCAGGCCTCGCCTTCGCGCTGACCAATGCGGTGTCGTCGGGCGGCGCCACCATCCAGATCCGCCGGCTGACCGCCACCGAGACCTCGTCGGCGATCGTGATCTTCATGACCCTGACGGTGATGGCGGTGTCGCTGCTGACGGCGCCGTTCGGCTGGCGGCTGCCGGCCAACGGCACGGAGTGGGCGTTGCTGGTCGGCATCGGTATCGCCGGCGGTCTCGGCCAGATGCTGTTCACCGACAGCTATCGTTACGCCCCCGCGTCGTTCCTGGCGCCGTTCGACTACAGCGCGATGTTGTGGGCGTTCATGCTCGGTTACTGGATGTTCGGCGAGGTACCGACGATCTCGGTCGTCGGCGGCGCTGTGATCGTCGCCGGCGCCGGCATCTTCGTCATCCTGCGCGAGCGCCAGCTCGGGCTGAAGCGGCTCAGGGACACGCCGATGTCGCCGATTTCCACCATGGCCGACGACGAGGCCGATCCCGACGCACCGGTGGTGGTTGCCAAGGCGGGGTGAGGGCACGTTAGGCTCATCGTCATCCTGAGGCGCGAGCCTCTTCGGCGAGCCTCGAAGGATGCATGTTCAGCGTCTGCGGCCCATCCTTCGAGGCGCGCAAGCGCGCGCACCTCAGGATGACGGCAACCTCGTGGCAACCCGCTTCAGAATGCCTTGAAGGTGATGATGGTGTGGGTGTCCTGGATGCCCGGGATCACCTGGACCTTCTCGTTGACGAAGTGGCCGATGTCGGTGGCGTTGTCGACGTAGAACTTCACCAGCAGGTCGTAATCGCCGGCGGTGGAATAGATCTCGGAGGCGATCTCGGCTTCCGCCAGCGCATTGGCGACCGCATAGGACTGGCCAAGCTTGCATTTGAACTGGACAAAGAAGGGAACCATCGCATTTCTCCGAGGAAGGCCAAATTCGGGCGCCATCAAGCCAAAAACCGTGCGTCGTGGCAAGCCGGGGCGGACCCGCTTGCTGGCCATAGCACGCCGCGCTAGGACTGCACATCGCCCGCGATCAGCGGATTTTGCGCAGAGCCCCTATGCCCATTCCCATCGCGCTCACCATTGCCGGCTCGGATTCGTCAGGCGGCGCCGGAATCCAGGCCGACCTCAAGACATTCGCAGCATCAGGGGTCTACGGCGCCTCGGTGATCACCGCGCTGACGGCGCAGAACACGAAGGCTGTCACCGCGATCCATCCGGTGCCGGCCGCCTTTGTCACCGCGCAGATCGATGCGGTGTTCGACGACCTCGACGTCTGCGCTGTCAAGATCGGCATGGTGGCGCAGCGCGACGTGATCGAGGCCATCGCCGCCGGGCTGGCGCGCTGGTCGCCGGCGCATGTGGTGCTCGATCCCGTGATGGTTGCGACCTCCGGCGACCGGCTGCTGGTGGCCGACGCCGTGGCTGCGTTGCGCACCGACCTCATTCCCCGTGCCACCATCATCACGCCGAACCTGCCGGAAGCTGCGGCCCTGCTCGACGAGCCCATTGCCGAGAGCGAAAGCGCGATCGCCGATCAGGGCCGGCGCCTGCTGGCGCTGGGCTGCGCCCATGTGCTGATCAAGGGCGGTCACGGGCACGGCACCGAGAGCACCGACTATCTGATCGGCGCCGATCAGGTCGTCGCGCTGCCCGCGCCGCGCGTCGCCACGACGAACACCCACGGCACCGGCTGCACCCTGTCCTCGGCCATCGCGGCTGCGCTCGCCAAAGGCGACGACCTGGAGACCGCGGTACGTTCTGCGAAGAGCTACATCAGCGCCGCCATCGCTGCGGCGGACCGCCTTGCGGTCGGCCACGGTCACGGCCCGGTGCATCATTTTCACGAGTATTACTGAGGCGCATCCGTTCCAGTCGCTCCCGAGACCGAGCGAACCGTGGCGGCCATTTGAACCTTCCGCTCCCTTTCGGGTACCAATCCACTGGCTTTCCATCTTGCGAACTGTCGCGACCCATGATCGGCGACCTGATTGAGCACGTCTATGTCTCAGCAGCAGATTTCGGCTCTTGTTGACGATATCTTTGATGCCGGTCTCGATCCGGCGCGTTGGGATGACGTCGTCGTCGGCATCAACAGATATGTCGGCGGGAAGGCCTGCGGGTTGTTTTCCAAGAATCCGATCAACAAGTGCGGGACGACGCATTACTTCTGCGGTGCTGACCCGCACTACATCCGGCTTTACGCTGAAACCTACTGCAAGTTCGATCCGCTCGGGACCCTGCCACGGTTCGGACAGGTCGTCAGCATTCCGGATCTTGTTGACTATGGCGAATACCGCGCGGGGAGATTCTACCAGGAATGGCTGTCTCCGCAGGGCTGCGTCGATGCTGCAAATGTCGTGCTGGAGAACTCAAACCCGAACTTTCCGGTCTTGCTGACGGTTCTGTCCGGCCGGCACATGGTCGATGGCGATACGCGTCGGCGTATCGAGAAGATTGTTCCGCATCTCCATCGTGCGCTGCGCATCAACAGAACGATCGATGCCAAGCAATCGGAAGCGGGCACATTTGCCGGCGCGTTGAATGGCCTCACTGCCGGCGTCTTCCTCGTCGACGCGCA
Source organism: Tardiphaga sp. (assembly GCA_036561845.1). Taxonomy (GTDB): domain Bacteria; phylum Pseudomonadota; class Alphaproteobacteria; order Rhizobiales; family Xanthobacteraceae; genus Tardiphaga. The sequence goes on along the minus strand of DATCUS010000009.1, from coordinate 18,922 downwards.
CTGTGGCCTCGTTCACGCCAACAGCGCCGGTCACGATCTGTTGCGTTCCGGCGATTTGCTGAGCTCGGTCGGTGGACGTCTTGCCCTTCGCGATCCCCGGCAGAATCAAGCGCTGCGCAAACGTATCTCCGACGATATGCCGATCCATGTCGACGAGCCCGTCGTGCCGCTGAGCGCGGATGGCGGCGAACATTACGTCCTGCACATTCTCCCGGTCCAATCCGTCGTGCGGATGCGCACCGGTCTCCCCGGCAGGGCCGTCGCCGCTTTGTTCATACGACGGGCCGCGCTCGACAGCGAGTCATGCGCCGGACTGGTGGCGCGCAGTTTTCAAATGACGCCGGCGGAATCGCGCGTGCTGCTTGCCATCGTTCAATCCGGCGGCGTGCCGGATACCGCGAAAATGCTCGGCATCGCCGAAACGACGGTCAAGACCCATCTGAACCGCATCTTTGCCAAGACAGGCGTCAGTCGCCAGACCGATCTGATCAGGCTGACGGCCGGATATGCGAGTCCGCTCGCGTCCTGACGATGCATCCCCCACGTCGCCGTTTGCATGCACGGACCGGATGACGGCCCGCTGATCTCGGCTTTGACCACTTCGATGCGTCACCGGCGAAGTCGGGCGCGGGCGTGTTGCGCGCATCCGGCCAACCCGCGCGATGCAAATTCCTCCGACATCCATCGATCGCAGGACGCGGCGCTATTCGCCGACGCCTAGGGTCGCGTCACGTCTGCCCTTGAGACAGGCCGGATGCACGGCCGTCTGCCTGCACCGGAGATCGATGGACGGCGTGAAACAGCAACTCCATCGGAGAGGATCGCGCGTTGTCTCATCTCGACTCCCTTCTGTTCCTGAGCGCCGCCGCGTTTGCCGGGGCGCTGGTCTCCGGGCTGGCCGGCTTTGCATTCTCGGCTGTCGCTGGCGCGATCCTGCTTCACGTGCTGCCGCCTTCCGAGGCCGTCCCGCTGATGATGGCCTCGAGCATCGCGGTGCAGGGCGGCAACCTCTGGGCCTTACGCAAGAATATTCAATGGAGGGACAGCGCCGTCCTGATTGGGGGCGGATTGCTCGGCGTCCCGTTATCGGTCTACTTGCTGCACAACGTCGACACGATGTTGTTTCGCGCAGGATTTGGAATAACGGTCGCCCTGTATTCGGCATATATGCTGTTTCGCCCCTCGCTGGCGTCAAGCCACGCCATGGCCAGCAGCGGCCGGAATGCGCTTATCGGATTTGGCGGCGGGCTGATCGGCGGCTTGACCGCGATGCCCGGCGCGCTCCCGACCATCTGGTGCGATCTCCACGGACTGCCAAAGGCACAGCAGCGCGGCGTCGTTCAGCCGTTCATCGCGGCGATGCAGCTGTTCGCACTGACGCTGATGCTGTCACAGCGGACCCTGTCGTCCACCGTCCTGATCAACCTCGCCATCAGCCTGCCGGCACTCCTGGCCGGAACAGCGCTCGGCATCTTCATGTTCAGGGCTGTCAACGAAGCGCTTTTCAGGCGCATCATCCTCGTCATTTTGTTCCTGTCGGGGCTTGGCCTCATTGTCTGATGGAACCCGCCGGGTTCAAGATATCAGTGGCCATCGAATGCGGCGCGGCGCATCAATATTTGCCCGCGTGGACTGCGACTGCCGGCCTCAATCCCCGGTGGGCATCGCGACAGCCGTTGTCAATGCGTCCTGATGTCGGATCCTGTCGAGCCGATGCAAGGCGATCGCGTGGACGAGGGCAAAGCAAAGAATGACGGCGGCAAAGGTCAATTTTCTCATCATGATGGCACGTGCTCATGGTCGGTTTCCGGATCGTCCGGCGCGGACGCGATCTGTGATCGCTGCCGGCCTGAACCCGTTGCGACGCCGACAGCACGCCGACCGGCGGCGTTCGACGCGTTGGCATTCTGCAGCGTAGCGCGGCATGCGCGTCCTCCGATCGGGGGACCTCGGGATGGATTGAACTATGTGGGCCGGACGCTGATCGGACTCGCATATCCCGCAACGAGCTTGATCAGATCCGCCTGGCGAGTGGCGCCGGTCTTCTCGAACAGATGACCGAGATGCGTCTTGATCGTTGTTTCGGCGACGCCAAGGGACGCGGCAACCTCCGGAACGCCGCCAATCTCGACGATCGCAAAGAGCACGCGCAGCTCTGCTGCCGTCAGCCTGAACGCACGGCCGATCACGCCCGGCGGGGATGGCAGAGGCAGGGTAACTCTGCGAATGAACACGGCTGCGATCGCGGGACGGCTGACGTCGTGACTCCTGCGCGACGCCAACGGCAGGATATGGGCGACATAGCATTCTCCGCATTCGCCGGTCAGCGGCAGCGCCAGATCGTCGCTGAGGAGCGCTCCGCCACGATTGGCTGCGGCAATGACATTGCGCAGCGCCTGGGCAGACTGCGGTTCCGACGCAACAAGCTTTCCACCGGCCATTCTCACGGGCGACCTCGCAGTCAGCAGGAGTTTTCCCGCGCGATTGGCATGCAGGATCCGTCCAATCTCATCCACGATGTACAGACCGGACGTCAGCCCATCGAAGGTATCGGCGAAGGTCGTCGCCTTTGCGTCCTTGGCATCGACGATTCGGCGTATCAGGATCGCACGGCGTACGTGAGGGGCGAGGAGAGTCATCCGCCTGCGCACCGCCTCATCCACAAGGCCGTCACGCTCGTGCCGAAACACGCCGAAGACCGTGATAGTCGAAGCGGATTTTTCCAGAACGACACCGACGAAGTCGACGAGCGATTGCGGCCGAATCCATTCGCGATAGAAACGCGTTTCCGCAAATTCCTCGTATGACATCAGGTCGCTGGTTGCAACGGGCTGCTCATATTCGGCAGACGGATGCGGCATGGTCAGCGGATCGAGCCCCGAAAACTTGTCGAAGTAGAGTTTCTGGTAGTACGGATCGATTCCGAAGTTGTGATACACATTTCCTGCGATGGCCGTCGTGTCCTTCGCGAAAAGGGAAGCGCCGACACCGCCCACGAAGATTGCCGATCGTTCCAGTGCCGTGGGCCACAATGCGTCGTCAAGCGCAGCATCGTAGATGTCCCCGATCAGGCTGCTCAGTAACTGATGATCATCGGCACGTTCCGCGGCGACAGATTCCGTGTCGGGCCGTAGCCGATTGGAAGCTGACCTCATTCCGAAGCTCCTGTTGTATCCGTCGTCCGGACCCGAATGCCGAAGCCGCCGCGTATCGAGACGTGGTGCGACGTGCCGCCGGCGATCCGATCGGGATGCACGTCTAGCGGGACGCCAACGACAAATCTTGGCGCTCAGCGCGCGACCCTGGGCATCGCGGAACAGCGCCGTGTGTTCATCACGGCTATCGGATATGGACTGAGGCGCATTGACGACGGAGCGTCCAGATCCGGTCGTATGTCATGACGGCGCGCGGGCTTCCCTGACATCGGTTGGTGTCGCGTTGTAGCGACGCCGGAAGCAGCGATTGAAGTACGAGAGATCGCTGAACCCGACCTCGTAGGCGATCGTACTGACGGGGAGGTCGGCGAACTGCAGGTCGCACAGCATGCGGCAGGCATTCGTCAGCCGTTGGTCGAGCAGGAAAGCTGAGAACGTCGATCCATCGGCTTCGAACAATCTTTGAAGATATCGGGTCGTAACCTCGAGATGAGCGGCCACCATGCCGACTCCGATGTCGTGGCGCGCACTGTTCCGGACAACAAATTCCTTGGCTGATCTGAGCCGGGCTGCGCGCAATCCTTCGCTGCCGCCAAGGTGCGCGGCGCCCCGCTCGCCGCCGACGACAAGTGCCAGAAGATCTTGCACATGGCTGATGGCCACGTGTCGAAGGTCTGCCGTTGCCAGCCCGTTTTCCACGACCAGCGCGTGCGCGTAGCCCGTCAGGAGCTTCAGTGGCTCCGACTGACGCGGAATCTGGTGCATTACGGCGTCGTCAACATCGCCAATGAGCGCCTTGAACACCGCGCGCGGCACGCGAAGCGATAGCGATTCGCCCTGGGTCCATCGATTGAATACCGTCGCATCGCTGCCGCTGACCAGTACCGCATCGCCTTGGGAAAGTTGGAGATCGCGGTGGCGGGATGATACGGTCACGTCGCCGGATCGGTTGATGATCAGCGCGAGGTCGTCATTGCCGTCTGCGACAGAGTCCCGCGTGCGTTCGATGCGAGCCGGAGAGAGCGTGCCCGACAACAGATGCAACCCCGGCAGAATGCGCGACAGGACACAGGCTTGAAACACACTGTCCGGCGCAGGTTCGATGTCAACCTTCAATCCGATTTGCCCGTAGTGGTCGCGCCACATTCGAGCGCGATCCGCTTCCGGAATTTCTTCGGTCGAAAAGCTGATGGTTGTCAGCCGATCAATTTCTTCGCGAAAGGCCGGTCCGCCCCTGATGGGCCAGGAGAGCAGGGGAAGCTGTCGACGAGCCGAGGACATGCGCGCGAAACTCCATATACCGCATAAGGCCCGGCTCTGCGTGGCGGGTGCGGCAGGCTGCGGTGTAGTCGCAAGTGTTCAGCGCAGCGTCCTGCGATCGAAGGATGTTGCGCCGCGCTTATTCGCTTGCATCACACCGCTTGCACCGTGCGCCTGGGCGCGTCCGCTTCAGCAAGCGCGGCTTCATTCTGCGGATTCGGCGACGGGCTCCCGGTCGACTTCGAGGCGACCGACCGTCTTGCCGCGATGGTCGCGGACGCGAATCCAGCTCCCGCTTCCGTGCAGGTCGGTCCGCGACAGGAAAAGATGGTCCGCCAGTTCGCCGGCCGCGGACATCGCACGGAGCCGGTCGGACAGCATCATGCCGCCCGGATCAAGCACAACGTATTTGCCGAGAAATAGATCGAAGAAGAAACGAGGCATGACCGAACTCACCGCAACTCTACAAAGGCGTGCTCCGCGCAGGAGGCGTGCGCGGCGACGTGATGCGTCCAGCGCTGGATCGAGGTCGCTGGATGACGTCAGCCCGGTTGCCGATCCGAAGACGGCAGCCGTTTCTCGAAACGGATGACCTGCCATTCTCCCGGCCTTCGCGTGATGGCAAAGCCTGCGCGTCGGGCAAGGCCCTTGATCTCGTCGTTGGACTGCAAGGCCTCGCCGAGCAGGTGCCGCAATCCCAATCGGATCGCGCAGCATTCCACGACATGGACAAGTGCCGAACCGATGCCACGGCGCTGCCAGGGATCCCCGACAGAGACGCCGAGATCTCCCGATTTCCTTTCGAGATCCAGTGCGCAAGATGCCTCGCCGACGATCAGTCGCTCGTTGTTCGATCGAATTTCAGCGGCCATGGCAAAGGTTGGAACCGGTCCGTTGCCGACGAACCGCGCGGTTTCGTCAGGCGATAGCTCGTTGACGGATCCCATGAAGCGGCGATATCGGGACGCGCCTGACAGCGTGCGGAAATATTGCCGAATATGGCTGCCATCGCTTTCGTCCACGCGTCGGATGTGAATGACGTCTCCGCTCGTCGCTTTGGTCGTCCACAATGGAAGTCGATCGATCTGTATCAGTGTCGGCATAGAACACTCCGCCTCATCGCGATTGCAGAAGCGGCTCATGGCATCGGGCTGGCCGCGCCGCTGTGCGCTGCGCGGACCGGATGACGGGAGCCCTTTGCTGGTCCTCAAGTGTCTCGCGGGAGCCCGCGCGTGGGCAGGAGCATGGGCACCTTGTCGCGGTAACGGCGGTATTCATCGCCGAGCAGCGTCATCAAGTCCCGTTCCTCGAGCTGGATGCCGACAAGGATGTAAATCGTCGTTACCGCCGCAAACAGCATCTGACCGATCGTCATGGTGGGGGTCGACCAGAACGCGATGATGAAGCCCAGATAGATCGGGTGACGGATCAGGCGGTAAAGCCCCGGCGCCTTGAACTCGGCCGCCGGAGCGGGGCGTCCGGCGAAATACGCGGCCACCTGCGTGAGCCCGAACAATTCGAAGTGGCTGATCAGATAGGTGCTCAGGACGACAATCAGCCAGCCGAACAGACCGACGGCCGTCACGAGGTTCGCCAGCGCCGGATTCTCAATGGTCCAGACTACGGTGGTGATGGGCTGCCATTGCCAGAACAGCAACGCCAGCGACAGGCTGCTCAGCAGGACGTAAATACTGCGCTCGACGGCCGTGGACACAATGCGCGTCAGCAGTCTCTTGAAGCCTTGCCGCGCCATTCCGCTGTGCTGAATGGCAAATAAGAACATCAGCGCAAGGTCGACGAGACACGCTTGCGCAAATGGCGATGTCGGCCCGGTGTTGATGGACTTCGGGAGCGCATATTGCGATACGAAGCCAATTGCATAAAGAAATGTCGCGACAAAGATGAAGTAGGCCACGCCGCCAAAGCCGAGGGCGGCCCATCGCTTGGCCAGGCTTTGGTTAGCCGATGGCAAGGGTCGTTTCACGCTGTTTTCAATTGCATTGGGCATGTCGTCTCCTGATGTGTCGGGCCAGATGAATCGAGGCCGGCGCCGCGGCGTCGGATAGCGATCGGGGGCCGCTATTCGGCGATCGTCTCGCCGGAGCCGCCGAGTTCGGCGGGAAAATCCTTGAGTTTCGGCAGCCCGTCCTTCATCGGCAGAACGGTCTCTGCGTAGTTGACGTGCACGGCCGGCACGAATGAAAGGCCCGGAATGGTTGCGGCGAAGACGTCCAGCAGGCCGAAATGCGGATGGTTGGTCATCAGGTGGCCGCCGCATTCCACGCAGTACTGACGATGGCTGTTTTCGGTTTTCCTGAACGTTGCGATCCGTTCTGCTCCGGCGGTGATGCGGACCGCACCGGGCTTCCACAGGCTGAAGGCGTTGACCGGACCGCCGGACCACGATCGGCAGGATGAGCAGTGACAGTAGCCCATCGCTTCCGGCTCCCCTGTTACTTCGAGTTTGACCGCGCCGCAAAAGCAGCTTCCGATGTGGGCCATAAGATCCTCCTGGATTGCCGGTGAATGCCTGGTCCGTGCCGGCAGGTGAACATTGGAGAGCGGTATCAGGCGATCCTCGGCACCGCGCCCTCCGATCGGAGGATGTCCGTTCTTCAGCAAGCTTGTGGGAAGTTGCGCGCAGCCGTGGTGAAATCGGACGAGCGCCAGGGGCGCGGCGAGCTTCGCCGTCCAGGTCCGCTCTCGCCGGTGGCCTTCCATGCCCTGCGACACTCTGTCGTCGCTCTGTCGCACTCGATTGGTATCAGCGAACAGCAAACAAGTTGTCCGATTCTCTGCGGACAGGCTGAACGGATCACTGCATGGCGACACTCGATCTCGACAAGTCCGTGGTTGAAACCGCTTATGCCCGCTGGGCGCCGATCTATGACGCGGTGTGCGGACCGGTGATGCTGAAGGGTCGCCGCGCCGCCGCCGCCGCTGCGCGCGCCGTGGGCGGAAAGATTCTCGAAGTCGGCGTCGGAACCGGTCTGTCGTTCGACGACTACGACGCGACCACCGAGATCACCGGCATCGATCTCAGCGCGCCGATGCTCGAGAAGGCGCGGGCCAAGATGGCCAGCGGCCGATATCCTTACGTTAAAAGCGTGCAGCAGATGGATGCGCACGCGATGACCTTTGCTGATGCGAGTTTCGACTGCGTCGTTGCCCAATTCGTTATCACGCTGGTGGCCAATCCCGAGCAGGTGCTGTCGGAGTGCCACCGCGTGGTGAAGCCGGGCGGCCGCATCATCCTGGTCAACCACCTTTATTCGGAGACGGGTCTGGCCGCGGCGGTGGAGCGATGGGCGGCGGTCAAGACCCGCGCGCTGGGCCTGCGCCCCGAGTTCCCGTTCGCCCGGCTGCAGGCCTGGTCGCAGGCCAATTCCGATTCGATCCTTATCGAACGGCGCAAGGTGGCGCCGTTCGGCATCTACACCCTGGTGTGTTTCGAGCGAACGGCGGCGCCGCTCGCGGCATAGGCGTCATCGCGCCGTCATGCATTTCTGTTAACTGCTCGGCATGGAAAGAGACGTGATGAGTGAAGGCAACGAACGGCGCTTTCGCACCTTGTTTATCTCCGACGTGCATCTGGGCGCGCGCGGCTCGCAGGCCGACCGGCTGCTGGATTTCCTCCGCACCCACGATGCCGAAACCATCTATCTGGTCGGCGACATCGTCGATGGCTGGGCGCTGAAGTCCGGCTGGCACTGGCCGCAATCCCACAACGACTTCGTGCAGAAGATGCTGCGCAAGGCCCGCAAGGGTGCGAAGATCATCTACATCCCCGGCAACCACGACGAATTCCTGCGCAACTATTACGGCACCCATTTCGGCGGCATCGAGGTGGTGGAAAACACCATCCACGAAGGCGTCGACGGCAAGCGCTATCTGGTGATCCACGGCGACATCTTCGACCTCGTGGTGCAGAATGCGCGCTGGCTCGCCCATCTCGGCGACAAGGCCTATGATTTCGCCATCCAGATGAACCGCCTCGTCAATGCGTTCCGCAAATGGTTCGGGGTGCCCTACTGGTCGCTCTCGCAATGGGCCAAGCTCAAGGTCAAGAACGCCGTCAACTACATCGGAGCGTTCGAGGAGACGCTGGCCAATGAGGCGCGCCGCCATGGCGCCGATGGCGTGATCTGCGGCCACATCCACACCGCCGCGATCCGCGACGATCACGGCATCCGCTACATGAACTGCGGCGACTGGGTCGAAAGCTGCACGGCGCTGGCCGAGCACGAGGACGGTCGCTTCGAGATCATCACCTGGACCGATCCGCTGCGGCGCGCGGCGCCGGTCGCCGCCGTCGCGGCACAGGCCGCCTGATGCGCATTCTGGTCGCCACCGACGCCTGGCACCCGCAGGTCAACGGTGTGGTGCGCACGCTGACCACGATGGCCGAGGCGGCCAAAGGTCTCGGCGTCGATGTCAGCTTCCTCACGCCGGATTCGTTTCGCACCATCGCGCTGCCGAGCTATCCCGACCTGCGCGTGGCACTGCCGGGCCGCGCCAAGATTGCGCGTCTGATCGAAGCGGCGCGGCCGGACAACATCCACATTGCCACCGAGGGGCCGATCGGATTTGCGGTGCGGGCCTATTGCCGCCGTCGCGGCCTGCCGTTCACCACCAGCTTCCATACCCGGTTTCCCGAATATATCTCTGCGCGGCTGCCGATCCCGGAATCCTGGATCTGGGCCGGGCTGCGTCGCTTCCACGGCGCCAGCGCCGCGGTGATGGCGGCGACGCCGGCGCTATCTGCCGAGTTGCGCGACCGTGGCTTTCGCAACGTCGTTCTGTGGCCGCGCGGCGTCGATACGAAACTGTTCCATCCACGCAAGGTCGATCTCGGCCTGCCGAGGCCGATCTTCCTCTCGGTCGGTCGCGTAGCGGTGGAGAAAAATCTCGAGGCATTCCTCGCGCTTGATTTGCCCGGCACCAAGGTGGTGGTCGGCGATGGTCCGGCGCGCGCTGTCCTGCAGCGGGATTACCCCAAGGCGGTGTTCCTGGGCGCCCTGCAGGGCGAGGCGCTGGCGGTGGCCTATGCCGCCGCCGACGTGTTCGTGTTCCCGAGCAAGACTGACACCTTCGGGCTGGTGCTGCTGGAAGCGCTGGCCAGTGGCGTGCCGGTGGCGGCATTCCCGGTGACGGGGCCGCGCGATGTGATCGGCGATGCCCCGGTCGGCGTCCTCAGCGAAAATCTGCGAGAGGCCTGTCTGGCGGCGCTCACGATTTCGCCGCAAGCCTGCCTGCGCTTTGCCGCAAGCCAGTCATGGGACATTTCGGCCCGTGCCTTCGTCCGGAATATAGCCGGGGTGAACGCCGAATCTGCCATGACAAGAGCCGAGACCGGGCCGGAGCATCCGCGCTTCGCGACCTGACCTGCACGCCGCCTTGCCTGCCGAATGCGGGCCGCGCTACAACATCTGCATGACAAATTCTCTCCCCCTGCCGATCACCCCGGCGGACATCGACGTCGCCGCAACGGTGATTGCGCCCTATGCGGTCCGCACGCCCTTGCTGTCGTCGCCGGCACTCGATGCGCTGACCGGCGCGCGGGTGTTCGTGAAACCCGAAATGCTGCAGCGGACCGGATCGTTCAAGTTCCGCGGCGCCTTCAACAAGCTGTCGTCGATTCCGCAAAGCGCACGCGGCGGCGGCGTGGTGGCATTCTCGTCCGGCAATCATGCCCAGGGCGTCGCAGCGGCGGCGCAGATATTGGGCATGCAGGCGACCATCGTGATGCCGTCCGATGCGCCGGCGTCGAAGCGCGAGAAGACCAAGGGCTATGGCGCTGAAGTGGTGCTGTACGATCGCGACACTGAGGACCGCGAGGCCATTGCCCGTGCCATCGCCGGTCCGCGCGGCGCGACGCTGGTGCCGCCCTATGACGATCCCTTCGTGATGGCCGGGCAGGGCACCGTCGGCCGCGAGATCGCCGAGGATCTGGCCGCGCTGGGGCTGGCGCCGGATATCGTGGTGGCGCAGGCCTCCGGCGGCGGACTGATCGCCGGCATCGCCACTGCGGTGAAAGCCCGCTTTCCGCAGGCCTCGATCATGTGCGCCGAGCCGGAAGGATTCGATGACCACGCCATGTCGTTGCGCGCCGGCAGGCGCCAGCCGCACGCCGCCCACGGCCGCACCATCTGCGACGCGCTGATGGCCGCGATGCCCGGCGAACTGACCTTCGCCGTCAATCAGCGGCTGCTGACGCAGGGCGTCGTCGCTTCCGATGCCGAGGTCGGTGAAGCGGTGAAATTCGCGTTTCGCGAGCTGAAGCTGGTGGCCGAGCCGGGCGGCGCGGTCGGTCTGGCGGCGCTGTTGTCGGGCCGCTTCGAGGCGCGCGGCAAGATCGTGGTGATCGTGATGTCCGGCGGCAATGTCGACGCCGACCTCTACGCGAAGCTGATCGCGTAGCTTTCGAGCCACGCCTACGAGAAGAAGGCGATCTTCTCGGCCTGGCTCATGCGGCGGATCGGCGTCAGCGGATCGCTGGCCGGCGCGTTCGGATGCGGGATCACGCCGCCGGCGATGAGGGCGGCGCCGAGCGACGGATGCGACGGCACTTCGGGCTCAGGCTGCGGCGCGGCGATAGCTTCAACTGCCGGCGCGACCGCTGCGGTCATTTCCGGTTCGGCGAGTTGCGGCGATTCCATTTCGGGAACTGTAGTTTCCGGAATGGCCATCTCGGGCTCGCTGAGGTCGGGCGCGGCCATTTCCATGGCGACCAAGTCGAGCACCGCCCGATCCTCGGCGATCTCTTCTTCGGCGTCGCGCTGCGCGACTTCAGTAACCTCGGACGCCGCAAGATCCTCGTGGGCGGCGAACGCGGTGTCCGCCAGCGCCAGCGAATTCAGGTCGGCGGATGGCGCCGTGGATGCGGGCGCTTCGACCATCGCCTCTGCAACGTCAGCCGGCCGATCGTATTCTACGGACGCCACCGCTTCCAACACGACTGCTTCAGACGCCATCGCTTCGGCCGGCGACGTGACGTCGGTCTGTGCAGCCACGTCCGTCTGCGCCGCCGCTTCACCCAATTCGGGAGCGGCGAAGTCCGCAGCCGCTTCGGCCTCATGGCGAAACAGCGGCGTCACCGAAGCCGCGTGTTTTTCCGCGGCCGCGCCGGGCTGCTCGGGCGGTGCTGCAGCAGCAGGCGCAGCGGCGCGCGGGGAGTCGCCGGCCGCGAGCTGTTCGATCCGCTGCACCAGCACGTCGAACGACGCCAGCACGGCGGCACGACCGTCTGCGGTGGCGGTGCGCTGCTGGCCGGCATCGATCGCCTGCACCTGGGTATCCAGCAGATCGCAGATCCGGGCGTCGGCGCCGCATTCGCGCAGCGTCCACGCGATCTCGCGAATGATCCGTGCGCCGTTGCGTGCGGCAGACAGCGTCTCGTCGTCATCGAAGCGCGGCATCGCCTCGGCTGCGGTGACCTTGGCGTCGCGGATCGCCGAGCGGATGGCGCCCAGCGAGGTGATCAGGCCGACAATGGCGGGTGCCTGTTTCTGCGCGGCGAGATTGGCTTCCATGCGGGTAACCGCTTCGAGCACCATGCCGGTATCGGCATTGCGGTTGCGCTTGGTGTATTCGGCGAGAAACCAGCGACCGCGCGCCGTCTCCATGAAGGCTTCGCGAATCGCATCGTAGTCCGCCTCGCTCGGCAGCGATGCACGGGCGGAAATCGGGGAGAGGGCAAATGCTTCGTCGGCCATGGCTAAACTCGCGGCGCAAATCACTGCGCTTTCATGTAACGATCACCATGATATCAGCCGAATCGCAATTGAATTGATGGCAGCCGAGGCAAAAATCCCCATCGCTGCGCCGACGGTTACCCATCGATTCGCGGTGCGGCTGGCGCTGTTCTATGGCGCGGTGTTCGGCTCGGTGGGTACTTACCTGCCGTTCTTTCCGGTTTGGCTGAAGGCCGTGGGGATCGATCCGTCGTGGATCGGTATCATCACCGCGGTGCCGTCGGTCACCCGCTTCACCATCCTGCCTTTCATTACCGGCCTGGCCGAACGGCGCCGTTCGCTGCGCGGCGCGATGATTGCCACCGCATTCCTGACCGCGCTGGGCTTCGCCGTCGTCGGGCTGCTGGAGCAGCCGCTGGCGATCTTCATCGCCTTCGCCTTCACCGCCTGCGTGTGGACGCCGATGGTGCCGCTCACCGACGGCTACGCGCTGAAGGGCGTGGCGCGCTACGGGCTGAACTACGGGCCGCTGCGGCTGTGGGGCTCGGCGGCCTTCGTGGTCGGGGCGCTGGCCTGCGGCCTGCTCGTCGAGGTCATTGCCGCCCGGCACCTGATCTGGGTCATTGCCGGGATGGCGGCGCTCGGCGCCATCGCCAGCCTCGGCCTGCAGCCGCTGGAGGCCCGGCGGGTCAGTCATCCCGCCCTCGCCGGCGCCGCCGGGCTGCTGCGCGACAGGGGCTTCCTGACCATCATGGCGGCGACCGCGCTGATCCAGGGCAGCCATGCCGCCTATTACACCGTCGCCTCCATCACCTGGCAGACCTCGGGGCTGGGCGGCCTGACCATCGCCGGCCTGTGGTCGCTGGGCGTGGTGGCCGAGATCGCGGTATTTGCGCTGTCGCCGCGGTTCAGCCTGCCGTCGGCCTTGCTGGTGGTGCTGGGCGGCCTGTGCGCGGTGGCGCGCTGGCTGATCACGGCACAGGAACTTGCGCTGCCGGTGCTGGCCGGGATCCAGCTGATGCACGGCCTGACCTTCGGGCTGACCCAGGTCGGCACCATGGGCCTGCTGGTGCGCCACGTCCCGGGCCATCTTACGGCGCGCGCGCAGGGCACGATGACCGCCTGCACCGGCGTCGTCATGAGCACGGCCGCCATTCTGTCCGGCGCGATCTATGCGCGCTACGGGCAGAGCGTCTATCTGGCCATGGCCGCGCTGGCGCTCGGCGGCGCCGCCACCATGTGGTTCGGGCGCCACCGCGCCGACACGCCGAGGGGCGATCAGCCCCAGAGCGCGGCGTCGGGCGGATAGATGGTGCTGCCGTCGTAGCGCAGGCCGTCGGCGCGGTCGCCGGCCAGCAGCAGCGGACCGTCGAGGTCGACATAGCGGGCCAGGCGGGCGAGCAGCATCGCCGGCGCCATCGCCAGCGACGTGGCCACCATGCACCCGACCATGATCTCCAGGCCAAGCGCCTGCGCGGCGTCGGCCATCGCCAGCGCCTCGGTCAGGCCGCCGGCCTTGTCGAGCTTGATGTTGATGGCGTCGTAGCGATCGCGCAGTCCCTCCAGCGAGGCGCGGTCATGGACGCTTTCGTCGGCGCAGATCGCCATCGGGCGGCGGATCTGCGCCAGCGCGGCATCCTTGCCGGCCGGCAGCGGCTGCTCCACCAGCGTCACCCCGGCGGCTTCGCAGGCAGCGAGGTTGTCCACCAGATTGTCCGGGGTCCACGCCTCGTTGGCATCGACGATCAGTTCGGACTCCGGCGCTTCCTTGCGCACCGCCTTGATCCGGGCAGCGTCACCGTCGCCACCGAGCTTGATCTTGAGCAGCGGTCGGTGCGCAGCCTTGGCAGTCGCGGCTGCCATGGCTTCCGGCGTGCCCAGCGAGATCGTGTAGGCGGTGGTGCAGGCGCGCGGTGCAGGCCGGCCGAGCAGATCCCAGATCCGCCGGCCGCTGGCCTTGGCGTCGAGGTCGAGCAGGGCGCAGTCCAGCGCGTTGCGGGCAGCGCCGGCCGGCATTGCGGCCTGCAGCAAGGGGATGTCGATACCGCTGTCGAAGGCCCCCCGGGTCGACAGAATTGCCGCGAGGGTGGCTTCCGGGGTCTCGCCATAGCGCGCATAGGGCACGCATTCGCCGTGCCCGGTCAGGCCGCCGCGCGACAGTTCCGCGGTGACGGTCACGGCCTCGGTCTTGGCGCCGCGGCTGATGGTGAAGGCGCCGGCGATCGGCCAGCGCTCGATCCGGGCAGTGAGAACGATCGATCGGGAGTTGTTGACGTCGGACAAGGGCGGCCTTCGGATCTTGAACATTCGGGCAGGCGAGGGACCACCCGCCGGCGACGACAATAAAGTGATGCATCCATCGAAGTATACGTCACGGCTCGAACTTGTTGGCGACGCAATCGCAGTCTCTCACTGCGCGGCGGATCATATGGGCTGGAATTAACCATACCATCGTGTTGCATCCCCTCAGATTGTCGGCTCCGTGTTAAGACTTTGGTAAATGTACAGGGTAAACGAGCGCAGGAGCCGGCAGTGAGCGGCGGACCGAGTCTGGAACAGATCGCCAAAAGCGACGGTCTTGCGCTGTGTGCCGCCGGTGCGTGGACCGCGCACCACGCGTCGACGCTGGAACGAATCGTTACCGACGCCGAGAAACTGACCGGCAGCCGGCCGAATATATTCATCGATGTCTCCGGGGTCTCCAAGCTCGATACGTTCGGCGCCTGGCTGATCGAGCGGCTGCGCCGCTCGCTGACCCAGGGCGGGATTGAGGCGAAGATCGCCGGCCTGTCCGCCAACTATTCCAGCCTCGTGGATGAAGTGCAGCGGGTCAAACCGGCGGCGCCGAGCGTCAGGCAGGGAATGTCGATCACCGGCGTGCTGGACGGCGTCGGCCGCAGCGTCGTGGGCATCGGCACCGGGCTGGTCGCGCTGATCGACATGGCCGGCGCAGTGATGGCGGCCTGGCTGCGCGTGTTCGTTCGTCCCTCCCAGTTCCGGCTGACCTCGACGGTGCACCATCTCGAACAGGTGTGCTGGCGCGCGGTGCCGATCGTGGTGCTGATCACCTTCCTGATCGGCTGCATTGTCGCCCAGCAGGGGATCTTTCATTTCCGCAAGTTCGGCGCCGACGTGTTCGTGGTCGATATGCTCGGTCTGCTCGTGCTGCGGGAACTTGGCGTGCTGCTGGTGGCGATCATGGTCGCCGGCCGCTCCGGCAGTGCGTACACCGCCGAACTCGGCTCGATGAAGATGCGCGAGGAGATCGACGCGCTGCGCACCATGGGCTTCGATCCCATCGAGGTGCTGATCCTGCCGCGCATGATCGCTCTGGTGATCGCTCTGCCGATCCTGACCTTCCTCGGCGGCATGGCCGCATTGTACGGCGGCGGACTCGTGGCCTGGCTGTATGGCGGCGTCGATCCCGAAGCCTTCCTGTCGCGATTGCGCGATGCCATCTCGATCAATCACTTCCTCGTCGGCATGGTCAAGGCGCCGGTGATGGCGCTGGTGATCGGCATCGTCGCCTGCGTCGAGGGGCTTGCCGTGCAGGGCAGCGCGGAGTCGCTGGGCCAGCACACCACCGCGTCGGTGGTGAAGGGAATCTTCCTGGTCATCGTCATGGACGGCGTGTTCGCCATCTTCTTCGCATCGATCGGGATCTGACGATGCCCGTAACCACTTCCGACGCCATCATCCGGGTGCGCGACCTGCGCGTCGATTTCGGGCCACGGCGCGTGCTCGACGGGCTCAATCTCGACGTCGGACGCGGCGAGATCCTCGGTTTCGTCGGCGCGTCCGGTGCCGGCAAGTCGGTGCTGACGCGCACCATCATCGGGTTGATGCCGAAGGTCGCCGGTCACATCGAGGTGTTCGGCACCGATATGGACGAGGCCGACTTCGCGGCACGGCGCGCCATCGAGCGCCGCTGGGGCGTGCTGTTCCAGCACGGCGCGCTGTTCTCGTCGCTCAGCGTGATGCAGAACATCCAGTTTCCGATGCGCGAATATCTCAACATCTCGCAGCGCCTGCTCGACGAGATCACCATCGCCAAGCTCGGAATGGTCGGGTTGAAGCCGGACGTTGCCGAACGCTTTCCGTCGGAACTGTCGGGCGGCATGATCAAGCGCGTCGCCCTGGCGCGCGCGCTGGCGCTCGATCCCGAGATCGTGTTCCTCGACGAGCCGACCTCGGGACTCGATCCGATCGGCGCCGGCGACTTCGATGAGCTGGTGCGCACGCTGCAGCGGACTTTGGGCCTGACCGTTTTCATGGTAACTCATGATCTGGACAGCCTTCATACAGCGTGTGACCGGATCGCCGTCTTGGGCGAGGGCAAGATCATTGCCCAGGGCACCATGGCGGACATGCTTGCCTCGCAGCACCCTTGGTTGCGGGAATACTTCCACGGAAAACGCGCACGGGCCGTTGTAGGCTAGTTGCTACTGGAGTTGGTTAGATGGAAACGCGGGCGAATTACGTCCTGATCGGAACGTTCACGCTGGCGGTCATCGCTGCGGCGTTCGGCTTTGTGCTCTGGTTCCAGAACCTGCACAGCACCAAGCTGCGCAGCCCGCTGCGCATCGTGTTCGAGGGCTCCGCCTCCGGTCTGCGCAACGGCGGCAATGTCAACTTCAATGGTATCAGGGTCGGCGAAGTCATCTCGGTGAAGATCGACAATCCGCGGCGCGTGGTCGCACTGGCGATGGTCGAGAACAACGCGCCGATCCGCAAGGACACGCTGGTCGGTCTCGAGTTCCAGGGGCTCACCGGTGTTTCTGCGATCTCGCTGAAGGGCGGCGATGAGGCCGCACCTGCGGTGCCGCTCGACCACGACGGCGTGCCGACGCTCACCGCGGACCCCAATGCCGTGCAGGACATTTCCGAGGCGATCAAGGCGACGCTGCAGAACGTCAACCGCATTGTCTCCGAGAACCAGGAGTCGGTGAAGAATTCGCTGCGCAATGTCGAGACCTTCACGGCAACGCTGGCGAAGAACTCCGAAGTGATCGACGGCATCATGCTGAAGATCGACAGCGTGATGGGCAAGACCGACGGCATCATGAGCAAGGCCGACGGCGTCGTCGCGCGCACCGACAACATCCTGCTCGGCCTCGATGCGCTGGCCGGCGGCAAGGACGGCGGCGAACTCACGCAGGCCGTGAAGTCGTTCCATGAACTGACCGAAAATCTCGACAAGCGCTCGGGTGCGCTGATGGCCGATGGCCGCCGCACGCTCGCCGATATCAGCCGCGCCGTGAACAATCTCGACCGCAATCCGACCCGTCTGCTGTTCGGTGCGAGCACCGGCAGCAGCGCGCCGGCGCCAGCGCCGGGACCGGCAGCGGCTCCGGCCGGAAGGAAGCGACAGTAGCCGCCGCGTTCACCGGCCAGGATAGTCACGGAGCGAGGCCCGCCATGGATCGCCATACCCTGAGCAACGGCCGCATCGCTGCGACCGTCAAGGCCGATGGCGCTGAACTCTGCTCGCTGCAGAATGCCACGGGGCAGGAGCTGTTGTGGCAGGCCGGCCCGGCCTGGCCGCGCCACGCACCAATCCTGTTTCCGATCGTCGGCCGGCTGAAGGGCGACGTGCTGCACCATCGCGGCAAGACCTATCCGATGACGCAGCATGGCTTTGCGCGCGACCTGCGTTTCGAGTGGACCGCGCACGACGCGCAGTCCTGTTCGCTGGAGCTGCGCGACAGCGCCGCGACGCGTGAAAAATTCCCATTCGTATTCCGGCTGCTGGTCACCTATGCGGTGCATGATGACGAACTGGTCATCACATACGAGGTCAGCAACACCGGCGACGAAATGATGCCGGCCTCGATCGGCGCGCATCCGGCGTTCGCCTGGCCGCTGCCGGGCGCCGAGGACAAGGCATCGCACACTCTCGTGTTTTCCGACGCCGAACCGGCGCCGGTGCGGCGTCTCGACGGCGGGCTGCTGCGCGCGCAGTCGGAGCCGTCGCCGGTCGAGGGCGGCGCGCTGTCGCTGTCGGAAGAGCTGTTCGCCGACGATGCCATTGTCATCGACCAGCTCGCCAGCACGTCGCTGCGCTACATGGCGCCGGGCGCGCCGACCATCGATTTGTCCTGGCAGGGCTTTCACCAGCTCGGCCTGTGGTCGAAACCGGGGGCGGCGTTCCTGTGCATCGAGCCGTGGCTCGGCTATGCCAGCCCGGTGGATTTCGACGGCGAGTTTTCCCGCAAGCCCGGTGTCATCCACATCGCGATCGGCGAAACCCGGCGCTACGTGCAGCGCATCGGCGTGTCGTAAGAAGCCGGTGCGGTTCATTCTTCACCCTCCCCTTTTGAGGGGGAGGGTCGACAACACTGCGCGTAGCGCGGTGTTGTCGGGGTGGGGTGACGGTTCATCGATGATCACAGGCGCTGTCACCCCACCCCGCCGCGCATCCGCTGCGCGGACCGCGCGTCGACCCTCCCCCTCAAAAGGGGAGGGTGAAGCTTTGCGCCGGTGCGCAACTTCCTATTCGAATGTCAAACAGCCAAGCTTCTGCTGTCTCGCGGCGCCGAGGGCGTCCGAGGTGTGAGCAGATCTCCCCTCGAGACATGAGGGGAGCGGCGCGCCGGCAGGCGCGGGGATGGTGGTTGGGACGCGAGCCGCATTGCTGCGGATCGCGGCGCCTGCGGGCGCGCCACCGCGGGATTTAGGGCTGAGGGACCGTTCTTCCGGGACAGTTTCCGGCGGGCTTTCCCCGCCTTGTCACTGTCCACGTCCAGCCGGCACAGAGCGGCAGAGCCCCGTAGTGGGCCCGGACGGTGACCTCCAGCCTCCCGGGGCGTGCTT
>DATCUS010000008.1:0-23021 GCA_036561845.1 Tardiphaga sp. | reverse complement strand
GCAACAGCACGGCAGCGCCGGGCTCCAGCACGTCGCGAAAGGTGGCGAGGCCTTCGGAGAACATCACCGCCTCGAAATGCCCGGTCGGGTCGGACAGGCCGAAGATGCCCATCTTGTTGCCGGTCTTGGTGCGGCGCTCCTGGCGCGACACCACGGTGGCGGCGACTTTTCCGGCGGTCGCGCCGCTCTTCACGGCGCGCGAAAACTCCGCCCAGCTCTGCACCCGCAGCCGCTTCAGCACGACGGCGTAGTCGTCAAGCGGATGCCCGGACAGGAAGAAGCCGATGGCGTCGTATTCGCGGCGAAGCTTTTCCGACGGCAGCCAGTTGTCGATCTGCGGCAGCATGATGGTCGGCGCGTCCGCCGCACCGCCGAACATGTCGTTCTGGCCCACCGTGCTCGCCTCGTGGCTGCGCTGGCACGCCGACAGGATGGCATCGGCCCCGCCGAACACCCGCGCGCGGTTGGCGTCGAGCGTGTCGAAGGCGCCGGCCGCCGCAAGGCTTTCGATGACACGCTTGTTGATGGCTTTCGGATTGGCGCGCGCGGCAAAATCCGCCAGCGACGTGAACAGCCCGTCCTTGCGGGAGCTGACGATCAGTTCGACCGCGCTGCCGCCGACGCCCTTGAGGCCGGCCAGCGCGTAGAAGATGGTGTTCTCCGCCACTTCGAAGGTGGCGCCGGAGCGGTTGATGTTGGGCGCCTCGAGCCGGATGTCGAGCCGCTGCGCCTCGGCGCGGAATTCCGACAGCTTGTCGGTGTTGCTCATGTCCAGCGTCATCGACGCAGCGATGAACTCAACCGGATAATGCGCCTTCATGTAGGCGGTGTGGTACGACACCAGCGCGTAGGCGGCCGCGTGAGATTTGTTGAAACCGTAGTCGGCGAACTTAGCGAGCAAATCGAAGATCGTATTCGCCTGATCCTTGCCGACACCGTTCTTCACCGAACCCGCGACAAAGATCTCGCGCTGCTTTTCCATTTCGGCGCGGATCTTCTTGCCCATGGCGCGGCGCAACAGGTCGGCGTCCCCGAGCGAGTAGCCGGCCATCACCTGGGCGATCTGCATCACCTGTTCCTGGTAGATGATGACGCCGTAGGTTTCCTTGAGGATCGGCTCCAGCATCGGATGCAGGTACTCCGACTCCTCGTCGCCGTGTTTGCGCGCGCAATAGGTCGGGATGTTGGCCATCGGACCCGGCCGATACAGCGCCACCAGCGCGATGATGTCCTCGAACCTGTCCGGCCGCATGTCGACCAGCGCCCGCCGCATGCCCTGGCTTTCCAGCTGGAACACACCGACCACTTCGCCCTTGGCCAGCATCGCGTAGGTGGCCGCGTCGTCGAGCGGCAGCGTCGCCAGATCGACATCGAGGTTGCGCTGCTTCAACAGCTTCACCGCGACGTCGAGCACGGTCAGCGTCTTCAGACCGAGGAAGTCGAACTTCACGAGCCCCGCGGGCTCGACCCATTTCATGTTGAACTGGGTCACCGGCATGTCGGATTTCGGATCGCGATACATCGGCACCAGCTCGGACAGCGGGCGGTCGCCGATGACGATGCCGGCAGCATGGGTCGAGGCGTGCCTGGTCAGCCCCTCGAGCCGCAGCGCGATATCGAAGGCGCGCTTGACGATCGGATCCTCGTCGCGAAACGCCTGCAGCTTTGGCTCGGACTCGATCGCCGCCGCCAGGGTCACCGGCGCCGCCGGATTCTGCGGCACCAGTTTGGTCAGCTTGTCGACCTGGCCATAGGGCATCTGCAGCACGCGACCGACGTCGCGCAGCACGCCGCGCGCTTGCAGCGTACCGAAGGTGATGATTTGCGCCACCTGGTCGCGCCCGTAGCGCTGCTGCACATAGGTGATGACCTCGCCGCGGCGGTCCTGGCAGAAGTCGATGTCGAAGTCGGGCATCGACACGCGCTCGGGATTAAGGAAGCGCTCGAACAGCAGTCCGAAGCGGAGCGGATCGAGGTCGGTAATGGTCATGACATAGGCGACCATCGAGCCTGCGCCCGAACCGCGGCCCGGCCCGACCGGAATGCCCTGCGACTTCGCCCACTTGATGAAGTCGGCCACGATCAGGAAGTAGCCGGCGTAGTTCATGCGGGTGATGACGTTGAGCTCGAAATCGAGCCGCGCCCGGTAGTCCTCTTCGGTCTTGCCCTGCGAGACGCCATGGACCTTGAGGCGCTGCCGCAGCCCCTCCTCCGCCTGGCGCTTCAGTTCCGCGGCTTCCTCGCTTTCGGCGTCGGCGGCATGGGAGCCCGCTCCCACGGTGAAGCGCGGCAGGATCGGTTTGCGGGTGCGCGGACGGAACGCGCAGCGCTCGGCGATCTCCACCGTGGAAGCCAGCGCCTCCGGCAGGTCGGCGAATAAAACCGCCATCTCGGCGCGGGTCTTGAAACGGTGGTCGGCGGTCAGCTGCTCGCGCTCGGTGTCGGCGATCAGCTTGCCGCCGGCGATGCACAGCAGCGCGTCATGGGCCTCGTAGTCGTCGGCGGCGGCAAAATACGGCTCGTTGGTGGCGACCAGTGGCAGGCCTCGGCTGTACGCCAGATCGATCAGGCCGGCCTCGGCGCGGCGCTCCTTGTCGACGCCGTGACGCTGCAATTCGATGTACAGCCGGTCGCCGAACAGCGCCGCCAGCCGGTCGCAACGCGCGGCCGCGAGCGCGGCGTGATCGGCATTGAGCGCCAGCGCCAGCGGCCCCTCCGGGCCGCCGGTCAGCATGATGACGTCTTCGGTCTCGCCGTTCAGCCAGTCGAACTTGATATGCGGCGCCTCATGGGTCGGGGTCTCCATGAAGGCCCGGGAATTCAGCTTCATCAGGCTGCGGTAGCCGCGCTCGCGGGTGGCCAGCAGCACGACCCGCGACGGCGCCATGGCATGGCGCGCATTGGGGTCCTGGTCGCCGAAATCCACCGCCATCTCGCAACCGACGATCGGCTGGATGCCGTAGCTCACCAGCTTCTCGGAGAACTCCAGCGCGCCGAACATGTTGTCGGTGTCGGTCAGCGCCAGCGCCGGCTGATGGTCGGCCTTGGCGAGTTCCGCCAGCTTCTGGATCTTGATCGAGCCCTTCAGCAGCGAATAGGCCGAATGCACGTGGAGATGGACAAAACCGGCATTGGACGCGGCTGCGGGCTTTTGGCTCATGGGTCTGGCGATCATCGACTCGAGGGATGGCGGCGGCCGCACGGCCGACTCGCTGACCTATCGTGATGGCTGGGCCCCCGACTGTCCACGCGAAACCGGCGCCACGGGGAAAGCATCCCCGTTATCCCGGCGGCAGTCGCGCCGGCCCATTTCAGAGCTGCGGAATGACCTGCGCCCACACTGCGATCATGCCGATGAACAGCACGATCGACGCCAATGCCGCAGCTTCCTCAACGAATGTCTTCAACATGTCAGCCTCCGGAATCATAAGGAACATATGAAGAACATTGTTCTCATTCTGTTCTCGGAGTCAACGGCCGCAAAGCGCGCTTCGCAGCGAAGCTTAACGAAACGTTTCCGGCTCGTTTCCATCCACAAGGGCGCGGCAACGAAACGCGGCGATGTGAGTTGACGAACGCCGGTTCCCCCGGCTTGGTATGCCCAGTAGCCACACAGGCCGGCCCTCGAGTCGGCAGGAGATTATGATGCGCGCAGTCCTCGTTGCCTTGATGGCCATCGGAACCCTTTCGGCGATCGACATCGCCCCCGCCGAGGCCCACGACTATGCGTATTGCATGCGCACGCGCTACGACACCGACCAGTGCACCTTCGACAGCTTTGCCCAGTGCCAGGCGACCTCGAGCGGTCTCGGCCTGACCTGCTTCCAGAATCCGGCGCTGGCCTACAACCAGCAATACTATGACGAGCAGCCGGCGCCCCGCCGCCGTCATCGCAAGCATCGCGCCTATTGAGCCGAGGCGCCGGGGCCGGACGGATCAGTCGAGTTCGACCACCTGACCGTTCTCCAGCGTCACCCGCCGGTCCATCCGGCCGGCCAGCGCCATGTTGTGGGTGACGATCAGCATCGCCACCCGGGTCGCCTTGACCAGTTGCATCAACGCCTGAAACACATGGTCCGCAGTGTGCGGATCCAGGTTGCCGGTCGGTTCGTCGGCAAACAGCACCTTGGGCGCATTGGCCACCGCGCGGGCGATGGCGACGCGTTGCTGCTCGCCGCCGGATAATTCAGACGGCCGGTGGGTGATGCGGTCGGCGAGCCCGAGATAGGCCAGGATCTCGGTGGCCCGCTTCACCGTCTCCGCGCGCTTCAGCCCGCGGATCATCTGCGGCAGCATGACGTTCTCCAGCGCGCTGAATTCCGGCAGCAGGCGGTGCGACTGGTAGACGAAGCCGATATCGGTGCGCCGGATCTGGGTCCGCTCGGCGTCCGATAACCCCGATGTGGCGGTGCCGCCGACATAGACCTCGCCCTCGTCCGGGCTCTCCAGCAGGCCGGCGATATGCAGCAGCGTCGACTTGCCCGAGCCCGAAGGCGCCACCAGCGCCACCGACTGTCCGGCCCACAGGGCCAGCTTAGCGCCGTCGAGGATGGTCAGGAGGGCCTCGCCCTGGGTGTAGGTGCGGCGAATATCGTGAAGATAAACCACCGGTACGTCTTCTGCGCCCTGCGCCATGTCAGCCATTTCTACTCGTACCTCAGCGCGTCGACCGGATCGAGCCGGGCGGCCCGCCAGGACGGATACAGCGTCGCGAGGAACGACAGCGTCAGCGCCATGACGACCACCGCGCTGGTCTCGCCAACATCGATTTCGGCCGGCAGCTTGGACAGGAAATACAGCTCCGGCGAAAACAGTTCGGTGGACGTCATCCAGGAGATGAACTGCCGGATCGATTCGATGTTGGTGCAGACCAGCAGGCCGACCACGAGGCCAGACAGCGTGCCGACCACGCCGATCGCGGCGCCGGTGATCAGGAAGATCCGCATGATCGAGCCCTGCGAGGCGCCCATGGTGCGCAGGATGGCGATGTCGCTGCCCTTGTCCTTCACCAGCATGATCAGCCCGGAGACGATGTTGAGCGCCGCCACCAGCACGATCATGGTCAGGATCAGGAACATGACGTTGCGCTCGACCTGCAGCGCATTGAAGAAGGTCGAGTTGCGCTGCCGCCAGTCGACCAGATAGACCGGGCGCCCGGCGGCCTCGGTGACGGTCTTGCGGTACTCGTCGATCTTGTCGGGATTGGTGGTGAAGACCTCGATCGAGGTGACGTCGGAGGCGCGGTTGAAATAGGCCTGCGCCTCCGCCAGCGGCATGAACACGAAGGTGCCGTCATATTCCGACATGCCGATCTCGAACACCGCCGCGATCCGGTACGGCTTGATCCGCGGCGTGGTGCCCATCGGGGTGATCGCACCTTTCGGCGCCACCAGCGTGATGCTGTCGCCGGCATGCAGCGACAATTGATCCGCCAGCCGGCGGCCGATCGCCACGCCCTGGCCCTCGTCGAAATTCTCCAGCGTGCCCTGTTTGATGTTCTTGGCGATCGAGGTGAGATTGGTGAGGTCGGCGGAGCGGATGCCGCGCACGAACACGCCCGAGGCGTTGAAGGGCGACGACGCCAGCGCCTGGCCGTCGACCACCGGCACCGCAAGCCGCACGCCGCTGACGCCGCTGATGCGGTCGGCGACGTCCTTCCAGTCGGTCAGCGGACTTTCCAGCGGCTGCACCAGAAGGTGGCCGTTAAGGCCGAGGATCTTGTCCAGCAGCTCCTTGCGAAAGCCGTTCATGACCGCCATCACGATGATCAGCGTGGCGACGCCGAGCAGGATGCCGAGGAACGAAAACCCGGCGATCACCGAGATGAATCCCTCCTTGCGGCGGGCGCGCAGATAGCGCCCCGACAGCAGCCATTCGAAGGCCGCAAAGGGTGGAGTTCGCACTGGCTCGGTCATGACATCATCCATTGGTCGAACTTCACCACGATTCGGGCTAATTCGGGTCGCGCGATCGCATCACGGCGGCCGGTCGGTGGATAAGTGATCAGGACGACAGCCTGGCGACGGCCTCGGACAGGCTGATATTCTCGCGCGACCCGTCGCTGCGCCGCTTCAGCTCGATCTTGCCCTCGGCCAGCCCCTTGGGGCCGACCAGGACCTGCCACGGCACGCCGATCAGGTCGGCGGTGGCGAACTTGCCGCCGGCGCGCTGGTCGGTGTCGTCGTACAGGACCTCGACGCCCCTGGCCTCCAACTCGCGGTACAGCTGTTCGCAGGCGGCGTCGGTTTCCGCCGCGCCCTGCTTCAGGTTCAGGATCGACACCTTGAACGGCGCCACCGCCTCCGGCCACTTGATGCCGTTCTCGTCATGGCAGGCCTCGATGATGGCGCCCACCAGCCGCGACACGCCGACGCCGTAGGAGCCGCCGTGCACCGCTGTCTCGGCACCGTCCGGACCGGCCACCAACGCCTTCATCGCATCGGAATATTTGGTGCCGAAGTAGAAGATCTGGCCGACCTCGATGCCACGAGTGTGCACCTTCTTGGCGTCCGGCACTTCGGCAAAGCGCACCGCGTCATGGACGTCCTCGGTGGCCGCGTAGAGCGAGGTCCACTGCGCGATGATGCCCGACAGATCGGCGGTATAGTCGATGTCGTCGCCCGGCACCGGCAGGTCCAGCACGTCGCTGTTGCAATAGACCGCGGATTCGCCGGTCTCGGCCAGCACGATGAACTCGTGGGAGTGGTCGCCGCCGATCGGCCCGGTCTCGGCGCGCATCGGAATCGCCTTCAGCCCCATCCGCGCGAAGCTCCTGAGGTAGGCGACGAACATCTGGTTGTAGCTGTGCTTGGCGGCGGCCTCGTCGACGTCGAAGGAATAGCCGTCCTTCATGAAGAATTCCCGGCCGCGCATCACGCCGAAGCGCGGGCGCTGTTCGTCGCGGAATTTCCACTGGATGTGATAGAGGTTGAGCGGCAGGCTCTTGTACGATTTCACATAGCCGCGGAAGATCTCGGTGATCATTTCCTCGTTGGTCGGCCCGTACAGCAGTTCGCGCTTGTGACGGTCGGTGATGCGCAGCATCTCCGGGCCGTAGGCATCGTAACGGCCGCTCTCGCGCCAAAGGTCGGCGAGTTGCAGCGTCGGCATCAGGAGTTCGATGGCGCCGGCACGGTTCTGCTCCTCGCGCACGATCTGCTCGATCTTCCTGAGCACCCGCAGGCCCAGCGGCAGCCAGGCATAGATGCCCGCCGCCTCCTGCCGCATCATGCCGGCGCGCAGCATCAGCCGGTGCGAGACGATCTCCGCTTCCTTCGGCGTTTCCTTGAGAATGGGCAGAAAATAGCGCGACAATCGCATGGGTACGCTCAAGAATCGGAGGGACGGGATGATGCCGGAGTGAAACCGGATCGGCTGCCAAAACACAAGGGCGGCAGCCGCCGGGAGGAAGGCGAGCAACGCTTTGAGCCGACAAACTGGGCGTAATTGGTACCGTCGGCCCCGCGGTCCCGGATGCAACAATGAGCATCCAATCCCGCCGGGTCCGCGCACTGCCATGCAACCGAGACTGGCATGCAGCAGGGTCATTCTAGCATTGCCTCAATTTTGAACAACCGCTGCCGAAATAGATGACAAACAAAAAAAGATCGGCTACGAGTCAAAGCTCAGGCGGTCTGCAAGGACAAAGTCTGGTGGTCCAAGTCTCGGGAGGAGCCCTGACGCGCACAAGCAGCGTCGCCCCATAAATCAAGGATAAATCCAAAATTCTGGGGGAATAGGGTCGACACAATTTTCCGAGCAGGGCTGTGGCCCTGCTCTTTTTTTTCGAGATTTTTTGCGAAGCTCCGCGCCCTGCTTTTCATCAGCGCGCTTGCGAGTTACCAAGCCGCACCACCCCGCGCCGCGATCGGATTTGACTCGAATCGAGGCTGCGTTACGCTGCGAAGACGCGATGCCGCGCTTCGGGATGGGGCATGACCTTTCGCATTGTCTTGGTGCTGGCTTGGTTCATGGCGGTCTGTCCGCCGCTTTCCGCACAGACATCACCATCCAGCTTCGAGATCGCGGCGCGCTCGCGCGGCACCCCCGACATTCCCGGATTGAATATCGTCTGGCTGACGCCATGGGGCGATCTCGCCAATGCCCGCGAATGGCGCAACATCGTGGTGCATCAGAGCGAAGGCGCGGCCGGCTCGGCCTTCCGCAGCGCGGTGGCGCAGATGCAGCGCCCCAATCGCCGCGGCACCACCATCTGGGTCGAGACCGACGGCACCGTGTACTGGGCCGTGGCGGAATTCGCCGTGCCGAACCACCTGCGCGACGGTAATCGCAACGACAACAAGTTCATCGACAATTCATCGACGTTCCAGCAGGTCGACAACGACAGTTCGATCGGCGTGGAGTTCGTCGGCAACTATCCCAATGTGCGTCGCCCCGTCACCGAGGCGCAGACCGCCGCATGGCGCATGCTGGTCCGCGTACTGCAGACCCGCTACGACATCCCCACCGAGCGCGTGTTCGCCCACAACTGGATAGACTACAAGGATTCCCGCTATTGCGAGGGCTGCGAGCTGGCCCGGCTGGCGCGCACCCAGGACATTCAGACCGCAACGCGGGTCAAAACCGACCAGTGATCCCTTACAGCGGGAAGCCCATCAGCTTCGACAGCCGTTCGATGTTGAAATAGTCGGCACGATAGGCTGCCATGCCGGCGGCGAACAGCACCGCCGAGATGATCGTGGTCCACAGCAGCTTCTTGCCCATCCGGGTAATGACCGGCGCGCCGGGATCGGTGCCGTCGGTGCCCTCGCCGTCCTCATGCTGGCTTCGCACGCCGAACGGCAGCGTCAGGAACAGCACGATCCACCAGATGACGAAGTAGATCGCGAGCGCGGTTGAAATTGCATAGGCCATCAGGACTGTTCGATCTCGACCAGTGCGCCGGAAAAATCCTTCGGGTGCAGGAACAACACCGGCTTGCCATGCGCGCCGATCTTGGGCACGCCGTCGCCGAGGACGCGCGCACCTTCGGCAATCAGCGTGTCGCGCGCCTTGATGATGTCGGGCACTTCATAGCAGATGTGGTGAATGCCGCCGTCGGGATTGCGCTCGATGAATTTGGCGATCGGCGATGCGTCGCCGAGCGGCTGGATGAACTCGATCTTGGTGTTCGGCAGGGTCGCGAACACCGTGACGACACCGTGCTCGGGCAGCGGCACCGCGGCGGAAATCTCGGCGCCGAAGGCGGTGCCGTAGATTTTCGCTGCCTTCTCCGCGTCGGCCACCGCGATCGCCACGTGATTGAGTCGACCCAGCATCGTCCCCTCCGCCGTTACTCTAGACCGTCAGGATGTGAACGTAGCACAGCGTCTTCTTGCCCCAGTGCTCGGACACGCACGCGCGCACTGCGCGGCGGATCGATTCCGCCATGGCATCGGGGTCGCGCTTGCGCGCCTTGGGCAGGTTCTCGACGGTGTTCACCACCACGTCGAACACGATGTCGTCGATCAGCTCGCCCTTGACGTTCTTCTCGGGGATGCCGACCAGATCGAGTTCGGGGTCATTGACCAGGTCGCCCTTCTCGCTCACGGCAATGGCGATGAAGGCGCAGCCCGCGAACGACAGCCGCTTGCGCTCGGTCACCGCGCGCGACTTGGAGTCCTCGAGGATGGCGCCGTCCTTGTAGAGCCGGCCCGACGGCAACTGGTCGATCACCGCGGAGTCGCCGGGTCCGAGCCGCACCAGGTCGCCGGCCTTGACGATCATGGTCTTGGGCACGCCGCAGGCGCGCGCCAGCTTGGCGTGCTCATGCAGATGCAGCGCCTCGCCATGAACCGGGATCAGCAGTTGCGGACGCACCCAGGAGATCATGTCGCGCAACTCGTCGCGGCGCGGATGGCCGGAGACGTGCACCAGATGGGTGCGGTCGGTAATCACTTCGACGCCCTGGGTAACCAGGCCGTTGATGATGGTGCCGACCGACTTCTCGTTGCCGGGAATGGTGCGCGACGAGAAGATCACGGTGTCGCCCTTGTTGAGGGTGACCTGCGGATGGTCGCTGTTGGCGATGCGCGACAGCGCCGCGCGCGGCTCGCCCTGGCTGCCGGTGCACAGCGCGACCACCTTGTCGGCGGGGAAATGACCGTAGTAGTCGGCGCTGCGGAACGCGCGCACGCCCTCGAGATAGCCGGTCTCGCGGGCCACCTGGACCACGCGCTCCATGGCGCGGCCGACCACGACCACTTCGCGCCCGGCCGCCTCGGCGGCATCGGCCACGGCGCGCAAGCGCGCCACGTTGGAAGCGAAGGTGGTGACGGCGACGCGGCCCTTGGCGGCCTTCATCAGCTCGGTGATGGTCTTGGCGACCTCCATCTCGGAGGGCGAGCGCCCTTCCCTGACGGCGTTGGTGGAATCGCCGATCAGCGCCAGCACGCCCTGGTCGCCGAGCTCGCGCAGGCGGCGCTCATCAGTAGGCAGGCCGATGATCGGGGTCGGATCGATCTTCCAGTCGCCGGTGTGCAGCACGGTGCCGACCGAGGTGTGGATCGCAAGCGCATGGGATTCCGGAATCGAATGCGCGACCGGGATGAATTCGACGCTGAACGGACCGAGCTGGATGGTGCCGCCCGACGGCACCACGGTGACCGGGATCTTCGGCGGGTTGCGCTCGCTGGCGCACTTGGCCGCGAACAAAGAGGCGCTGAACTGGGTCGCATAGATCGGGCATTTCAGCTTCGGCCACAGGTCGATGATGGCGCCGAAATGATCCTCATGGGCGTGGGTCAGCACCAGGCCGACGAGGTTCTTCTTTTCCTTTTCCAGGAACTTGATGTCGGGCATCACCAGGTCGATGCCCGGCAGGTGCTCCTCATCGCCGAAGTAGACGCCGAGATCGACCGCCAGCCAGCTGCGCTGGTTGCCCTTGCCGAGCCCGTAGATCGACAGGTTCATGCCGATCTCGCCGACACCGCCAAGCGATGCGAAAGTCAATTCGTCGGGTCGCGTCATCTCACGCCGCTCCAACCGACGCTGTCGGTCCAAAAAAGACATCGCCCGCCGCGATCGGCAGGCGCTTGCCTTCGGCCGTCCTGACAATCAGGCAGCCTGCTTCATCAATCGTGTCGAACGTGCCGGTGACCGTGGAGCCGCCGGACAGGATCGACACGGGCTCGCCGAGCCCCGCCGCACGCTCCAGCCACTTCCTGCGAATCTCGCCGAAGCCGCGGCCGTTGTCCCAGATCCCGCGGAATTCAGCCCAGGAATCCGACAGCGCGCCGAACAGCTCCTCCGCGCCGATATGGACACCCAGAGCTGCAAGCGAAGTCGCGGGATACGGCGTTCCCTCGGGATAAGCAACAACATTGGTGCCGATGCCCACCACAACGGCGAGGCGGCCATCCGCAACGGCTTCCGCCTCTAGCAGGATACCGACAAGCTTGGCTCCTCCCGCCAGAACGTCGTTCGGCCATTTCAGCTTGAATGTGAGGCCTTCAGCGCCGCCGCGCAGCCGCGTCTCGAGGCTGACGCGCTCCAGGGCGGCTTCGATTGCCAGGCCGGCCGCAAAGCCCAGCGTGGCGGCCTGCGGCGGCGCCACATGCAGGACTTCGAGCACCGAGCTGGCGAGGTTGCCGTCAGGCGCCGTCCAGGCCCGCTGCCGGCGCCCTTTGCCCGCCGTCTGTTTCGTGGTCACGAACCAGGCCGGGCGGCACGCGCCGTTGCGCGCGGCTTCCAGCGCCGCCGCATTGGTCGAGCCGACCTGTTCGAAGACGACGAGCTGGTAGCCCTCCGCCGCGGCCCGCGAACCAAGCGAAAACACCATCTAGAACAGCGACTTCGCTGCGAAGCTGGCGGCGCTGACCAGCGGTCCGGGATAAACGAAGAACAGCACGTTGAAGATGCCGGCGACGGCCAGCACGGTGCGCAGTTCGAACCGCATGGGGTCCAGCTTGGTGCTCGGCTCGTCGAAATACATGATCTTGACGATCATCAGGTAGTAATAGCACCCGACCACACTGGCCAGCACGCCGACCACCGCCAGCGTGAACAGGCCCGCCTTGATGGCGGCGACGAAGACATAGAACTTGCCGAAGAACCCGGCCAGCGGCGGCACGCCGGCGAGCGAAAACAGGAACATGGCGAACAGGAACGCGAGCATCGGATTGGTGCGCGACAGGCCGGCGAAGTCCTTGATGGTCTCGATCGGCTTGCCGTCGCGCTTGATGGCCAGGATGATGGCGAAGGTGCCGAGCGTCATCGCCACGTAGATCGCGATATAGACCAGCACGCCCTGCGCGCCCTCGACCGTTCCGGCGGCAAGGCCGACAAGCGCAAAGCCCATGTGGCCGATCGACGAATAGGCCATCAGGCGCTTGATGTTGGTCTGGCCGATGGCGGCGAACGAGCCCAGCACCATGGAGGCGATCGAGACGAACACCACGATCTGCTGCCACTGGGTCATGATGCCCGGGAATGCGGTCAGCGCCACGCGGGTGAATACGGCCAGCGCGGCCACCTTCGGCGCCGACGCGAAGAATGCGGTGACCGGGGTCGGCGCGCCCTCATAGACGTCGGGCGTCCACATGTGGAACGGCACGGCCGAAACCTTGAAGCACAGGCCGGCGAGCAGGAACACGAGGCCGAACACCAGGCCGGTGCTGCCGGTGGTGGCGGCCGCGGCGATGCCGCTGAAGGTCACGGTGCCCGTGAAACCGTAGATCAGCGAGGCGCCGTACAGCAGCATGCCGGACGACAGCGCGCCCAGCACAAAATACTTCAGGCCGGCTTCGGTGGATTTGGCATTGTCGCGGTTCGAGGCGGCCACGACATAGAGCGCAAGGCTCATGAGTTCGAGGCCGAGATACAGCATGATCAGGTCGCCGGCCGAGATCAGCACCATCATGCCGACGGTCGAGAGCAGCACCAGGATCGAGTACTCGAAGATGCGGCGCGAAGGGTCCGCGAGGAATTCGCGCGACAGGATCAGCGTCACCGCGGAGCCGATCAGCGACAGGATCTTCAGGAAGCGCGCAAAATCGTCGACGATGAAGCTGCCGCCGAAGGTGACGAGCTTGCCGGCCGGCAGCAACAGCTCCAGCGCGCCGACGATCGCCAGCAGGCACACGGCGAGGCCGGTGATCAGGCCGGTCATAGCCGGGCCGCGATAGGCGCCGATCATCAGCAGCACCATGCTGCCGACCGCCAGCACAAGCTCGGGCAATACGGGCAGCAACGAATATCCGGCGGTCTCAAAAGTCATTGCGCGTTGTCCTGACCTGCTGCGTTCATGGCAGCAGCGCGGCTGCCTTCACGGCAGTGGTTGCAGCGGCGTAGTTGTTGACGAGGAGTTGCACCGAGGCCGCCGACATGTCGAGCACCGGCTTCGGATAGACCCCGAACAGAATGGTGAGAATGACCAGCGGGACCATGATCAGGCCTTCGCGGAAGGTGATGTCCTTGATCCCCTGCAGCGCCGGCTTGGTCAGCGCGCCGAACACCACCTTGCGGTACAGCCATAGAGCGTAGGCCGCCGACAGGATGACGCCGAGCGTGGCCACGGTGGCGGTGGGCACGCTGGTCTTGAAGGTGCCGATCAGGGTCAGGAACTCACCGACGAAGCCGGAGGTGCCGGGCAGACCGACATTGGCCATGGTGAACACCATGAAGATCAGCGCGTACAGCGGCATCCGGTTGACCAGGCCGCCATAGGCGGCGATCTCGCGAGTGTGCAGCCGGTCGTAGACGATGCCGACCGAGAGGAACAGCGCGCCCGACACGATGCCGTGCGAGACCATCTGGAACACCGCGCCCGCGACGCCCTGGGTGGTGCCGGCGAAGATGCCCATGGTGACGAAGCCCATATGGGCGACCGACGAATAGGCGATCAGCTTCTTGATGTCTTCCTGCATCAGCGCCACCAGCGAGGTGTAGACGATGGCGATGGCCGACAGCGTGAAGATCAGCGGCGTGAAATAGACCGAGGCCTCCGGGAACATGGGCAGCGAGAAGCGCAGGAAGCCGTAGCCGCCCATCTTCAGCATGATCGCCGCCAGCACCACCGAACCGGCCGTGGGCGCCTCGACGTGGGCGTCCGGCAGCCAGGTGTGCACCGGCCACATCGGCATCTTGACCGCGAACGAGGCAAAGAACGCCAGCCACGCCCAGGTCTGCAGGCTGCGCGGCACCGCCGTGTGCATCAGCGTCGGAATGTCGGTGGTCCCGGCATTCCAGTACAGCGCCATGATCGCCAGCAGCATCAAGACCGAGCCGAGGAAGGTGTAGAGGAAGAACTTGAACGATGCGTAGACCCGGCGCGGGCCGCCCCACACGCCGATGATCAGGAACATCGGGATCAGGCCGCCCTCGAAGAACAGATAGAACAGCACCAGATCCAGCGACGAGAAGGTGCCGATCATCAGCGTTTCCAGGATCAGGAACGCCATCATGTATTCGCGCACGCGCTTGGTGATCGATTTCCACGACGCCAGGATGCAGAACGGCATCAGCGCGGTGGTCAGGATCACGAACGGCAGCGAGATGCCGTCCACGCCCATGTGGTAGGTGATGGCGTTGGCGAGCCACGGCGCCTTCTCGACGAACTGGAAGTCGCCATTGGCGGCATCGAAGCGCAGCACCAGGATCAGCGACACCAAGAAGGTGATCAGCGTGGTCCACAGCGCGATCCAGCGCGCATTGCCCTGCGCCGCCTCGTCGTCGCCGCGGCTGAGATAGATCAGGATCGCGCCGACGGTCGGCAGGAAGGTGACAACGGACAGGATGGGCCAGGTCATGACGGAAGCCGACGACATCAATGGCCTCCCAAGCCGAATATGAACCAGGTGATCAGCCCGGCGACGCCGATCAGCATCGCGAAGGCGTAGTGATAGAGGTAGCCGGTCTGCAGTTTCACGACACCGCGGGTAATGTCGATGACGCGCGACGAGACGCCGTCGGGACCGAGCCCGTCGATGATCATGCCGTCACCCTTCTTCCACAGGAAGCGGCCGAGCCATTTGGCAGGGCGGACGAAGATGACGTCGTAGAGTTCGTCGAAGTACCACTTGTTGAGCAGGAACTGGTAGAGCATCCCGTGCTGCTTCGCGAGTTCGACCGGCAGATAGGGCCTGCGGATATAGAACATCCACGACACCAGGAAGCCGCCGGCCATCATCACTGTCGGCAGATAGGCGATCCACGCGGGGATGTGGTGCATCTCGTCGATGATGCCGGGATGCATCTTCAGCGACTCGCGGAAGAACTCCTCGATGCCGTGGCCGGCGAACAGCTCCTTGAACGGGAAGCCCGCGAGGATCGAGCCGGCCGCCAGCACGCCGAGCGGCACCAGCATCACATAGGGCGCCTCGTGCGCGAGGTCGTAATGCTTCTTGTCGTGCGGCTCGCCGTGGAAGGTCTTGAAGATCAGGCGCCACGAATAGAACGAGGTCAGGCCGGCGGCGATCACCGTCATCAGGAAGCCGTAGAAGGCGAACGGATTGTGCGAGACGAAGGCGGCCTCGATGATGGCGTCCTTCGAGAAGTAGCCGGCGGTGAGCGGGAAGCCGGTCAGCGCCAGCGTGCCCACCACCATCATCGCGTAGGTGTAGGGGATCTTGTCCTTCAGCCCGCCCATGTTGCGGATGTCCTGCTCGTGGTGCATCGCGTAGATCACCGAGCCGGAGCCGAGGAACAGCAGCGCCTTGAAGAACGCATGCGTGAAAAGGTGGAACATGGCGACCGAATAGGCCCCTGCCCCCAGCGCCACGAACATGTAGCCGAGCTGCGAACAGGTCGAATAGGCCACGATGCGCTTGATGTCGTTCTGCACGAGGCCAACGGTGGCGGCGAAGAACGCCGTGGTGGCGCCGACCAGCATGACGACGGCCTGCGCGTTGGGCGCGAGCTCGAACAGCGGCGACAGACGGGCCACCATGAACACGCCGGCGGTGACCATGGTCGCGGCATGGATCAGCGCCGACACCGGGGTCGGGCCTTCCATGGCGTCGGGCAGCCAGGTGTGCAGCAGGAACTGGGCCGACTTGCCCATGGCGCCCATGAACAGCAGCAGGCAGGTCAGGGTCAGCGCGTCGGCGTGCCAGCCGAAGAAGTCGATGGTCTTGCCGGTGAGCCCAGGTGCGGCGGCAAAAATGGTGTCGAAATCGGTCGAGCCGACCAGCATGAAGATGGCGAAGATGCCGAGCGAGAAGCCGAAGTCGCCGACCCGGTTGACCACGAAGGCCTTGATGGCGGCAGCGTTGGCGGTGGGCTTCTGATACCAGAACCCGATCAGCAGGTAGCTGGCGAGACCGACGCCTTCCCAGCCGAAGAACAGCTGCACCAGGTTGTCGGCAGTCACCAGCATCAGCATGGCGAAGGTGAACAGCGACAGATAGGCCATGAAGCGCGGCCGGTTCGGATCGTCTTCCATGTAGCCGATGGAATACAGGTGCACGAGCGACGACACCGTAGTGACGACGACGAGCATCACTGCGGTCAGCGTATCGACGCGCAGCGTCCAGGCGATCTGCAGGTCACCGGAATTGATCCAGGGCATCAGCACGATGCGGGCGTCGTGATGCAGGAAGCCGACATCGACGAAGGTCATCCAGGACAGGCCGGCCGAGATCAGCAGCAGCGCGGTGGTAACAAGTTCGGCCGCGCGGGAGCCCGCGGCCGCCGGCTCGACGGCGTGGTGGTCGTCGTGGCCATGGGCGTCGGCCGCATGATCGTCATGGGCGTGCGCCGCATGGGCATTCCCATGACCGTGGTCATTATTATGACCGTGGTCGTCGTGATGGTCCATTTCGTCGCCGCTCGGGTTGCGCGCATGCGCGCCCGAAATGGCGATCAGGCCCGCAATAAGCGCGCCGATCAGCGGCAGGAAAACGAGAGCCTGGATCATAGTAGTGCCTTGTTAAGTGGCATGATCTGATCGGAAAACCGGGATCCACTTTTCCGGATCATGCCCTCAGCCCTTCATCAGATTGACGTCTTCAACCGCGATCGAGCCGCGGTTGCGGAAATACACCACGAGAATGGCGAGCCCGATGGCCGCCTCCGCCGCCGCCACGGTCAGCACCAGCAACGCGAACACCTGGCCGACGATGTCGCCGAGATGCGTCGAGAACGCCACGAAGTTGATGTTGACCGCGAGCAGGATCAGCTCGATCGACATCAGGATGACGATGATGTTCTTGCGGTTGAGGAAGATGCCGAGAATGCCGAGCGTGAACAGGATCGCGCCGACCGACAGGTAATGTCCGAGTCCGATGGTCATTGCACCCACTCCGCCGCATCCGCGTCCTTCAGGCCCTGCCCCGAGGCGACCTTGCGCACGTCCATGGCCAGCGCCGGCGTGCGGGCGTTCTGCACGTTGATGTCCTGGCGCTTGACCTTCACCTTGTGGCGCAGCGTCAGCACGATGGCGCCGATCATCGCCACCAGCAGCACCATGCCGGACAGCTGGAAGTAATGGATGTACTTCGTATAGAGCACCAGCCCGAGCGCTTCGGTGTTGCTGACATTGCCGGGGATCGCCGCGGTGATCGACTTGCCGACCGTCGGATTGATGACCCAGCCGCCGGCCACCAGCAGCAGTTCGGCAAGGAAGATGAAGCCGATCAGCAGGCCGACCGGCAGGTATTCGAGAAAGCCCTGGCGCAGCTCGACGAAATCGACGTCGAGCATCATGATCACGAACAGGAACAGGACGGCGACCGCGCCGACATAGACCACGACCAGGATCATGGCGAGGAATTCGGCGCCCATCAGCACGAACAGGCCGGACGCGTTGACGAAGGCCAGGATCAGGAACAGCACGGAGTGCACGGGATTGCGCGACGCAATCACCATCACCGCCGAGGCGACGCAGATGCCGGCGAACAGATAGAAGAACAATGCGGGAAGCATCATGCCCTCACCTCACCGGTACGGCGCGTCGAGTTCGATGGATTTTGCAATCTCTCGCTCCCAACGGTCACCATTGGCGAGAAGTTTCGCCTTGTCATAATACAGTTCCTCACGCGTCTCGGTGGCGAATTCGAAATTCGGTCCCTCGACGATCGCATCCACCGGACATGCCTCCTGGCACAACCCGCAATAGATGCATTTCACCATGTCGATGTCGTAGCGCACCGTGCGCCGCGTGCCGTCGTTGCGGCGCGGCCCGGCCTCGATGGTGATGGCCTGTGCCGGACACACCGCCTCGCACAGCTTGCAGGCGATGCAGCGTTCCTCGCCGTTCGGATAACGGCGCAGCGCATGCTCGCCGCGAAAGCGCGGCGAGATCGGCCCCTTCTCGAACGGATAGTTCAAGGTCGGCTTGGGCTTGAAGAAATAGCGCATGGCGAGGACGAACGCCGAAGCGAACTCCGCCAACAGCAGCGAGTGAGCAGTTGCCCTGATATTCATAGCGACCTCATTTCGGAGCGAGCCCCCCGAATTGCAGCACCGCGGCGACGATCACCACCATCGCCAGCGACAGCGGCAGAAACACCTTCCAGCCCAGACGCATCAGCTGGTCGTAGCGGTAGCGCGGCACGATCGCCTTCGCCATCGCAAACATGAAGAACATGAAAAATACCTTGAGCGTGAACCAGATGATTCCCGGCACCCAGGTGAACGGCGCGACGTCGATCGGCGGCAGCCAGCCGCCCATGAACAGGATCGCCCCCATCGCGCACATGGTGGTGATGGCGACGTATTCGCCGAGCATGAACAACAGGTACGGCGTCGAGCCGTATTCGGTCATGAAGCCGGCGACCAGTTCCGATTCGGCTTCCACCAGATCGAAGGGCGGACGGTTGGTCTCGGCCAGCGCCGAGACGTAGAAGATCACGAACATCGGGAACAGCGGCAGCCAGTACCAGTTCAGGATGGTCAGCCAGGGCAGACCGATCAGGCTGGCGAGCCCCTTCGTGTGCTGCGCCTCGACCACCGCCGACAGGTTCAGCGACCCGGCGCACAGCAGCACGGTGATGATGACGAAGCCGATCGAGACCTCGTAGGACACCATCTGCGCCGCCGAGCGCAGCGCAGCGAGGAACGGGTATTTCGAGTTCGACGACCAGCCGGCCATGATGATGCCGTACACCGACAGCGACGAGATCGCGAAGATGTAGAGCACGCCGACATTGATGTCGGAGACCACCCAGCCGAGATTGACGGGGATCACCGCCCAGGCGGCCAAGGCCAGCACGCAGGAGACCAGCGGCGCCAGCAGGAACACGCCCTTGTTGGCGCTGGAGGGAATCACCGGCTCCTTCAGCACGAACTTCAGGAGATCGGCGAAGGATTGCAGCAGACCGAACGGACCGACCACGTTGGGTCCGCGACGGATTTGCACCGCCGCCCAGATCTTGCGATCGGCGAGCAGGATGTAGGCAATCGCGATCAGCAGCACCACGAGCACGAGCAGGCTCTGCGCGACCATGATGATCAGCGGCCACAGGGTGCTTGTCCAGAATTCAGCCATCGTCCTACTCCGCCGCCGTCAGCAACTGGCCGGACGCCAGGCGGGAGCATTCCGCCATCACGGCCGACGCGCGCGCGATCGGGTTGGTCAGGTAAAAATCCGCGACCGGCGACTTGAATGCCGCCTTGTCGACGCTGCCGCCCTTGCTGGCAAGCGTCTTGATCGATGCACCGTCCCCGGCCTCGATCTGGTCGAGCCGCATCAGATGCGGCACCGCCTTGAAGATGGCCTGGCGCAGCGCCGTCAGCGAATCCCAGGGCAGCTTGTGGCCGAGCACGTCGGACAGCGCGCGCAGCACCGCCCAGTCCTCGCGGGCATCGCCCGGCGGGAACGCGGCACGGTTGGCAATCTGGGCGCGGCCCTCGGTATTCACGTAGATGCCGGACTTTTCGGTATAGGCGGCGCCCGGCAGGATCACGTCGGCGCGGTGCGCACCGCGGTCGCCATGGGTACCGATATAGACCACGAAGGTGCCGTCGGCGACGTTGACGTCGTCGGCGCCCAGCGAGAACAGCACGTCGAGCCCGCCCGGCGCAGTCATGTCAGCCAAAGTCAGGCTGCCGTCGCTTGGCGCGAAGCCGATGTCGAGCGCGCCAACCTTCGAGGCGGTCGCCTGCAGCACGGCAAAGCCGTTCCAGCCGTCCTTGATCGCGCCGACATCGACCGCGAGCTTGGCGGCCAGCGCCAGCACCGCAGCGCCGTCGGGACGCGACACGGCACCAGCGCCGACCAGCACGATCGGGTTCTTGGCGTTCTTCAGCACGTCGGCGAAGGCATTCTTGCCGGCGGCCAGTTCGCTCAGCGAGTCCGTGCCAGCGCCGAGATAGTCGTAGAGATAGGTCAGGTCGGCCTTGTCGCCGATCACGCCGATCTTCATCTGGCCGGTGCGCCAGCGCTTGCGGATGCGCGCGTTGAGAACGGCGGCTTCCTTGCGCGGGTTGGAGCCCACGATCAGCAGTGCGTCGGCCTGCTCGATGCCGCCGATGGTCGGGTTGAAGATATAGGAGGCGCGGCCGGCCTTGGGATCGAAAGCGGCGCCGTCCTGGGTCGCGAGATTGGCCGAGCCCATCTTCGCCAGCAATTCCTTCAGCGCGAACATCTCTTCCACGGCGGCGAGATCGCCGGCGATGGCGCCGATCTTCTTGGGCGCAGTGCCCTTCACCTTGGCGGCAATGGCCGCGAAGGCTTCAGGCCAAGTGGCGGCGCGCAGCTTGCCGTTCTCGCGCACGAACGGCCGGTCGAGGCGTTGCGAGCGCAGGCCGTCGACGATGTGACGGGTCTTGTCGGAAATCCATTCCTCGTTGATCGCCTCGTTGACGCGCGGCAGGATGCGCATCACCTCGCGGCCGCGGGTATCGACGCGGATCGCCGAACCGACCGCATCCATCACGTCGATGGACTGGGTCTTGCCGAGCTCCCACGGCCGCGCGGCGAAGGCATAGGGCTTCGAGGTCAGCGCGCCCACCGGGCAGATGTCGACCAGGTTGCCCTGCAGCTCGGAGGTCAGCGCGGTCTCCAGATAGGTGGAGATCTCCATGTCCTCGCCGCGGCCGAGCGCGCCCATCTCCGGCACGCCGCAGACTTCGGCGGCGAAGCGGACGCAGCGCGTGCACTGGATGCAGCGGTTCATCGAGGTCTTGACCAGAACGCCGAGATACTTGTCCTCGACGGCGCGCTTGTTCTCGGCAAAACGGCTGGTATCGACGCCGTAGCCCATGGCCTGGTCCTGCAGGTCGCACTCGCCGCCCTGGTCGCAGATCGGGCAGTCCAGCGGATGGTTGATCAGCAGGAATTCCATCACGCCCTCGCGGGCCTTCTTGACCATCGGCGACTTGGTGGAGATTTCCGGTGGCTCGCCCTTGGGGCCCGGCCGGCAGTCGCGCACGCCCCAGGCGCAGGACGCCACCGGCTTCGGGCCGCCCTTCACCTCGACCAGACACATCCGGCAATTGCCGGCGATCGACAGCCGCTCGTGATAGCAGAAGCGCGGGATCTCGGCGCCCGCGGCCTCGCACGCCTGCAACAGCGTGAATTCGGCGGGAACATCGATCTCTTTGCCGTCGATGATGAGTTTGGTCATGCCTGTCTCTAACTCAGTGGGCGTCAGCTATTTCAAGACGCCGCTCGATGCGATCGATACGTATTTCCATTCGGTCCAGCCGGCGATTAACGCCCGCAAGCCCCTCTTCCAATCCCGTAACGCGAATTTTCAAATCGCGCATGTCGTCCAGTACTCGATCCATCTTCTCATCGAGCCGCCGCAGATACACAAGAACGAGATTGTCTAGTTCTTCTGCCATCCCCGCCTCCTGCTTACCCCTACTCCGCCGCGACCATATGCGCGGGATCGAGAATGCCCTGGTCGTCGAGGCTGGCCTTGCGGCTGAAATCGTCGATACGGCGTTCGATCTCCGGGCGGAAGGCGCGGATCAGGCCCTGCACCGGCCACGCCGCGGCATCGCC
This sequence comes from Tardiphaga sp., assembly GCA_036561845.1. Lineage (GTDB taxonomy): Bacteria > Pseudomonadota > Alphaproteobacteria > Rhizobiales > Xanthobacteraceae > Tardiphaga. The sequence goes on along the minus strand of DATCUS010000008.1, from coordinate 1,132 downwards.
GAGCGCGCAGATGGTGTGGCCTTCGACCTGTTTGGTCACTTCCAGCAGCATGTCGATCTCGCGCTTGTGGGCGCGGCCCTCAACCATGCGGTTGAGCACGCGCCACATCCAGCCGGTGCCTTCGCGGCACGGCGTGCACTGGCCGCAGCTCTCGTGCCGGAAGAAGTACGAGATGCGGGCGATGGCGCGGATGATGTCGGTCTGCTTGTCCATCACCAGCACGCCGGCCGTGCCGAGGCTGGATTTGGCCGCGCGGGTGCCGTCGAAGTCCATGATCAGGTCTTCGCACTGGTCGGCCGGGATCACCGGGCAGGACGCGCCGCCGGGGATGATGGCGAGCAAATTGTCCCAGCCGCCGCGAACGCCGCCGCCATGCTTCTCGATCAATTCCTTGAACGGAATGCCCATCGCCTCTTCGACGATGCAGGGCGTGTTCACGTGGCCGGAAATGCCGAACAGCTTGGTGCCGACATTGTTCGGCCGGCCGATGCCGGCGAACCACGAGGCGCCGCGCCGCAGGATGGTCGGCGCGACCGCAATGGATTCGACGTTGTTGACCGTGGTCGGGCAGCCATAGAGGCCGACATTGGCGGGGAACGGCGGCTTGAGACGCGGCTGGCCCTTCTTGCCTTCCAGGCTCTCCAGCAGCGCGGTTTCCTCGCCGCAGATATAAGCGCCGGCGCCGTGATGGACATAGATGTCCATGTCCCAGCCGTGAACGTTGTTCTTGCCGATCAGCCGGGCTTCATAGGCCTGGTCGACCGCCGCCTGCAGGTGCTCGCGCTCCTGGATGAACTCGCCGCGCACATAGATGTAGGCGACATGCGCGCCCATGGCGAAGCCGGCGATCAGGCAGCCCTCGACCAGATGGTGCGGGTCGTGACGCAGGATTTCGCGGTCCTTGCAGGTGCCCGGCTCGGACTCGTCCGCGTTGACGACGAGGTAGTGCGGGCGCCCGTCATTGTTCTTGGGCATGAACGACCATTTGAGGCCGGTCGGGAAGCCGGCGCCGCCACGGCCACGCAGGCCCGAGGCCTTCATGTGCTCGATGACCCAGTCGCGGCCGGCATCGAGCAGGATCTTGGTGCCGTCCCACGAGCCACGCTTCAGCGCGCCCTGCAGGCCCCAGTCA
>DATCUS010000007.1:0-6893 GCA_036561845.1 Tardiphaga sp. | reverse complement strand
ACTTCCGGATCGATGCTGCGCGCCGTGATCGCGCGCGCCTGCCTGTCGACGACGCCATCGATCTCCAGCAGCCGCCGCCGCCCGTCCGATGTCAGCGCGATGACGTCGCCCGGCGCCAGCGCCAGCCGGTCGATGCCGAGCGCGAAGGCGGCGCTTTCGCGCCCGGCCCACAGGTCCTGCAGCCAGATCTCGGCGCGGCGCGAGGCCGCGGCGTCATGGGTGACGACGGCGAGATCGGACTGCACCATGCGGCTGGCACCGCCGACCAGCTTGCGCGAGGTCACCGCGGCGCGGCGATAGTCGGTCAGCGCGTCGGTGAAGCCGAAGCCGGCCTGCACCGGCAGTTCGGTCTCCTGCGCCCGCGTCAGCCGCAGCGGCGCGCCCTCGTGCAGCAGAACAAGCTCGTCCTCGTTGATCTCCGCGACCACAGCGCCGCCGCGCTGCACGAAGCGCAGCGTGCCGTCGGCCGCCGAGGCGTTGAACGCATAAGCCATCGCCAGCGGTTCGATCATCGCCCGCGGCGTCATCGGCCGGTCCACCACATAGCCGTCGCAGGAGTCGCGCAAGCCGCTGGCATCGATGCCGGCGACGCCGCTGTCCGCCAGCAGTTGCGCCACCAGCGCATCCATCGGCGCGCCGCCGAGCCGGCCGTTGAGCCAGTGCCCGGTATTCCAGTTGGCCGCATCGCCCCAGACGTCGCCGGCGGCGGGAAACACCGGGTACGGCCGTGCATCCCAGGTCCATAGATGGATGGCGGAGAGGTCGACCATGCGTCCGCCATAGACGGGGGACACCGGGTTGCGCGCGTCCGACGCGCCGAAGGCGGGATCGAAGGCGGCGATGAGCGCCTCGAGGGTGCGCCGCTGCATCAGGTCGTCGCGCGCGCCGCTGGAGAAATACGGCACGAAATTCTCCGAGGATTTCGGATCGGGAAATACGCTGGGCTGGTTGGCGCCCTTGTCCACCGCCGGGCAGCCGACCTCGGTCAGCCAGATCGGCTTGGCCATCGGCACCCACGCCGTCGGCGTACCCAGTTCAGCATGGCCGACGCGCTCGACATGCGGCTGCGACCACCAGCTCCAGATATCCTTCGCACGGAACGTCCAGGGCTTGCCCAGCCCGTCGGTGATATCGGTGCGGTCCTGCTCATCGCGGGCGTCAGCGTCGGCGTAATACCAGTCATAGCCCTCGCCGGCCGAGACATTGGCGGCGAGATAGCCGCGGTCGTAGATCGACGAAGCCAGCGCTGCATCGAGGTGGCCGGCCTCGTCGCGCCAGTCTGCCAGCGGCGCGTAGTAGTCGATGCCGACGACGTCGATATCAGGCGAGGCCCACAGCGGGTCGAGCGGAAACCGCACCTCCGAGGCGCCCGCATCGACCACATGCGCTCCGTATTCGGTCCAGTCGGCGCCATAGGTCACCAGCGTGCCGCCGCCGACGATCGCCTTCGCCTCCGCGGCCAGCGACACCAGCGCCGCCACCGCCGGATAGGCGCCGTTGCCGGAGCGCACTTGCGTCAGCGCCTTCAGCTCCGAGCCGATCAGGAACGCCTCGACGCCGCCGGCGGAGGCCGCCAGCCGTGCGTAGTGCAGCACCATGCGGCGATAATTCCAGGCGCCGCCGCTGAAGAAGCTGTTCACCTGCGCCGCCGCCGCCGCGGTGCCATCAGGCGAGCCAAGCAGGCGAGGCGCGGGATCGCAGGTGATGCGGCCCCGCCACGGATAGGGCGGCTGCGACGGCGCCGCGCTCCACGGGTCCGGCAGCGTATTGCCGATCGGCACGTCCATCATCACGAAGGGATACAGCGTCACCTTCAGCCCGCGCGCGTGCAGGTGCCGGATCAGATGCACCACGCTTTCGTCCGACGGCGTGCCGCCATAGGCGGCGCGGCCGTCGACCTGCGACACCACGGTGGCGAATGGCCGCGTCACGCCGTCCACCGACCACGGCTGCGGGCTGGTGAGCTTGGCGGCATTGTCGACCGCCGGCCGTATCATGCAATGACCGGCGCGCAGGTCGGTGCCGAACCACGACACCACCAAAGCGACGCGCTGCAGATTCGGACAGATGCCCTGCAGGTCGTCGAGCGCGGCCACCACATCCGCCGGCGCGTTGCCGGTGTGGCGGTTCTCCGGCGCCGACTGGCCGGGCCCGAGGACCTGCACCACCGCGGCGGGCTCATAGCCGAACTCGGTACTGCCGGGGATCAGCGTCACCGCGCGCAGCATCTTTTCCAGCAGCCCGATCGGCCGGATGATCTCGAACGACAGTTGCGGAATGCGGTTGCCGAAATCCGCCAGCGGCAGCCGCTCGAACACCACATAGGCAAGGCCGCGATAGGCCGGCGCGTTCCCTGCTCCCTCTTTCGCCACGATCAGCCCGTCAGGCAGTTGGTCCTCGCTGCCGCGATGGACGCGGATGTTGAGGCCGGCGGTGTCGAGCGGCTTGCCGTCGGCCCAGATCCGCCCGACCCGGCCGATCACCCCCTCGCACAGGCCGACCGCGAAATTGGCGAAGTACGTGTAGGTATTGGTGGTCGTCGTCGCGCCCCCGCCAAAACCCTTGCCGCCGCCGGACGACGCGGTCTCGCTGGTCACGACTTCCTCGAGCGGCGTCGCCCAGATCACCTCGCCGCCGAGCCGCGCGCGGCCATAGACCCGCGGGATCGGCGCGCCCTCGGTGGAGGCCATCACGTCGAGGTCGGACAGCCGCGGACCCTCGACGGTCCTGCCTGCGCTGCCAAACAGCGCATGGTCGAGCATGTTGCCGACCACGGCGCCGGCGAGCCGTCCGGCGATGACGCCCACCGGGCCGAACATGCTGCCGAGCGCGCCGCCCGCTGTCGAAAGGACAAGTGCCGCCATCGGTTCCTCCGGACATATGCTGCCGCTGCAGCAGTGCTTTTGCGGCGCGGCCGGCGCGACTCCTCCGCCTGCCAATGTTGATCTGCGTCAACGAGGATGGCCCGGTGGACGCATAGGCTTTGCGAAGCCGTCGCCTTTGGTGCGGCGGCGTCCCGGAACAATTCGTGGAGACACGGACATGGCCGATCGTAAAACACTCGTGGTGTACTACTCACGGTCAGGAACGACGCGGCAGATCGCCCGGGCGCTGGCCACCGCGCTTGAGGCCGACACCGAGGAAATCGTCGCGACCCGCGACCGCGCCGGCATGGTCGGCTATCTGCGTTCCGCCATCGAAGCCCGCCGGCGCACGCCCGCCGCCATCGCTGCGGTCAAGAAAGATCCATCGGCCTATGATTTGGTCGTCGTCGGCACGCCGGTCTGGGCCTGGTCGCTGTCCTCGCCGGTCCGCGCCTGGCTGGCCGCGAACAAGGAGCGCCTGCCGGCGGTAGCGTTCTTCTGCACCCTCGGCGGCGCCGGCAGCGACAACGCCTTCCGCCAGATGCAGGAGATCGCCGGCAAACCGCCGCGCGCCACCCTTGCGGTCAACGCGGCCGATGTGGCGGCCGACCGTTATGCTGCGGCGCTGGCGTCGTTCGTGACGACGCTCGTGCCGGGCCGGCGCGCCGCGCCCTCGCTGAAGAGCGTCACCGCGGCATGATGCGGCAATGTCGGAGCTTTGATCCACGTCATGTCGCGTGATGTGGCAAAGTCCGATGGTCGCAGCCTTTGGGCAGGGACCGCAGCACATGTCAGTGTGGATCGACGATATCAAATCGCTTGCCGGTCTGGAGCCGGCCATGCGCAAGGCGCTGGCTGCCATCGTCCCGGCGAAGGTTCCGCAAGGCGCCGTGCTGTTCCGACCTGGCGACGTGGCGCCGGGATTTCTTGTGGTGCTGAGCGGCCGTGTCGACGTCTATCTGATCGGCCGGTCGGGTCGGGAGATGCTGCTGTACGATGTCGTTGCCGGGCAGACCTGCATCCAGACCACGTTGTGCGTGCTTGGCGAGCATTCCTATACCGGCGAGGCGGTCGCCCAAACCGATACGTCCTTTGTCATGATTCCGAAGAATACCTTTGCCAGCCTGATGAACAGCTCGCAGGTGTTCCGCGCCTTCGTCTTTGGCGCCTTCGGCGATCGCCTCAAGGATGTCGTCTCGGTGCTGGAGAAGGTGTCGTTCGTCCGGCTGGAATCGCGGCTTGCCGCCGAACTGCTGCGCCGCGCCGGCAGCGACGATATCGCGCTGACGACGCATCGCGATCTGGCCACCGCAATCGGCTCGGTCAGGGAAGTCGTCTCGCGTCGTCTCGAAGACCTGCAGAAGGCCGGACTGGTTCAGCTCACCCGCGGCAAGGTCACGCTGATCGATCGCGAGGGCCTGGAGCGGGTCGGGGTCGAGGCGGGCACGACGGGGTGATCTCGTCGCCACGGTGACGCGGTCACTACCATGACGTGATCACTACCGTGACGTGGTCACCACGGTGACGTAGTCACCGACGCGGCACGGCGCTTCGCGTAGAGTTGTAGCGTAATCCTGGCAACGGAGATGTTCACATGTTCAAGAGCAATGTCGGCAGCGTCGACCGGGTCATCCGGATTGTGATCGGACTGGGCATCCTCAGCCTGTTCTTCCTCTATCCCGACGCGTCATGGCGGTATTACACCCTGCTCGGCGCGATTCCCCTGCTCACCGGCGTGATGGGCACCTGCCCGCTCTATTCGCTGGTTGGGCTCTCCACCTGTCCGCTCGACAGGGCATGACCGGACGCCGGCATCGGCGCGATAAGCGCGCCGCTGCCGGCCAGCATTCGAGACAGCAGGCGCAGGACTGAAGACATGGACGACACCATCATCACGGGGCCGCTCTACGCGCCGCGCAAGAAGGTCTATCCGCAGGCGGTGCACGGCCGTTTCCGGCGGATCAAGTGGACCATCCTGATCCTGACGCTGGGACTGTATTACCTGCTGCCGTTCGTGCGCTGGGACCGCGGGCCGGGCGCGCCGAGCCAGGCGGTGCTGGTCGATTTCCCGCATCGCCGCTTCTATTTCTTCTTCATCGAGCTGTGGCCGCAGGAGGTCTACTACTTCACCGGGCTCTTGATCATCGCCGCCATGGTGCTGTTCCTGATGAATGCCGTGGCCGGCCGGGTGTGGTGCGGCTATCTCTGCCCGCAGACGGTCTGGACCGACCTGTTCTATGCGGTGGAGCGGCTGGTCGAGGGCGACCGCCGCGAGCGCATCATGAGCGACAAGCGCGGCATGACCTTCACCCACTTGCGCCAGCTGGTGACCAAGCACGCGATCTGGCTCATGATCGCGTGGTGGACCGGCGGCGCCTGGGTACTGTATTTTTCCGACGCGCCGACGCTGGTGAAGGAACTGGCGACCCTGGAGGCACCGTTCGCGGCCTATCTGTGGATCGCCATCCTCACCGTCACCACCTACGTCTTCGCCGGTCACGCCCGCGAGCAGGTGTGCATCTACATGTGCCCGTGGCCGCGCATCCAGGCGGCGCTGACCGACGAGTGGGCGCTCAACGTCACCTACCGCCGCGACCGCGGCGAGCCGCGCATGTCGGTCAAGAAGGCCGAGGTCGCGCGCTTGCAGCAGGCGCCGGCCGGCGACTGCATCGACTGCCACCAGTGCGTCAATGTCTGCCCGACCGGCGTCGACATCCGCCAGGGCCTGCAGCTCGGCTGCGTGCAGTGCGGATTGTGCATCGACGCCTGCGACACGGTGATGAGCCAGGTCGGCCGGCCGACCGGCCTGATCGCCTATGACACCGACATCAACGCGCAGCGCCGCCATGACGGGCTGCCGCCGGTCTATCGGCCGATCCGGGCGCGTACCCTGCTCTACGCCGCGATCATCGCCGCGGTCGGCGGCATCATGCTGTACGCGCTGGCCACCCGCAGCTCGCTCGGCATCAACGTGCTGCACGACCGCAACCCGCTTTTCACCACATTGTCCGACGGCAGCATCCGCAACGACTACACCGTGCGCCTGCTCAACAAGGGCGGCGACCGCGCCTTCGCGCTCGAGGTCTCCGGCCTGCCCGGTGCGGTGCTGCGCGTCGCCGGCATCGAGCGCAACGCCGACGGCAAGATGATCGCCGAAGTCGGACCGGACCAGACCCGGGAGCTGCGCGTGTCGCTGCTGGTGCCGGCAAAGGCGTTGCCGCGCGATTCCGTCGACATCGAGATCACCGCCACCGACGTCGCCAGCGGCCTGAGCGCCCACGCCACCGATCACTTCATTCCGGCCAACCGCTAGCGGCGTGCCGCCGGCGTGGCCATCACGCCACGCCGGGAAAGCGAAACGCAAAGGCCAGCCGGCGCCGCCACCACGGCGCCAGCGCCACCTCGCACACCGCGGCGCCGTCATGGGCGTGGACCATGCGATCCGCAGCGGTGGCGATTGCCGCATGCTTGGCCACAAATCCGTCGCGCCAGCGAAACAGCAGCACGTCGCCTTCGGCAAAATCATCGGCGGAAATCGGCACGAGATGCCGCAACGCCGCACTGGCCAGCGTCTCCGCGCCGGTCGCCTCGGCCCAGTCCGGTGCATAAGGCGGCGGCGTCTCCGGCTCCTCGCCGATGCAGTTACGCCACACCCCGCGCACCAGGCCCAGGCAGTCGCAGCCGACGCCCTTCAATGACGCCTGGTGCCGATAGCGCGTGCCGATCCAGGATCGCGCCTCGGCGACGATGGCCTCGCGGGTGAGCGGATGAGACATGAGCGTGCCCTCTTCTTCACCCTCCCCTCTTGAGGGGGAGGGTCGGCATGCTTCATGCGCAGCGTGAAGCATGCCGGGGTGGGGTGACAGCGTGCGTGGTGAGGGCAGTCGATCATCGTAAGCGCTGTCACCCCACCCCGCTCATCACGATGCTACGCATCGCGATGAGCGACCCTCCCCCTCAAGAGAGGAGGGTGAAAAACAGCTGCGCTTGTCAGCCTCACCCACCACCACCGCCGCCACCACCGCCGCC
>DATCUS010000006.1:0-16415 GCA_036561845.1 Tardiphaga sp. | reverse complement strand
CCGCCACATCCTGGAACTCGCGGGCGGCGAGGCCACCCTGATCGACGAGAGCTACAACGCCAATCCGGCCTCGATGGCCGCGGCGCTCAATGTGCTGGGCGCCGCCGCCATCGGGCCGCGCGGCCGCCGCATCGCGGTGCTCGGCGACATGCTGGAACTCGGCCCCCAGGGCGCCGAATTGCACCGCGGGCTGCTGGAGGCGGTCCAGGCCAACAATGTCGACCTGGTGTTTTGCTGTGGTCCCCTGATGCGCCAGCTGTGGGATGCCCTTTCCTCCGGCAAGCGGGGCGGCTATGCCGACAGTTCGGCAGCGCTCGAATCGCAGGTGCTCGCCGGGATCCGGGCCGGCGACGCCGTGATGGTCAAGGGCTCGCTCGGCTCGCATATGAAACCGATTGTTACCGCGCTCGAAAAGCGCTTTCCCGGCAAGGCCGCGCTCGATGATGCCGCGGTATAGGCGGTCTGAATGTTTTACTGGCTGATCGATATTTCCGGCAGCGTCCCGGTGTTCAACGTGTTCCGCTACATCACCTTCCGCACCGGCGGCGCCATGGTGACCGGTGCGCTGTTCGTGTTCCTGTTCGGACCGTGGATCATCGACAATCTGCGGCTGCGCCAGGGCAAGGGCCAGCCGATCCGCAGCGACGGGCCGCAGTCGCATCTGGCCAAGGTCGGCACCCCCACCATGGGCGGGCTGATGATCCTGTCGGGTCTCGTGGTTTCCACTTTGCTGTGGGCCAATCCGCGCAATCCCTATGTCTGGATCGTGCTGGCGGTGACGCTGGGCTTCGGCTTCGTCGGCTTCTATGACGACTATCTGAAGGTGACCAAGCAGACCGATGCCGGCTTCGCCGGCCGCACCCGTCTGGCCATCGAGACCGCCATCGCCGCATTGGCCTGCTACGCCTTCGTGCGGCTCGGCCGCGATCCGCTGTCGAGCTCGCTGGTGCTGCCGTTCTTCAAGGACGTGATCATCAATTTCGGCTGGTTCTTCGTCATCTTCGGCGCCTTCATCGTGGTCGGCGCCGGCAATGCGGTGAACCTCACCGACGGCCTCGACGGCCTCGCCATCGTGCCGGTGATGATCGCGGCGGCCAGTTTCGGCATGATCTCCTACCTCGCCGGCAACGCGGTGTTCTCCGATTATCTGCAGATCAACTATGTCGCCGGCACCGGCGAACTGGCGGTGCTGTGCGGCGCGGTGCTGGGCGCCGGGCTCGGCTTCCTGTGGTTCAACGCGCCGCCCGCCTCGATCTTCATGGGCGACACCGGATCATTGGCGCTGGGCGGCATGCTCGGCTCGATCGCGGTGGCGGTGAAGCACGAGATCGTGCTGGCGGTGATCGGCGGCCTGTTCGTGCTGGAGGCGGTCTCGGTCATCGTGCAGGTGACCTCGTTCAAGCTGACCGGCAAGCGCGTGTTCCGGATGGCGCCGATCCACCATCACTTCGAGCAGAAGGGCTGGACCGAGCCGCAGATCGTGATCCGGTTCTGGATCATCTCGGTGATGCTGGCGCTGGTCGGCCTGTCGACGCTGAAGCTGCGGTAATGAAGTTGCAGGGCGCCGCGCTTTCTTTCTTCCCCTCTCCCCTTGTGGGAGAGGGTGGATGCGCGAAGCGCAGCCGGGTGAGGGGTAGCCACAAACTCCGAGCGTTGCTGCTACCCCTCATCCGTCGCGGACTTCGTCCGCGCCACCTTCTCCCACCTAGCGAAGCTTCGCTTCGCGCGGGGGAGAAGGAAGAAAGAGCAGGGCAACTATGATCCCCGTCACTTCCTTCGCAGGCAAGACAGTCGCGGTGTTCGGCCTGGGCGGCTCCGGGCTCGCCAGTTGCCACGCGCTGAAGGCTGGTGGCGCTGAAGTCGTCGCCTGCGACGACAGCATCGACCGCATGGTCGAGGCGGCGCAGGCCAATTTCATCACCGCCGATCTGCGCAACGTATCATGGGTCAATTTCGCCGCCTTGATCCTGACGCCGGGCGTGCCGCTGACCCATCCCAAGCCGCATTGGACCGTGCTGGCGGCGCGCGCGGCCGGCGTCGAGGTGATCGGCGACATCGAACTGTTCTGCCGCGAGCGCGCGCTGCATGCGCCGGACGCGCCGTTTGTCGCCATCACCGGCACCAACGGCAAGTCGACCACGACAGCGCTGATCGCACACATGATGCGCGAGGCCGGCTTCGATACCCAGATGGGCGGCAATATCGGCACCGCGATCCTGTCGCTGGAGCCGCCGGCGATGGGCCGCGTCCATGTGATCGAGATGTCGTCCTACCAGATCGATCTCACGCCCTCGCTCGACGCAAGCGTCGGCATCCTGCTCAACGTTACCCCCGACCATATCGACCGCCACGGCACGCTGGAACACTATGCCGCGGTGAAGGAGCGGCTGGTTGCGCAGGTGCAGGCGACTGGCACCGCGCTGATCGGTGTCGATGACGACTGGTGCCGTAAGGCCGCGGACCGCGTCGAGCAGGCCGGCAAGCACGTGATCAGGATCTCGGTGCAGCGACCGCTGGCCGACGGCATCTTCGTCGCGGATGAGACCATCTGGCAGATCGCCGGCGGCGTGCGCTGCGCCATCGCCGATATCGCCGGCATTGGTTCGCTGCGCGGGCGGCACAATGCGCAGAATGCGGCGTTCGCCGCCGCTGCCGCGCGCGCGCTCGGCGTCGGCAACGACGTGGTGCAGAAGGGCCTGCGCAGCTTTCCCGGCCTCGCCCATCGTATGGAGCAGGTCGGCCGGGTCGGCGCCACGCTGTTCGTCAACGATTCCAAGGGCACCAACGCCGATGCCACCGCCAAGGCGCTGGCCTCGTTCAACGACATCTTCTGGATCGCCGGCGGCAAGCCCAAGGAGGGTGGCATCGCCAGCCTCGCCGAATTCTTCCCGCGGATCCGCAAGGCCTATCTGATCGGCGAGGCCGCCGCTGACTTTGCCGCGACGCTCGAGGGCAGGGTGCCCTACGAGATCAGCGAGACGCTGGACAATGCCGTGCCGGCCGCCGCGCGCGACGCCGAGGCGGCGGGACTGTCCGATGCCGTGGTGCTGCTGTCGCCGGCCTGCGCCTCGTTCGACCAGTACCGCAACTTCGAGATCCGCGGCACGAAGTTCCGCGACCTGGTGCTGGCGCTGGATGGCGTGACGGCGGTTTAATCGAGCCTCACACTCCGATTGTCACCACCCGCGAAAGCGGGTGGCCCAGTAAACACCGGCTTGGGTGCCAGCGCCGTGCGGCCGGCGTGTACTGGATCCCCGCTCGGCGCACGCCTGTGGCGTGCTTGGCGGGGGATGACAGTCTGAGTTCCGCTCAAGTTTTCATATCCCCTTAACCTTCTGGCAACCACGATGGCGCACCAATAGGGGCTCATCTGCCGGCAGGACCGCCCATGATCTCCCGTGAACAGCGCACCCCCTTCAGCGAGTGGTGGTGGACCGTGGACCGCCTGCTGCTGGCGGCGATCATCGCGCTGATGCTGGCCGGCGTAATCCTGTCGCTGGCGGCCAGCCCGCCGGTGGCGACCCGGATCGGGCTTGACCCGTTTCACTTCTTCAACCGCCACGTCCTGTTCCTGCTGCCGTCCCTCATCGTGCTGATCGGGGTCTCTTTCCTGTCGCCGCGGCAGATCCGCCGCTCGGCGCTGATCGTATTCGCCATCTCGGTGGTGCTCATTGTCGCGACGCTGCTGATCGGCCCGGAAGTGAAGGGCGCAAAGCGCTGGATCACCCTGCTCGGCGTCAACATCCAGGCCTCGGAATCCGCCAAGCCGTCGTTCGTCGTGGTGGCCGCCTGGCTGTTTGCCGAATCGGCGCGAAAACCGGAAATGCCGGCGACCTCGATGGCGGTGGCGATCCTGATGATGCTGGTGTCGCTGCTGGTGCTGGAGCCGGACTTCGGCCAGACCATGCTGATCCTGATGGTGTGGGGCTCGCTGTTCTTCATCGCCGGCATGCGCATGGTCTGGGTGTTCGGGCTTGCGGCCACCGCGGCGGGCGGGCTGTTCACCGCCTATCTGCTGGTCCCGCACGTCGCCGGCCGCATCAAGCGCTTCATGGATCCGGCCTCCGGCGACACCTTTCAGGTCGACACCGCCATGGAATCCTTTGCCAATGGCGGCTGGTTCGGCCTCGGGCCGGGCGAGGGCATCGCCAAGCGCAGCCTGCCCGACAGCCACACCGACTTCGTGTTCGCGGTCGGTGCCGAGGAGTTCGGCATCCTGCTGTGCCTGGCGCTGCTGGCGCTGTTCGCCTTCATCGTGATCCGCGCGCTGTCGCGCGCCTACGCCACCGAAGACCTGTTCTCGCGTTTCGCCGCCTCGGGCCTCGCCATCCTGTTCGGCGTGCAGGCGGCCATCAACATGGCGGTCAACCTGCACCTGATTCCGGCCAAGGGCATGACGCTGCCGTTCATCTCCTATGGCGGCTCGTCGATGGTGTCGCTGGCCTATAGCGTCGGCATGCTGCTGGCGCTGACACGGATGCGGCCGCGCACCGAGGTGGAATCGATCAGCGACGCCAACGCTGCGCCCAGCTACGCCTGATGTCATGAGCGACGCGCCCCTCATCCTGCTCGCCGCCGGCGGCACCGGCGGCCACCTGTTTCCGGCGGAAGCGCTCGGCGTCGCGCTGATGAAGCGCGGGCTGCGGGTGCGCCTGGTCACCGACTCGCGCGCGCTGAAATACAGCGGGCTGTTCACCCGCGACATGATCGACGTGGTGCCGAGCGAGACGCTGCGCGGCCGCAATCCGGTCGCGCTGGCCCGCACCGGCATCATGCTCGCCGCCGGCACCGCGATGGCACTCAACCTGATGCGCCGGCTGAAGCCGGCCGCGGTGATCGGCTTCGGCGGCTATCCGACGCTGCCGCCGCTGATCGCCGCCAGACTGTTCGGCGTGCCCAGCCTGATCCACGATTCCAACGCGGTGATGGGCCGCGCCAATCGCCTGTTGTCGACCAGGGTCAGCGCCATCGCCACCTCGCTGCCCGGCGTGCTCAACCGCGATCCCGAACTGTCGAAGAAGACCACCACGACCGGCACGCCGATGCGGCCGGCGATTCTCGCCGCCGCCGCGGTGCCCTATGCCGTGCCGGATCTCGCCGGACCGCTGCGCCTGCTAGTGGTCGGCGGCAGCCAGGGCGCGCGCATCATGGCCGACATCGTGCCGTCGGCGATCGAGAAGCTGGAGCCGGCGCTGTGGCACCGGCTGGTGCTGACCCAGCAGGTCCGCGACGAGGACATGGCGCGGGTCCGCGCGGTCTACGACCGCCTGAAGATCAAGGTCGAACTGGCGCCGTTCTTCGCCGACCTGCCGGCGCGACTGGCCGCCAGCCATCTGGTGGTGTCGCGCTCCGGCGCCGGCACCGTCGCCGAACTCGGTGCCATCGGCCGGCCGTCGATCCTGGTGCCGCTGCCCGGCGCACTTGATCAGGACCAGTTCGCCAATGCCGGCGTGCTGGTCGACGCGGGCGGCGCCATCCGCATTGCCCAGGCCGATTTCACCCCAGATCGCCTCGCCGCGGAAATCTCGGCGCTGGCCGCCGAGCCCGGGCGATTGGCCGCCATGGCCAGGGGCGCGCGCACCGTCGGCAAGCTCGACGCCGCCGAACGGCTCGCCGATCTGGTGGCGAAAGTCGCGGGGATCTGAAAAGCTCGTCGTTCCGAGGCTTGGGCTGCACCCTCGCGCCCCGGAATGACGGCGGTTGGCCGGTGGGCTACAGCCGCACCTTCTCCACCAGATAATCCAGCAGCGCGCGTACCCGCGCCGGCAACTGACCGCCGTGGCCGACGAACACGGCATGGATCGGCTCGACATCGCCGGGATTGAAATTCTCGAGCACGAGCGCCAGCCGACCGGCCGCGATATCGTCCTCGACATGGAAGCGCGCCAGCCGCGCGATGCCCATCCCCGCGACAGCCAGGTGCTGCATCGCTTCGCCGTCACTGACCAGTGCATTGCCCGACGGAACCACGGTGATCGTCTTGCCGTCCCGTGCCCTGAACGGCCAGCCGTCCTTCCATTTTCCAAATCCGAAATCGAGCAGGTTGTGCCCGGCAAGATCGTCCGGCGTGTTCGGCGCACCGCGCTCGGCGAGATAATCGGGCGAGGCGACGACGACCATCCGGCTTTCGCCGAGCTTTCGCGCGAGCAGGCGCGACTCGCGCATGGCGCCGACGCGAATGGCGACATCGGCACGCTGCTCCAGCAGATCCACCACGGTGTCGGTCAACGTCACCTCGACTTTGATATCGGGATAGCGGCGGGCGAAATCCGGCAGCAGCGGCAGCAGCCGATGTAGCCCGAACGGCACGCTGGTGTTGACGCGCAGCAAGCCGCTCGGTGTCGCGCCGACTGCCGCCTCGCGCTCGGCGGCGGCCATGTCGTCGAGGATGCGCGCCGCACGCTCAAAGAACGCGCTGCCTTCCGGCGTCAGCTGCAATTTGCGCGTCGAGCGGTTGATCAGGCGTACGCCGAGCCGGGCCTCGAGTCGCGAGATCAGCTTGCTGACCGCCGAAGGCGTCATCCGGAAGGCACGGGCGGCTGCGGAGAAGCCGCCGAGTTCGACCACCCGGGCAAAAACCTCCATCTCGCCGGACCGGTTGACGTCAAGCCGCGACATGGTGATTTCAATTCATAAATGTTGTGCCAACGAAATGTCTAACTCACGAATGGCATCTGGTCCAGTTTACATGCAGGAGCATGTTGCTCCGCAGCACATTAGGAATCCGTCATGCCTCTCGCACTTTATGCGCTTACTGCCGGCGCCTTCGGAATCGGCGTCACCGAATTCGTCATCATGGGCCTGCTGATCGAGGTCGGCGGCGATCTCGGCGTGTCGATCCCGGCCGCGGGACTGCTGATCTCCGGTTACGCCCTGGGCGTCGTGCTTGGCGCCCCCATCATGACCGTCGCCACCAGCCGCTGGCCGCGCAAGACCGTGCTGCTGGTGCTGATGGGCATCTTCACGGCGGGCAACCTCGCCTGCGCGCTGGCGCCGGATTACTGGAGCCTGATGGTGGCGCGGGTGGTGACCGCCTTCGCCCATGGCACCTTCTTCGGCGTCGGTTCGGTGGTGGCCACCAGCCTGGTGCCGGCGAACAAGAAGGCATCGGCGATATCCATCATGTTCGCCGGCCTGACGGTCGCCACCATTCTCGGCGTGCCGTTCGGCACCTGGCTCGGACAGGCCTATGGCTGGCGCGCCACCTTCTTCGCGGTGACACTGGTCGGACTGGCCGCCCTGACCGCGGTGGCGTTGCTGGTCCCGCCCGTCAAGGCGCCGCAAGAGCACAGCAAGCTGTCGGACGATCTGGCGGTTCTGGTGCGGCCGCAGGTGCTGCTGGCGTTCCTGACGACGATTCTCGGCTGGATCGGCATCTTCGCGCTGTTCACCTACGTTGCCCCCATCCTGACCCGCATCTCCGGCTTCAGCGATGCCGCGGTGTCGCCGATCCTGCTGGTGTTCGGCGCCGGCGCCATCGTCGGCAACCTGCTGGGCGGCCGCTTCGCCGACCGCTGGCCGGCGGGCAGCGTGTTCGGCAGCCTGCTGCTGCTCGCCGCGGTCCTGGCCTCCATCAGCCTTGCCGCCCACAATCAGGTCGCCGTCGTCATCGCCATCGCGCTGCTTGGCGCCGCAGCCTTCGCCACCGCGGCGCCGCTGCAGATGGCGGTGCTGCACAAGGCCGAGGGCGCCGGGCAAAGCCTCGCTTCCAGCTTCAACATTGCCGCGTTCAATCTTGGCAATGCCATCGGCGCCTGGCTCGGCGGTGCGGTGATCGCCCATGGCGGACTGAATGCGGTGCCTTGGGTGGCCGCCATCGCGCCGCTGGCGGGAGTCGCGGTGGCCGTTCTGGCCAGCCGCATGGACGGCGCGCCGGTGCCGCGTCCCGCTGCGGCCGAGTAGGGGCTGGCATCACAAAAGGGGCCGAAATCCGGCCGATCCCGCTGGGAAATCGACATTTAAGTGTCATGGCCGGGCTTGTCCCGGCCATCCCTGTCTTGCATGAAGGAGGCAGATTCGCAGACGTTGGCCCCGCTCGGGTCACGGCGCACAGAGACGAGAGCCCCCATGAGACTGCCCCGCGAGATCGGCCCCATCCACTTCGTCGGGATCGGCGGCATCGGCATGAGCGGCATCGCCGAAGTGCTGTGCAACCTCGGCTACACCGTGCAGGGCTCCGACGCTTCGGAGAGCGCCAACGTCAACCGTCTCAGGGAGAAGGGCATCAAGGTCACTGTCGGCCACAAGGCCGACAACGTCGCCGGCGCCGACGTGCTGGTGGTCTCCACCGCCATCAAGCGCGACAATCCGGAACTGCTGGCCGCGCGTGCCCAGCGCATCCCGGTGGTGCGCCGCGCCGAAATGCTGGCCGAACTGATGCGGCTGAAGAGCTGCGTCGCCATCGCCGGCACCCACGGCAAGACGACGACGACCTCGATGGTCGCGGCTTTGCTCGATGCCGGCGACCTTGATCCCACCGTGATCAACGGCGGCATCATCAACGCCTACGGCACCAATGCCCGGCTCGGCGCCGGCGACTGGATGGTGGTGGAAGCCGACGAGAGCGACGGCACCTTTCTCAAGCTGCCCGCCGACGTCGCCATCGTCACCAATGTCGATCCCGAGCATCTCGACCATTTCGGGACGTTCGAAGCCGTGCAGGATGCGTTCCGGCACTTCGTGGAGAACGTGCCGTTCTACGGCTTTGCGGTGATGTGCATCGACCACCCCATCGTGCAGACGCTGGTCGGCAAGATCGAGGATCGCCGCATCATCACCTACGGCACCAATCCGCAGGCCGACGTGCGGCTGCTCGATCTGCATCCGGCCAATGGCGGCTCCGCCTTCAAGGTCGCGTTCCGCGACCGCAAGGCCGGCACCGCGCACGAGATCGCCGACCTGGTTCTGCCGATGCCCGGCCGCCACAACGCGCTCAACGCCACGGCGGCGATTGCGGTGGCGCATGAACTCGGCCTCACCGACGACATGATCCGTACCGCGCTGGCCGGGTTCGGCGGCGTCAAGCGCCGCTTCACCAAGACCGGCGACTGGAACGGCGTCACCATCATCGACGACTACGGCCACCACCCGGTGGAGATTTCCGCCGTGCTGAAGGCCGCGCGCGAATCCACCGCGGGCAAGGTCATCGCCGTGGTGCAGCCGCATCGCTTCACCCGCCTGCAGTCGCTGTTCGAGGAATTCTGCACCTGCTTCAACGACGCCGACACGGTGGTGGTGGCGGAAGTCTATCCGGCCGGCGAGGCGCCGATCGAAGGCATCGACCGCGACCACTTCGTCCTCGGCCTGCGCGCCCACGGCCACCGCCAGGTGATCCCGCTGCAGGAATCCGCAGCACTCGCCGGCCTGATCGCCGGCGTCGCCAAGCCAGGCGATTATGTGGTCTGCCTCGGCGCCGGCAACATCACCCAGTGGGCCTATGCACTGCCGGGCGAGCTGAAGGCGCTGGGATAGGATGCCCATGTTTAACTTCGACCTCATCCCCCCGCGCCGCTGCGCCCCCTCCCCGCTTGTGGGGGAGGGTTGGGGAGAGGGGGGCCCACAAGGGATGTCGCCTGCGGCTCCCCCTCTCCCGGCGCGGAGCCTGTCATCGGGCGGCGCTCTGCGCCGACCCGGTGGCGCCACCCTCCCCCACCTAGCGAAGCTTTGCTTCGCACGGGGGGGAGGGGACTGAACATGGCCTTTCCAGATATCTCGATAGACCTCAAATCCGCCATGCCCGAACTGCGCGGGCGTTTGCTCGCGAATGAGAGTCTCGCCCCGCTGACCTGGTTTCGCGTCGGCGGCCCGGCGCAGGTGCTGTTCACGCCTGCGGATGAGGACGACCTCGCTTACTTCCTGGCGCGGTTGCCGATGGACATTCCGGTCACCGTGGTCGGCGTCGGCTCCAACCTGATCGTGCGCGACGGCGGCATTGAGGGCGTGGTGATCCGGCTCAGCCCGCGCGGCTTTGGCACGACGTCGGCTGAAGGTGATGTCGTCAGCGCCGGCTCTGCCGCGCTTGACAAGCGCGTCGCCGAGACCGCGGCGGCGGCCAATATCAGCGGTCTCGAATTCTACTTCGGCATTCCCGGCTCGATCGGCGGCGCGCTGCGCATGAATGCCGGCGCCAACGGTGGCGAGACCAAGGACGTGCTGATCGAAGCCACCGGCATCGGCCGCGACGGCACCAGGCACACGTTCGACAACGCCGCGATGCAGTTCGTCTATCGCAACTCCGGCGTCGATCCCTCGATCATCTTTACGTCAGCCAAATTCCGCGGCGTGCTCGCCGAGCCTGCTGTTATTCGCGCCAACATGGACGCGGTGCAGGCCCATCGCGAGACCGCGCAGCCGATCCGCGAAAAGACCGGCGGCTCGACCTTCAAGAATCCGCCCGGTCACAGCGCCTGGAAGCTGGTCGATGCCGCGGGCTGCAGGGGCTTGCGGGTCGGCGGCGCGCAGGTGTCGGAGATGCACTGCAATTTCCTGATCAACACCGGCGACGCCACTGCCGCCGACATCGAGACGCTCGGCGAGACCGTGCGGGCCCGTGTTCTGGCGCAATCCGGCATCGACCTGCACTGGGAAATCAAGCGCATTGGAATCGCCGCGTAGCCGTCGTCTGGCTATTTGGCCGCTTCCGCAGCCGCCGGCGTGGCGATCGGCACCACGACGTCCGGCAGCGTCAGCAGCCGCTCCAGCGGCGCGGGCGAGATGCGGAACGCGCCCTGGAAGGGATGTTCCTGCAGCGCGATCAGCCCCAGCGCGACCACCGCGGCGGTGCTGAACACCGTCACCGCCGCCAGCATCGCGCGCGGCCTTTCCAGATGCACCAGGGTCAGCGCGATCTGGGTCATCACGCCGAGAATCAGTACCGAAATCCATTTCAGGTCGTTGGTGTAGTCGGACGACAGGCTGAGCCGGTCGGTGCGGGCGCTGCCGACCCGGACCGCGGCGGTTAGCAGGGCGGCATGCACCGCGGCGCTGGCCTCCTTGGAGATCGCGGGGTCGCTGATCTCGCGCAGCAGCGAGTCATAGGCTGTGCTGGTCTGCGGCGAACTTCCGGCCTCGACCATTTCCGGCCATTCGTCATGCGCGGCGGAGCGGGCATAATCCTTCAGGGCGATGCGGATTTCGCGCATGTCGGTGACCGACGCCACGCTCAGCGTGTAGATATTGCGCAATTCGCTGGCTTCGCTTTGCACTGCGCGCACCGCCTGGCGGTTGCGCTCGCCGATGTCGTTGGCGAGAAAGCCGCTCAGCAATCCGAACAGGATCGCCACCGCCGAAAAGAACGGCGCCACCACGCCGGTCAGCGACCTGATGCCGTTGGCCAGCGGCGACCGGAAGGCCAGCGCGGCCAGCGCCAGCGCCATGCCGTAATAAAGCACGCACAGCGTCGCGAAGATGCCGAGGGCGGGCAGGTCGAGCCAGGCTCGGATCATGGGCGTCGCTTTCTTTGTCTCAAGCAGGAGGCAGGCCCGGCGGCCGTATCGCCGACGCAAATCTGCAATATCTGACTCGGCGCCGGCAATGCTATTGGCTGATGGACGGAGATGCATGTGAGTCGCGCGGGGAGCTTTGATCGATGACGGAACGCCATGAACCGATGCGCACCACCATTCTGTTCGGCGGCCTGAACAAGGAGCGGCTGGTCTCGGTGGCGACCGCGCAGGCGCTGCATGCGGCGCTGCCGGAAGCCGACCTGTGGTTCTGGGACGCCGACGACCGCGTCTATCAGACCCGGCCGCAAACGCTGCTGAATCACACGCGGCCGTTCGAAGATCCGTTCAAGCCGGACAGCGCCAGCATCGGGCTGCTGGCGCAGGCGCTCGACGAGGCGAAGGCCGAAGGCCGCGTGCTGGTGCTCGGCCTGCACGGCGGCAGCGCGGAGAACGGCGAGTTGCAGGTGATGTGCGAGATGCGCGGCATCCCGTTTACCGGCTCCGGTTCGGCGTCGTCGAATCTCGCTTTCGACAAGGTCGCGGCCAAGCGCTTTGCCGCCCTTGCCGGCGTGACGATCGCGGCCGGCGTGGCGCTGGACCATATGGAGGTCGCTTTCGCCGAGCATGGCCGGCTGATCGCCAAGCCGGCCCGCGACGGGTCGAGTTTCGGCCTGATCTTCGTCAATGCGCGGCAGGATCTGGTCGCCGTGCGCAACGCCGCCAGGACCGAAGACTATGTGATCGAACCCTATGTGGCCGGCGTCGAAGCC
The DNA here is from genome assembly GCA_036561845.1 of Tardiphaga sp. GTDB lineage: Bacteria > Pseudomonadota > Alphaproteobacteria > Rhizobiales > Xanthobacteraceae > Tardiphaga. The sequence continues at coordinate 4,201 of DATCUS010000006.1, read as the reverse complement.
ACCTGCGGCGTGCTGGAGCAGGCCGACGGGGCGCTGATCGCACTGCCGCCGATCGAGATCATCCCGGCCGACGGCGGCTTCGACTATCATTCGAAGTATCTTGCCGCGGCGACCCAGGAAATCTGCCCCGGCCGGTTCGCGCCGGAGACCAGCGCCGTCATCATGGATTTTGCCGTCAGAGCTCACAAAGCGATGTCGTGCCGCGGCTATTCGCGGTCGGACTTCATCGTCTCGGCCAATGGCCCAGTCTTTCTCGAGACCAACACGCTGCCCGGCCTGACCAAGGCCTCGCTGTACCCGAAAGCGCTGCACGCCCAGGGCATCGCCTTCGTCGACTTCCTGCACGGCCAGATTGCGCTGGCGGAGAAGCGGATGGCGGGCCCCTAGCCTCTCTCTGTCATTTCATGTCGGGATTCCCCGCCACTCCAAGTGGAGTGGCTGAGGTTCGCTCGCCCTGACGGGCTCGCGCCACGGAACGACGAGTCCTGCGGCTTGCCGCTGCGTCCGGTTCCATCCGGCTCTTCCGCAACACTCCGGCTAAAGTCTTATACCCGCGCACCAAATCGTGACCTGCACCGGGCAACTTTACACTTTGTTTACCAGGAAGTCCGAAGGTTAACGCTGGCGGCGCATGTGGCGCTTGGCTGCCGGAGCGTGAGCCGTGCGGATTTCCGCGACGACCCACGCAGCGGCATTCGAGGCGTTACTGGGCCAGAGCCCGCAGCGGATGCGGGCATAACATGTGATGAGCGCGTGCAATGGATGGTGCAGGACGCCTCTCTCGGTCGTTGCGATCGCTGGGGCCCCAAGCTGACCTGAGATTGGCTGCCATTGGTGCAGCCATCCTGCTGCGCGAGCAGCTGGCGCCGCTTGCCGTTTTTCTCGCCCGTTTTCGTGCCCGTTTCCGTGCTCCGAAGCGCGTCGTGCGCGAACAGAGCCCGAACAAATATATCGCGCTGCTCGAGCGTCATGTTCCGCGCCGCGTCGGCATCGCCGCGACCGTCCTGATGCTGCTCGGCAGCGTCGGCTTCGGCATCGTCAGGGGCAACCATCTCGATGAGGTCATCGACACGCTGAGCGATGCCCGCAACGCCGCGGCCAACGCCGCCGGCTTCCGCATCGCTTCGGTGACGCTCAACGGCCGCAAGCAACTGACCCAGGACGAAATCCTGGCCATCGGCGGCGTCAACGGCCGCTCGTCGCTGCTGTTTCTCGATGCCGCCACGGTGCGCGACCGGCTCAAGGCCAATCCGTGGATCGCCGATGCCAACGTGCTGAAGCTGTATCCGAACCGGCTGCAGATCGACGTCACCGAACGCTCGGCATTTGCGCTGTGGCAGCAGGACGGCCGCCTCGCGGTGGTCGCCGACGACGGCGCCGTGCTGGAAACCTACGTGTCGCGCCGCTTCACCTCGCTGCCGCTGGTGGTGGGCAAGGGCGCCGACACCCGCGCCAGGGATTTTCTCGCGCTGCTGGATCGCTATCCGCAGGTGCGTTCGTTGACCAAAGCGGCGATCTTCGTCGGCGAGCGGCGCTGGAATCTGCGGCTCAAGGATGGCCTCGACATCAGGCTGCCGGAAAACGACGTCGGCAACGCGCTGGCCATGCTCAGCAAGCTCGACAAGGAAGACCATTTGTTTTCGAAAGACATCGTGGCCATCGACATGCGGCTGCCTGACCGGCTGACCGTGCGGCTTTCGGAAGATGCCGCCAAGGCCCGTGACGAACTGTTCAACAAGGCCAACGCCGCCAAGAAGAAGGCTGGCGCCGCATGACCAGCCTCGACCGCAACCAGGCGCCGAAGACCCGGGCGATGGCGACCAACCGCACCGCGCTGGTCGCCTCGCTGGATATCGGCACCAGCAAGATCGCCTGCATGATCGCACGGCTGAAGCCCTGCGCGCCAAACGAGGCGCTGCGCGGCCGCAGCCATGCGGTGGAGTTGATCGGCTACAGTCAGATCCAGTCGCGCGGCGTCAAATCCGGCGCGGTGGTCGACCTCGGCGAATGCGAGCAGGCGGTGCGTCAGGCCGTGGCTCTGGCCGAAAAGATGGCCAAGGTCCGGGTTGAATCGGTTTTGCTGTCGGTCTCGGCCGGCCGGCTGCAGGGTCAATTGATCGAAGCCTGCGCCGACATCAAGGGTGGCGCGGTCACCGCCGCCGATGTCAGCCGCGTCACCTCGGCCGGCATGCACCACGCCACGCCGCCCGGCCGCACCGTGCTGCACGCGCTGCCGGTCGGCTATCAGCTCGACGGCGTCAAGGGCATTCGCGATCCCAGGGGCATGGTGGCGCGGCAGTTCGGCGTCGACATGAACGTGGTCACCGCCGATGCCACCGTCGCCAAGAACCTGATGCTGGTGGTCGAGCGCTGCCATCTCAATGTCGAGGCCATGGCGGCGAGTCCCTATGTCGCAGGTCTGGCAGTGCTGACCGACGACGAGGCCGATCTCGGCGCCGCCGTCGTCGAAATGGGCGCGGGCACCACCACCATCGCCACCTATTCCGGCGGGCGCTTCGTGCACGCGTCGGGCTTTGCGGTCGGCGGGCAACACATCACCATGGATCTGGCGCGCGGACTCGGTGCGTGCATTGCAGATGCCGAGCGAATCAAGACGTTATATGGCACCGTGCTCACCGGCGGCTCCGATGCACGCGAACTGCTGTCCGTGCCGTCGGCAGGCGATAACGACCGCGACACGCCGCAGGTCGTATCCCGCGCCACAATCGCCAACATCGTCCGGCAGCGCGCCGAGGAGATTTTTGAAATGGTCAGGGACCGACTCGCGGATTCCCCCTTTGCGGCAGAGCCGAGGGCGCGGGTTGTGTTGTCCGGCGGCGCTTCGCAGCTCACCGGCCTTGTCGATCTCGCCACCCAGATTCTCGGCCGTCCGGTCCGCATCGGCCGTCCGCTCGGTTTCGGCCGGCTGCCGTCCGAGGCCAAGAGCGCATCCTTCGCGGTGCCCGCCGGCCTCCTGGTCTATCCGCAATTCGCTCATCTTGAACATGTCGAACCGCGGCATACGCGGCAGCTCAAGACAGGGACCGACGGCTATTTCGGAAAGGTCGGACGATGGCTTCGCGAGGGCTTCTGATGAAATTTTGCCGACCCTTCCTTTTTCCATCCTTAGCGCTTTCGGCCTCCGGCCGCGGGCATGACCAGACAACGCGCGCGTAATCGAGAGGCAATCACATGACACTTAATCTCACCCCCCCGGATATCGCCGAACTGAAGCCCCGCATCACCGTGTTCGGTGTTGGTGGCGCCGGCGGCAATGCCGTCAACAACATGATCACCGCCGGTCTGATGGGCGTGGATTTCGTCGTCGCCAACACCGACGCCCAGGCGCTCACCATGTCGAAGGCGCAGCGCATCGTGCAGATGGGCACGGTCGTGACCCAGGGCCTCGGCGCCGGTTCGCAGCCTGACGTCGGCGCCGCCGCCGCGCAGGAAGTCATCGACGAGATTCGCGATCACCTGTCGGGCGCCAACATGGTGTTCGTCACCTGCGGCATGGGCGGCGGCACTGGCACCGGTGCAGCCCCGGTGATCGCCAAGACCGCGCGCGACATGGGCATCCTCACCGTCGGCGTGGTGACCAAGCCGTTCCACTTCGAAGGCCAGCGCCGCATGCGCACCGCCGAGGCCGGCATTGCCGAGCTGCACAAGGTGGTCGACACCCTGCTGATCATCCCGAACCAGAACCTGTTCCGGGTCGCCAACGAGAAGACCACCTTCGCCGACGCCTTCGCGATGGCCGACCAGGTGCTGTACTCCGGCGTCGCCTGCATCACCGACCTGATGGTCAAGGAAGGCCTGATCAACCTCGACTTCGCCGACGTCCGCGCCGTGATGCGCGAAATGGGCAAGGCGATGATGGGCACCGGCGAGGCCACCGGCGAGAAGCGCGCGCTGACCGCCGCCGAAGCCGCCATCGCCAACCCGCTGATCGACGATTCCTCGATGAAGGGCGCCCGCGGCCTGCTGATCTCGATCACCGGCGGCAAGGACCTGACGCTGTTCGAGGTCGACGAAGCCGCGACCCGCATCCGCGAGGAAGTCGACCAGGACGCCAATATCATCGTCGGCGCCACCTTCGACGAGACCCTCGATGGCGTGATCCGCGTCTCCGTCGTCGCCACCGGCATCGACCAGACGCTGCTGGCCCGCAATGCCGCGGCCCCCGCCGCCGCCGCGACCG
>DATCUS010000005.1:0-5035 GCA_036561845.1 Tardiphaga sp. | reverse complement strand
CATGAGGATTTGCGTGCCTGGATGGACGAGGTCAGGGCTTCGGAGAAGGTTTCGATCGATCCGTTGCCGGTCCTGAAGCCCTACGAGCAGTTCGTTTACAAGTCAGACAACCTTAAAGACCCATTTCTGGATACGCTGGAGGAACAGCGGATCGAGAATGTCGCCGACGCAGGCGCCGAGGGTCTTCGTCCCGACCTCAACCGGCGTAAGGAAGCACTCGAGGCCTATCCCTTGGACGCGCTGCGAATGGTCGGCACGCTCAGTCGGGCAAGCGCGACCTGGGCATTGATTCAGGCGCCGGATCAAACGATCAGCCGCGTCGGGGTAGGGAATTACATTGGCGAGAACTACGGCCGTGTGACGCAGGTCGAGCCCAGCGTGGTGCAGTTGGTCGAGCTCATTCCAAATGGCACCGGCGGCTGGATGGAGCGTCAGGCATCAGTAGCGATCGTGGAACAGTAACGGTATGACGATGGCCAGGGAGATGAATCAAATGAAACGTCGTCATCGGTCTTTGTTCCAAAAGGCCATGAGTTGGTCGGCGGTCATGCTGCCGATGCTGCTGCTGAGCACCGGTCTGCACGCGGTGACGCTGACCGGCATCGACCATGCGCCAACCCCGGCCGGGGGACTGCAGTTGCAGATTCAGGCGGACGGTGAGTTGCCGCCGGGCAAGGCTTTTCTGATCAGCGATCCACCGCGCCTGGTCGTCGACCTGCCTGCGGTGAGTTCCTCGCTTGCCCAGCGTACCCGGCATATCGACTCCGGGGCCGTGCAGAGCGTGACGGTGGTGCCGGCGGAAGGTCGCACGCGGCTGGTCGTCAACCTGAGCCAGGCGGTGCGCTGGACCACGCGGCCGGCTGGAAGCAAGCTCCTGATAATGCTGGAGGCTCCTTCGTCCGTGGGCATGACGGCGGTTCGCGCCGGGACCGGGGGCGCCGTGTCATCGGGCGCGCCGCGCGTCAGCGGGGTGGATTTTCGCCGCGGCGAGCGCGGTGAGGGCCGCGTCGTCGTCAGTTTGTCGTCGCCGAATGTGCAGGTGGACACCCGCCCGCAGGGTGGGCGGGTGATCATCGATTTCAAGGGCGTTGCTCTGCCGGCCGAGCTGAGCCGTCGCCTCGACGTGACCGATTTCGCGACGCCGGTGACGCGGGTGGAAACCCGCCAGTACGCCGGGGGCGTGCGGATGGAAGTGGCCACTACCGGGCCGTTCGAGCATCTCGCCTACCAGACGAACGGACTGTACACGCTCGAGGTCTCGCCGGTGCGTGACGATCCGGCGGCACTGCGGAATGTGAAGAAGGCCTACGTCGGGGAGCCCATATCGCTCAATTTCCAGAGCATCGAGGTGCGCGCGGTGCTGCAGTTGCTGGCCGACTTCACCGGCAAGAATCTGGTGGCTGCCGACACGGTTACCGGCAGCGTTACGCTGCGGTTGCAGAACGTCCCCTGGGATCAGGCGCTCGACATCGTTCTGACGACCAAGGGCCTCGGGAAACGCGAAGAGGGCAACGTCATGTGGGTGGCACCGGCCGAGGAGATCGCCGCGCGCGAGCAGGCGGAGTATGAATCGCGCCAGAAGCTGGCGGAACTTGCCCCGCTGTACACGGAATTCATGCCCGTCAACTTCGCCAAGGCGACGGATGTGGCGGGGCTGCTCAAGAGCGAAGAGCGCAAGGTCCTGACCGAACGCGGAAACGTGACGGTGGACGAGCGTACCAACACGCTGATCGTCAACGACACCGAACAGAAACTGGCCGAGATCCGCGAACTGATGAAGGTGCTGGACGTGCCGGTCCGGCAGGTGCTGATCGAGTCGCGCATCGTCAATGCCAGCACCAATTTCAGCAAGAACCTCGGCGTCCGGTTCGGCGCCAGTGATACCCGCGACATTGCGGGCGGAACGACTGCGGTCTCGGGAAATTTGAATGGGACGACGCAACTCATGAATGGTGAGACCCTGGAGATGAATGATCGACTGAACGTGAACATGCCGGCGCAGCGCCTGCAGGGCGTCCCATTCAACCCCACGTCCATCGGCCTTGCCATCGCCAAGCTGCCCTTCGGGCGCTTGCTGGAACTTGAACTGTCGGCGCTGCAGGCCGAGGGTGAAGGCGAGATCATCTCGAACCCGCGGGTCGTCACTTCGAATCAGAAGGAAGCCATCATCTCGCAGGGCACCGAGTTTCCGTATCAGGAGGCGGCTGCCAGTGGCGCGACCAACACGGAGTTCAAGGAAGCCGTGTTGCAGTTGAAGGTGACGCCGCAGATCACGCCGGACGATCACATCATCATGGATATCGAAGTCAATAAAGACGCCCTCAACACCACGGCCACCAACAACAATGGTGAGCCGGCCATCGACACGCAAAAGGTGCAGTCGCAAGTGTTGGTGAACGATGGCGAGACCATCGTGATCGGTGGCATCTACGAACAAACCAAGAGCAACAATGTGGTCCGGACGCCATTTTTCGGCGATTTACCCTATATCGGGATGCTGTTTCGCAACAAAAGCGGTACCAACGAGAAGAAGGAACTGCTGATCTTCGTCACGCCCAAGATCGTGCGCGAGGGGTTGGCCACGGCCAATCCGTAGGACGTACATCGCATGGCGCGGCGCAGCATTTTTCTCGTCGGCCCGATGGGGGCCGGCAAGACGACGGTCGGGCGTCGGCTGGCGCAGAGTCTTGGGCTGGAGTTCTTCGACAGCGACGAGGAAATCGAGCGTCGTACCGGCACCACGATTCCCATCATCTTCGAGATCGAGGGCGAGGCCGGTTTTCGCAAGCGTGAGCATCAGGTGCTCAGTGACCTGACAGCCTTGTCCGGCATCGTGCTGGCGACCGGTGGCGGCGCAGTGCTGCTGCCGCAGAACCGGGAACTGCTGCGCAGCCGTGGTACGGTGGTGTACCTGCGAACTTCGGTCGCGGAGCAGTTGCGCCGCACGCGAAGTTCGACTCAGCGCCCACTGTTGCAGGCCGACGACCCGGAGCAGCGTCTGCGCGATCTGGCCGAGATGCGCGAGCCGCTGTACGAAGCCGTGGCCGACATCGTGGTGGAATCACCCGGTCGCAAGGTGGGCGCCACTGTCAAGGACGTTCTGGATCGTTTGGCGGATGCGCACTTTACGACTCGACCTGGCTGAACGCAGCTACCCCATTCACATCGGCTCCGGCCTGCTGGATAACGGCGATCTTTACCGCCCGCACATTCGGGGTCGACGGGTCGTGGTGGTCAGCGATAGCCGGGTAGCGGGGCTGTACGGGGCGCAGGTGTGCGCCGCACTGGCCGGTTACCATCCGCTGTTGCTGCAGTTTGATCCTGGCGAGGCCTCCAAGACGCTTGAAACCTACGCCAAGCTCGCGGACAGCCTGATCGACGGACGCTTCGATCGGCGCGTGACGCTGCTTGCCTTGGGAGGTGGCGTGGTCGGCGACATGACGGGCTTTCTGGCGGCCACCTACCAGCGTGGCGTGGACTTCATCCAGATACCCACAACACTGCTGGCGCAGGTGGACTCCTCGGTCGGCGGCAAGACCGGAGTCAACCGGCCGGGCGGCAAGAATATGCTAGGGGCCTTCCATCAGCCGCGCTGCGTGCTGGCGGACACCGGCACGTTGAGCAGTTTGCCGCAACGCGAACTGGCGGCCGGGCTTGCCGAGGTCATCAAGTACGGATTGATTGCGGATGCCGGGTTCCTGGCGTGGATCGAGCGCGAACTGGGCGCCCTGTTCGAGGGTGACGAAGTCGCGCTGCAGCATGCCATCTACCGGTCCTGCGAGCTCAAGGCCGCGATCGTCGCCGCCGACGAGCGCGAGTCCGGCCAGCGTGCGCTTTTGAACCTGGGCCATACCTTCGGGCATGCGGTGGAGGCGGCAACCGGGTATGGCGCCTGGCTGCACGGCGAAGCGGTGGGCCTGGGAATGCTGATGGCGGCCGATCTGTCGCATCGCCTCGGTCGCCTGCCTGCCGAGGCGGTTGCGCGCATAGCGGCGTTACTCGAACGTGCTGAATTGCCGACGCGCCTGCCCGCCGACATCCCGACCGACACTCTGCTCGGCTACATGGCGGGCGACAAAAAGGCGCAGGACGGACAACTGCGGCTGGTGGCGCTGGACGGGATCGGCCAGGGCGTGATCGTCAGCGGCGTCGAGGCAGAGGTTCTGGCGGCGGTGATCGACGCCGCACGCGCGCCCAGGGCCGCCTGATGGCGCTCGCGTCCTACGCGGCGAGTGACGACAACAGCCGCGGCCGGCGTCATGCCGAGCCGGCACCCGCTGATCGCACCCAGCATCAGCGCGACCGCGACCGGATCATCCACTGCAGCGCATTTCGGCGTCTCGAATACAAGACGCAGGTGTTCGTCAACCACGAAGGCGACATGTTCCGCACGCGCCTCACGCACTCGCTGGAGGTGGCCCAGATATGTCGCTCGCTGGCGCGCTCGCTGGGTTTGAACGAGGAACTCGCCGAAGCCATCTCACTGGCGCACGACCTGGGTCACACGCCCTTCGGCCATGCCGGGCAGGACGCGCTGAACGCCTGCATGGCCGACTACGGCGGCTTCGAGCACAACGTGCAGTCGCTGCGCATCGTCGACAGCCTGGAGCAGCGCTACCCGGCGTTTCCGGGTATCAACCTGAGCTTCGAGACGCGCGAGGGCATTCTCAAGCACTGCGCGCCGCAGATCGCGGCCAAGCTCGGCGACGTCGGCGAGCGTTTTCTGAGCGGCGGGCAGCCGACGCTCGAAGCGCAGCTGACCAATCTCACCGACGAAATCGCCTACAACTCGCACGACCTCGATGACGGCCTGCGCGCCGGCATGCTCAGCTTCGAGCAGCTGGCCGACGAGTCGACTTTCTTCAAGACGCATCACGACGCCGTGCACCGCGAATTCGGCGCGCTGCCCGGCCGGGTCGGTCAGCACGAGATCATTCGCCGCATCATCACGGCGCAGATCGCGGATTTGCGGGAAACCAGCGCCGCGCGGCTGGCCGCGGCCGGCGTGACGAGCCTGGACGCGGTGCGGCGCAGC
>DATCUS010000004.1:0-1980 GCA_036561845.1 Tardiphaga sp. | reverse complement strand
AACTCGGTGTCGCTGAACCCGCCGCTGGTGCTGTGGAGCCTGGCGCTGAGCGCGGGCTCGATGCCGACGCTGAGCACCGGCTCGCACTACGCCATCAACATCCTCGCGGCCAACCAGAAGGCGCTGGCCGAGCGCTTCGCGAAAAAGCGCGACGACCGCTGGCAGGACGTCGCCTTCACCGAAGGCATCGGTGGTGCCCCGGTGCTCGCGGGTGCCGCGGCCAGCTTCGAGTGCTTCAACCGCAGCCGCTACGACGAAGGCGACCACGTCATCTTCGTGGGCGAGGTGGAGCGCTGCACGCACACGTCCGGCGCGTCGCCGCTGCTGTTCCATGGCGGGCGCTTCTACACGGAGCACCCGCTTTAGATCAACCGTCCACAGGGCGGGCCGGTGTCTCCAGCAGCAGCTGATAGAAGGCCGCATCCAGCCATCGGCCGAACTTGAAGCCGACCTGCTCGAGGGTGCCCGAATGCGTGAATCCCAATCGCTGGTGCAGCGCGATGCTGCCTGCGTTGCTAGCATCGATGCATCCGACGAGCGCGTGAAGATCGGCCGCACGAGCGCGGCGGATGAGTTCCGCGATCAGCGTCTTTCCGAGACCCTGATCGCGGTGCTCATGGTGCACATAGACGCTGTGTTCGACGGTGTATTTGTAGGCGGGAAAGGCGCGAAAGGTGCCCCAGCTCGCAAAGCCCAACAATCTGCCCGAGGGGTCCACGGCGCCGACGACGGGAAAGCCGTTGGCCCGCTTTGTCGCGAACCAGGCCGCCATCGCTTCCGGAGGACGCGGCACATAGTCATAGAGTGCCGTCGAGTTCGCGATCGCCTCGTTGAGGATGGCCAGAATTGCGGCCGCATGTTCGCCTTCATTGCAGTCCAGAAGCCGTACCGCATTGTTCTTCATTTCATTTGACCTTTGACCAACTGAGAAAGCGCTTCGTCGCAGATCGCCACGATGTACTTCGCCGCTTGAGAGAAGGGATTGCTGTAGACCAGAGGTCGATCCAGTCTCAGCGCCAGGCAGTCACCGCTGCGCAGCAAATGATGCTGATCGCCCAGCGTGACCTCGATCTGTCCTTGAAGAACCCATATCTGCTGCTCGAGCGCCGGTCTGCGCGCGCTCGATTCGTAGGCGACCCTCGCCTTCGCGGGAAAGTGGACCTCGACAAGTTGGATCGGCGTCGGCCAGTTCGGCGGAGACAGATTGCGTCGCAAGTAGCCCGATTCAGGATCTTTCCAGATGGACTGCGCCGCACGTCGAACGAGAGGCTGTCGTTCTTCCTCCGCGTCCTCAGGCCCGAAGAGGCTGGCCATCGAAACGCCAAGCCCTGCAGCAAGCTTTTCGAGGATCACGGCGGTCGGGCTGGCTTCGGCGCGTTCGATCAGAGAAATCATCGAACGGCTGACACCGCATTTCAAGGCGAGTGAATCCAAGGTTTCGGAACGCATCGTCCGAAGGACACGCACCCGTTTTGCAATGCGGGTGTTGATGTCGTCGACGCTCGCGGGCGCCTCTTCTTTCATACTGGACAAGTATCCAATATTATGGATTCGTCGGCAAGAAGATCCTGCCCCCGCCAGCGGGCTGTGCCTCTAGGACTTGCCGTAGGTCGCCGCGAAGCGCTGCTGCAGGTAGTCGTGCGTCGTGATCGGCGCGTAGCGCGGCGACTCGCCGGCGGGCACGCACGACGGGATCGCGCTCACCAGCGCATCGGGGTTCGGGTCGACAAACAGCGCGATCGAATAGCGCTCTGCCACGGGCTTGAGAACGCGGTGCGGCGTCGAGACGTAGAGGTCGTTGGTCCAGCGCATCAGGCAGTCGCCGATGTTGCAGATGAAGGCGCCGTGCAGCGCGGGCGCATCGAGCCACACGCCGTCGCGGCGCTGCACCTGCAGGCCGGCCACGCCGTCGGTCGCGAGCAGCGTGACATTGCCGTAGTCGGTGTGCGTGCCCGCGCCGATCTGCCCGGCCGGCACCCC
>DATCUS010000003.1:0-9742 GCA_036561845.1 Tardiphaga sp. | reverse complement strand
CATGCCGCGGCCGCCGCCGCCGGACACGGCCTTGATCATCATGGCGGCGCCGTTGAGCTTGGCAAAGAACGCCTGCGCGTCCTCGAGGCTGGTGGTGCCCACGGTGCCTTCGATCACCGGTACGCCGACTTTTGCTGCCAGTTTTCGTGCGGCGATCTTGTCGCCGAACAGTTGCAGCGCATCGGGCGACGGCCCGACGAAAGTGATGCCCTCCTCTGCCGCGCGGCGCGCCAGGGTGGCGTTCTCGCTGAGAAAGCCGTAGCCGGGATGGATGGCGTCGCAGCCAGCTTCCTTGGCTACCGCGACGATCCGCTCGATGTCGAGATAGGCCGCGGCTCCGGCGCGGTCCAGCGCGAAGGCCTCGTCAACCTTGCGCACATGCAGCGACGTGGCGTCGTCGGTGGAATACACCGCCGCGGTGGCGATGCCCAGCTCCGCTGCAGCGCGTGCGATGCGGATGGCGATCTCGCCGCGATTGGCAATGAGCAGTTTCTTGAAGGGAACGTCACGCATCGAGCAATTTACCTAACTCTTGTTTCTTGACCTTGCCGGTTGCCGTCATCGGCAGGGCGTCGACGATCCGGACCTCCGGCACCTTGAATCCCGCCATGCGTTCGCGGCACCAGTCCTCGATGGCTTTCGGGGTGACGTCCGCGCCGGGCGTCAGCAATACGAAGGCCACCGGCACCTGGCCGCGCTCCTCGTCGGCGCGCGGCACCACACCGGTGCCGACGATGGCCGGATGCTGGCCGAGCAGCGCCTCGACCTCGCCGGGGAATACGCTCATCCCCTTGACCTTGATCATCTCCTTGCGGCGACCGAGGTAGTGCAGGAAACCGTCCTCATCGATGAGGCCGATGTCTCCGGAATGCAGCCAGCCGTTGCGGATGGTCTCGGCGGTGGCCTCCGGCTTGTTCCAGTAGCCCTTCAGCAGTGACGGCGTGCGGCAGCACAACTCGCCCTCGGAGCCGAGCGGCAGGATCGCGCCGGTTTCGAAATCGCAGATCTTGAACTCGGTGCCGGGCACCGGCAGGCCGACGAACGTCGGCCGCGATTTCAGGTCGAAGTCGTCGTCCTGCATGCCGGTCGTAAAGCTGTCCGAGGTGTGGGTTTCGGTCATGCCCCAGGCGGATTCGGCCAGGACCGTGCCGACCTGCTGCTGCCAGCGGCGGCGATAGTCCATGTTGAGTTTCTTGACGAAGGAGACGACGCGCACATTGTTCAGCGAACTCAGGTCGAATTCCTTGAAACGCGGGTGATCCAGGATCTCCAGCGCGCCGTCGACCGGCATCGCGGTGGCCGTCACCTTGTAGAGCTGGATCGCCGCCATCACTGCCACCGGATCCCAGCGCGTCAGCAGCACCAGGGTGGTGCCGTTGAACACCGGGAAGATCAGGCAACTGTTCTCGCCGGCGATCCAGAATTCCGGAAAGAAGCTCAGCGAAACCGAGGTTTCCGGCGGCGGCGCCAGCGAGATGTTGGCCGCCACCGTATAAATCATGTCGCGCTGGGTGTGGATGCAGCCCTTCGGCAGGCCGGTGGTTCCGCCGGTGTAATTCAGCGCGGCGATGTCGTCGAGCGACGCGCCTTCGGGGAATGACGGAGCGGCGATGTTTGCCAGCGCCGGCATCATGTCGACGGCGTCGGCGCAGGGGACCTTCGGCGCGAGCGTCGCCGACGGCGCCGGAAGGCTCGGCCGCTCGGGCATTGCGTCGACAAAACTCGTGACGATGATGCGGCGCAGCTTCGTCTCGGCCATGACTTCGCGCACCACTGGCATCAGCGTGTCGAGCGTGACGATGGTTTCCGACTGGCAGTCGCCGACCTGGTAGCCCAGCTCATAGGCCTTCGACAGCGGGCTGACCGGGCAATGCACGGCGCCGAGCTTGAGGATGCCGAAGAAGGCGATGTGGAACTGCGGACAGTTCGGCATGAACACTGAAACGCGATCACCCTTCCTGACGCCCATGTCAGCCAGCAACGTGGCGAACAGGTCACTCTGGCGATCAAGTTCGCCGTAGGTGGTGACCGCGCCGTAGAAGATCACCGCGGGCTTGGCGGGCTGCAGCCGTGCCCAAGTGCGCAGATACTCGGTCAGCGGCTTCTCACCGTGCGGATAGGCGATCTCGCGGGCAAGGCCGGTCGGCCAGGCCTTGGCGACCAGGCCGCGAAGGGTTTCCAGATAGGCGTCTTCGTTGATGGTTTCTTGTCGAGACATGGGCGTACTCATCAGAGGGAGGCGACGGACGACTGGACGGGCGGAACGATGGTCTCGGCGAGGTGGCAGGCGACCAGCTGGCCCAGCGCCAGTTCGCGGTCGGCCGGCGGCGTCGTCCTGCAGATATCGACGGCATAGGGGCAGCGCGGATGAAATTTGCAGCCCGGCGGCGGCGCCATGGCGCTACCGATCTCGCCGTGAATCACTCCGACCGGTGCGCGATGATCCGGATCCGGCCGCGGCACCGAAGCGAGCAGCGCCTGGGTATAGGGATGCTTCGGATGCGAAAACACCGAGTCGGTGGGGCCGAGTTCGGCCATGCTGCCGAGATACATCACGCCGACGCTGGAACTGAAATGCTCCACCAGCGCCAGGTCGTGGGCCACGATCAGATAGGTCAGACCGAACTCGTCCTGGATGTCGGCGAGCAGATTGAGAATCTGCGCGCGCACCGAGACATCGAGCGCGGAGATCGGCTCATCCAGCACCATGAAGGACGGCTTCAGCGTCAGCGCACGGGCAATCGCCACGCGCTGACGCTGGCCGCCGGAGAATTCGTGCGGATAGAGATCGGCGGCGGTCTTTGGCAGGCCGACCACGTCGAGCATTTCCAGCACCCGGGCGCGCCGGCTGTCGCGGTCGCCGATGCCATGCGCAGTCAGGGGTTCGGAGATGATCTTGTGCACCCGCATCCGCGGATTCAGCGATGAATAGGGATCCTGGAACACTGCCTGCGCCTGCCGGCGATAGGCATGCATCGCTGCCCCTGACGCCTTTGCCAGGTCGGCGCCGTGGAACAGGATTTCGCCGGAGGTCGGCTTCTCCAGCCCCAGTACCAGCTTCGTCAGTGTGGTCTTGCCGCAACCGGATTCGCCGACCAGGGCGAAGGTCTCGCCGCGGCCGACGGAGAAGCTGACGTTTTCTACCGCGCGCACCACGCCGCCGCCATGCACGGCAAAGCGCTTGGTCAGGTTGCGGATTTCCAGCAGCGGGGCGGCCGGCGCGGCGGCGGTCTGCGGCATAGTCATGGGCGCGGCTCCGCCAGCCAGCACGCGGCTCTGTGGCCGGTGGAGACTTCAAACTGCGGTGGATAATCGTCGCAGCGCGCCATCTTCTGCGGACAGCGCGCGGCGAAGCGGCAGCCGCGCGGCGGATCGATCAGGCTCGGCGGCTGGCCGGCAATGGCCTCCAGCCGGCGGCGCTTGCGGCCGAGATGCGGGATCGAGTTCAGCAGCCCGCGCGTATAGGGATGCGCCGGGTTGCGGAAGATCTCGCGGACGTCGCCGCTTTCCACCACGCGCCCGGCATACATCACAGCGACGCGGTGGCAGATGCCGGCGGCGACGCCGAGGTCATGGGTGATCATAATGATGCCGACGCCGGAATCCCGCTGCAGCTCGCGAAACAACTCCATCATCTGCACCTGGATGGTGACATCGAGCGCGCTGGTCGGCTCGTCGGCGATCAGCAGCCGTGGCGAGCAGGCGATGGCCATGGCGGTGACGACGCGCTGGCGCATGCCGCCGGAGAACTGGTGCGGGTAGTCGTCGATGCGCTTGGCCGGCGACGGAATCCGGACCCGCGCCAGCACGGCTTCCACCGCCTCGCGCACCGCCCCCCTGCCCTTTGCAAGATGGTGATAGCGGAACGGCGCGCCGACCTGGTCGCCGATGCTGAACACCGGATTGAGCGAAGTCAGCGGATCTTGCGACACCATGGAAATGCGCCGGCCGCGCCAGTCGCGCACCATCTCGTCTTCGGAGAGCTTGACGAGGTCGATGCCATCCAGCGTGATCGAGCCCTCGACGATGCGACCGCTCGGCTTCGGCAGCAACCGCAGCATCGACAGACTCGTCATGGTCTTGCCGGAGCCGGATTCGCCGACGATGCCCAGAGTCTCGCCCTCGGCGACCTCGAGATCGACGCCGTCGACCGCGCGCACCACGCCGCGGTTGAGATAGAGATAGGTCTTGAGGTTCTCGACCTTGAGCAAGGGCGGCTTCGGTCTGAAGGCCGGAACGATGGCAGCGTCGGTCATCTCAAAGCTGCCTTCGCTTGGGATCGAGGGTATCGCGCAGCCAGTCGCCGATCAGGTTGGCGGACAGACAGGTCAGCATGATCGCCACGCCGGGGAGCGTAATCGCCCACCAGGCGTTGGTGATATAATTGCGTGCATCGGCGAGCATCAGGCCCCACGACACGTCCGGGCTCTGGATGCCCAGGCCGAGAAAGCTGAGCGAGGCCTCGAAGATGATGACCTGGCCGACCTGCAACGAGGCCAGCACCAGCAGCGTGTTGAGAATGTTCGGCAGCAGATGGCGAGCGAAGATGCTCGGGGTGGAGCAGCCGGCCACCTTGGCCAGCGCGACATAGTCGCGCTCCTTCAACGACAGGATCTCGCCGCGGATGATGCGGGCGTACCAGGTCCAGTAGGTGATGGAAATCACCACGATGACCGTGGTCAGGCTCGGCGACAGCACGGTGGCGATCACCAGCGCCAGCGCCAGCGAGGGAATCGACATCTGAATATCCACCAGCCGCATGATGATGGCATCGATGGTCTTTCCGAAGTAGCCAGCGATCATGCCTATCAGGGCGCCGATGCCGCCGGAAATGACGATGGCATAGATCGCGACCGTGAGCGTCACCCGAGCGCCGGCGATAATCCGGCTGAAGATGTCGCGGCCGAGATTGTCGGTGCCGAGCAGATAGTCGAGCGACCCGCCTTCGAGCCATGACGGCGGCTTGAACGCCGCGCCGAGGTCGAGGCCGTTGGGATCGTGCGGGGCAATGCTCTCGCCGCCGATCGCAGCCACGACCACAAGGCCGAAGATCAGCAGCGACCACCACGGAATGCCCGAGCCGAACAGGCGACGCATCACGCGCTGCGACGGCGAACGGGAGATGACCGCGTAGGCGGCGTCGATATCAACCATGACGAATTCTCGGATCGATCAGGCCATAGCTGAGATCGACCAGCAGGTTCGAGACCACGAACAGGATCGAGGTGAACAGCACGCCGGCCTGTACCACCGGGAAATCGCGGGCAAACACCGCTTCCACCACGGTGCGACCGAGGCCTGGCCAGGCGAAAATCACTTCGACCACGAAGGCGCCGCCGAGCATCGAGGCGAAATAGACGCCGAGCACTGTGACCAGCGGCACGGCGGCGTTGCGGAAGGCGTATTTCCACACCAGCAGCCGCTCCGGCGCGCCGAGCGCGCGGCCCATGCGGATATAGTCGCTGTCGAGCACGTCGAGCATCGCCGAGCGGATGATGCGGGTCTGCGCTGCGACCGGATACCAGCCCAGCGCAATGGCCGGCAGGATGATATGCGAAATTCCACCGGAGCCGAAGGCCGGCAGCCAGTTCAACTGCACCGAAAAGATCAGGATCAGCAGCAGGCCAACCCAGAAGCCGGGCATCGCCTGCCCGAGCATCGCAAAGCCCTTGCCGATGGTGTCGATCCAGCCGCCGCGATGCACGGCCGACAGCACGCCGAGCGGCACCGCCAGCGCGATGGAGAACAGCAGTGCCGCGAATGCCAGCTCGATGGTTGCAGGCAACCGGTCCAGCACCAGGTTCAACGCCGGCATCTGCCAGCGATAGGAGTTGCCGAAGTCGCCGGTCAGCGCCTTGCCGGCGAAGATCAGGTATTGCACCCAGATCGGCCGATCGAGGCCCATGGTCTCGCGCATGGCGTCGATCGCCGCTTGCGGTGCGTCGACCGGCAACAGCAGCACGATCGGATCGCCCGACATGCGGGAGATCACGAAAATGAGGATCGACGCGCCGATGATGCTGACGACGCCGTGCATCAGGCGGCGCAGAACATAAGAGAGCATGACTGTTCTTCTTGTTGTCTTCAGGCTCGACTACTTCTTGAGGCCGATTTCCTGGAATCCGCGCCATGCGCCAGGGAACGGCCACGGCTTGAATTCGACCTTGTCGCGCCACGCCAGCGTGATCACCGGGCGGTAGGTGGTGATGCCGCCGAGCACGTTGTCGTGCTTGTATTGCGATATCTGGCGGATCAGTTCCTCGCGCTTCGGCGGATCCATGGTGCCCTTCAACTGCTCGACCATGGCATCGGCCTGCTTGTCGTCGGTGTAGGAGTAGCTGCCCCAGCCCTTGCCGGCGACGAAGCTGTGCAGGTGGCCGCCCCACGGAGTGGCGGGATCGCCGGGCAGCCCCTGACTCCACATCCACATCAACACACCATCCATTTCCGGGGGACCGCTGCGGCCACGGCGGCCGAGATTGATCCAGGCGCCATATTCAAGGCCCTGCGCCTTGCAGCGAATGCCGACCTGACCGAGATACGCGAACACCGCCTCGCCCATTTCCTTGACGTTGGGTTCACGCGGCGTGGTCAGGTTGTAGCAGGGCGTCTCGAAGCCGGTGGGATAGCCGGCCTCGGCCAGCAGCTGCTTGGCTGCCTTCGGGTTGTAGACATAGGGCTTGAGCTCGGCATTGTAGCCGGCGCTGCCCTTGCCGACCTCGGCATAGCGCTCGCCCTGCCCGAACAGCACGCTCTTGATGATCGCGTCCATGTCGACGGCCTGCGCAGCCGCCTGACGCACCTTCAGCTTGCTGAACGGCGAGGCCGGATTATAGCTCGGGAAATCGATGTAGAGGTTGTTGCCGGAAATCGCCGTGAAGGTCTTCACCCCCGGCAGCTTCTTGAACTCCGCGACCATCGACGGCGGCACATTGTCGATCCAGTCGACGGCGCCTGACTTGAACGCCGCGACGCGGGTCAGGTCCTCGGGAATGATCTTGATAGTCAGGTTCTTGACGCCCGGCCGCGCATCCTTGTTCCAGTAGCCGTCGAAGGCTTCGAGCTTCAATTCTTCCTTGACGGAGCGTGACACGAACTTCCACGGCCCCGTGCCCACCGGCGCCTTGGCGAAACCGTCCTCGCCGACCTGCTCAAAGTACTTCTTCGGCAGCGCCCACAGCTGCAACGCGCCGGCGACATAATCGCCATCCGGCGACTTGAAATGGATCCTGAAGTGAAGGTCGTCGACGATCTCGAATTTCTCGACATTTGCCTGCAAATGCGACCACCGCGACACCTTGGGGTCCTTGAGACGCTCGTAGCAGAACTCAAAATCCGCCGACGTCATCGGGTCGCCGTTGTGGAATTTGACACCCGGGCGGAGATGGACGTCGATCACGGCCTTGCCGTCCTGCTGTTGCAGCTCCCACTTCTCCGCCAGCCAGTTTACCGGCTTCAGATCGGGATCGTAGCGCACCAGCTGCTCGAACATCTGACCGATGTAGTAGTGGTCGACGCCGGCGGAATATTTGGTCGGGTCAAGAGTGGTGCCTTCGGCGCCGAATGCGACCGTGAGGTTGCCTGTGGCCTGCGCGAGTGCCGGAACAGGACTCAATGACAGGGCGATCGCAACCAATACACTGCTGCTCTTCACAACAGATCCTCCCTATTCGACGCTGTTATCGCGTGCTTGTTGCCAGCAACCGACCACACCCTCTCCGCATTGTCAATTGTCAACAATTGTACAAATGCCCCCGGGCCGCGTATGCTTCGTCGCAGATGAACCGGGCGGAAGCGGCGGCGCGATGGACCTCGAAGCTCTCGATGCAATGCAGAAGCCGGCGTCGCGCCGGCGCGGCGAACGCACGCGCACCATTCCGGAACAGATCGCGGACCATGTCAGCAACGCGATCGTCAACGGCGAGTACCGCGGCGGAGAGCGCATTCGCGAACAGGAACTGGCAACGCTGTACGGCGTCAGCCGCGGCCCGGTCCGCGAGGCGATCCGCACGCTGCAGGAGCGCGGTCTGGTCAACTTCTTCCCGCGGCGCGGCGCCTACGTCGTCGAGATCACGCTCGATACGATCGTCGAGGTGTTCAACGTCCGCGCGGTGCTGATGGGTCTTGCGGCGCGCGATCTGGCCCGGCGCAAGGACACGGAATTTCTCGCCGACCTGCGCACCGGGATCGTCGAGGCGCAGGTACTGGCCAGGGCCAGGACCACTCCGCCGCAGCATTTCGCCCGGGCTATCGCCCGCCTCGGCGGCATGGTCGCGGCGCGCTGTAGCAACAAGCATTTGTCACGACTGCTACGCGACCAGCTCGAACACACGCTGTGGGGCATCATCTGGCGCACCCGGCCACTCGATTTCCTTACCCCTCAGCGCCAGGCGGCAGCCGTACGGGAATGGCAGAAGCTCGGAGCTGCAATCGCCGCCGCTGACGACAGCGCAGCTGAAATGTTGTTGCGTCGAATCTTTTTTAATGCCCGCGATGCGGCGATTAAGACCCTGCAAAAGGCCCGTCGCGAGAAGATCAGCGCCATCGGTATCATTCGAGACTAGAGAAGATTGGATTCATCGCGCGGCACCAGCGCCACAAAGAAGACTGGTCGACCAGTTCAATTCGAGATCACCGAGAAGTCGAGAAGTTCCATCGAGGCGTGGTTGCCACGCTCCGGACGACCGGTCCGCGATTTCTCTTTCCAAGTCGCCTTCACGCAAGTCTTCACATATCCACCGGCAATATGCCCGACTGGTGCGCCGCCGGGTCGACAGCATGGTCTTGGAGACGGTCTTTTACGGTACGCACTCGATGCGACGTACGAAAGCAAGTCGGATTTGTCGCAAGACCGGAAACTTGCCCGCCGTGCAGCTTCTTCTCGGCCACACGAAGCTGGAGAGCCTCATCTCCGCAATGACCAGCGGGAGTGGCGAAGTGCTCCCGGCATTGAGTTCAGGAAGGCCGGGGCAGGACATTTGCGCGGCTTGTGGCGACGCGGGGCCGGCTGGGAAAATAAACTGTGATCGAACCGCTACCGGCAATGGTGGAGGGTAAGAAAGCGGGATAACTATCACTGTCGGTGAGTCGCGGACGCCAATGGCGTCCTCCAAACACAAGCATCGTCCCAATCCGCCGGGGGACGTAGGAGGCGACCCTGGTGGCGGCGAAAAGATCTGGCGGGTTCATCGCGAATCTGACGCAGCGATTCGCGGCTGCAGCCGGCCCGCGACGGGCGCTGCTGCTGGCGACAACCGCGCTGACCAGTTCGGTGATCGTCGGTCAGGCGCTGGCGCAGAGCCTGCCGACCGGGGGCAGCGTCGCAGCGGGCGCCGTGGCGATCGCAGCACCTTCATCGACGCAGCTCACCATCACCCAGACGAGCCCGAGCGCGGTGGTCAACTGGCAGAGCTTTTCGGTCGGCCAGGGCGCCGCCGTCAATATCCAGCAGCCGGGCAGCACGTCGGCGCTGCTCAACCGCGTCACCGGCGACACGCCGTCCAGCATCGCCGGCTCGCTCACCGCCAACGGCCAGGTCTATCTCGTCAATCCCAACGGCATCGCCATCACCGCGACCGGCATCGTCAACACCGGCGGCGGCTTCGTCGCCTCGACGCTGGGCATTTCGGATGCGGACTTTCTGGCCGGCAAGCGCAGCTTCAGCGGTAGCGGCGCCTCGGCGGAGGTCAGCAATGCCGGCACCATCACGGTCGGCCGCGGCGGCTATGCCGCGCTGATCGGC
>DATCUS010000002.1:0-3589 GCA_036561845.1 Tardiphaga sp. | reverse complement strand
CGGCCGCGCCGCCATCGGGCGATCGCTGCTGATCCGGCCGGCCTTGCCGAAGGACGGACGCTTGCCCTCGGGGCGCTCGCCTCTGGTGTCGGATTTGGGCCGCGCCGTCTTCGATCCCGTGGTGGTCCCCGCCGTTTTCGGACGTCCGCCCTTGCCGCGCGCGCCGGCAGGGCCGCGGGATTTGGACAGGGGTTTCTTTTCGCGACGGCTCATGGGGTGGCTCCGGGAGGTTGGCTGTGCGTAGCGCATTAGCGGCCGGGGGTCACTGAGTAATCGTCCCGGCTGCGCAAATCGGCGCGTTCCCGCGGCTCGGAGAGCCCGGGTTTTGCTGGAATTCCGCCCCTCCAGACATGAGGGGTGGCGGCGCGCCTTGAGGCGCGGGGGTGGTTTGGTCACGATCCGCCGCGCCGTCTCGACGACGTAGCGGGTCGCGTCGCCTCTCGGCGCGCCACCGCGGCGATTTTGGGCCAGGGGACCGTTCTTCCGGGACAGTTGCCGGCGGGCTTTCCCCGCCTTTCGCTGTCCACGTCCAGCCGGCATCGAGCGGCAGAACCCCGTAGTGGGCCCGGACGGTGACCTCCAGCCTCCCGAGTGCGCGGGGATACGTCCTCCCCGCGCCCGCAGGCGCCGCCTCCCGCCCCACTCCAGACGCCTCATGAAGCGCCCCTCGTAGACGGGACGGATGGGAGATTATGGGTTTATAGGATTTTTGTCAAGGTGCGGTTTGCAAGAATTTTCGAACGATCCGCCCGGGAGAGGTCGCAGCGATCCCGTCTATGGCAGGCTCATGCGATCGGACGCTGCATTTCAGAACAGCCGGCCGCCCAGCCGCTCCTCTTCCCAACTCCTGAGGAAGGCGAGTTCACGCGTGATCCATTGCACCGGTTCGCTGCCCCATTCGCGTGCGCGGCTGGCATATTCGCCCATCAGCCAAATGTGGCGGACAACGACGAAGAGATGCGCGGCTTCGTAGTCCGTTGCGGTGATCGGTCGGACCGTTCGATAGCCATCGACGAAAGCCTCCCACGTGGCGTGCAGTTTTCGGCCAAAGGACATCTTCGCCCACAAGAACACCGACAGGTCATAGGCCAGATAGCCGGGACCGCCGTCATCGAAATCGAAAAACACGGCATCGCCGGCCTCGGTGATGCGCGCGTTGAAGCCATGGCAATCGCCGTGACAATGAGTCCAGGTCAGATCAGCGAAAGCCTCGATGCTTTCGGCGGTGCGCGCGGCAATATCATCAAGCTCGCTGCTTGCATCGGCGTTGACCACGCGTCGAAATTCCTGAACCCGCGCCAGCGGCCGGTGCAGCAAATGATCGAGATCGAGTCGGTACAGCGGCGCGGACGCGCGATACGAGTCGGCCGCGTTGTGCAGCCTGGCCAGGGTGATGCCATTGGCCCGGGCATCTGCGGTTGACGCCGCATCGGGCACGCGCCCGTCGACTGCGCGAAACAGCACGCCTTCGCGCACGCCCTCCGGCGACAATCCATGAACGAACAGATTGCCGTCGCGCGCCTGGACCGGCGCGGCGACCGGCACGCCGGATTGCAGTAGATGCACCATGAAATCCGTTT
The DNA here is from genome assembly GCA_036561845.1 of Tardiphaga sp. Taxonomy (GTDB): domain Bacteria; phylum Pseudomonadota; class Alphaproteobacteria; order Rhizobiales; family Xanthobacteraceae; genus Tardiphaga. The sequence continues at coordinate 2,009 of DATCUS010000002.1, read as the reverse complement.
CGGTCCTGACGTCTGCGATACCGCGCGCGCGGTGATGCGACAGGCGAAACACGTAACGTTCGCCGGTTGCCGTAACGACCAGATAGATGTCATTGAAGCCGCGATTGAGCATTCGACAATCAAGCGGCGAGGGAAGCGCGTAATGGTCAGTTACGAAACGCGCAATCGCCTCAGCCCGGCACGTTGTGTAGAGCGGCTCGAAATCAACCAAAGCCAAGGCCCCAGGACAAGAGGAGGAGAAATCATGTTATTAGCAAGCGAAGCCCGGATAAACGAAGCGATATCCGGGGCCAAGCGCAGGAATCCCGCATGTCGCTGCGCTCGTGCGGGCTACAACTAACGGCGACCGATGGCGCCATTGTTGGAAGATGGTGGGCACGGCGCAAGAGCGCCTTTGCCCACCCCACGAATTAACGGCGGCCGGAGAACGGCGAGAGCGTCGGCAGCAGCGGCGAATTGATATCGCTGTCGCCCGATGGCTGCTGGGTGACACTGGCCTCAAAGGACAGAGTGACATTCGCCGTCGGCTGGAACGCGATGCCGGCGCGGGCGCGGTAGCCGGCCGCGATGCTGGCGTCGGTCGAGAACGGCGCCAGCGGACTGCCGATGCCCGGCCGATAGCTCAGCCTGTCGAAGCCGACATAGACGCTGGACGGCAGATCGCCGGCGCCCTTGAAGGCGTAGCCCGACAGCGCGCTCTGATAAGAGAGCCCGCCGAAATCGGAGGCCGCGCCGTTCAGGCCGAGACCGTTGAGGCCGACGCTGCCGCTCTGGCTGCTGGCAAACATGCCGGTGCGAAAATTGTCGCGCCAGTCCGACGATCCGTCCGCGACATAGCCGGCATCAAAGCCCGGAAAGTTGCGATAGGTGCCGGCGCCGCCGGCATCGGTCCAGCCGCCGCCGAAACCGAACAGCCCGTTTGGTATCCAATATTGCACGGGCGCCACCTGCGCATGCGCCGCCTGCCCGGCCGGGCATAGCGTCACAAGGACAATGGCAAGCGTGCAGTGACGTGTGACAATCGACATCGGGCACCCGTGTAAATGCTGCGCGATTATACGCCCGGGAGGCCGCCAAAGCCAGCAAGCGCGACGGGAACCGCGACGCCTGGTCGTCATTCCGGGGCACGCATTGAGCGCCGCAGGCGGTCGGTGCGTAAACCGGGAATGACAGACGCGAACATCGCAGGGAGCCAAGGCGGTTCGGCGATCCGGCGCGGTGGGTTACGGCGCAAGTGCGCCTAACCCACCCTACGAGTCCGCGTTCTTCGCGGCGCGCAGCTTGGCCCAGTAATCCAGCCGCTTGCGGATCTCGCGCTCGAAGCCGCGGTCCGGCGGATCGTAGAACTGCTGGCGGCCAAGCGCTTCCGGGAAGTAGTCCTGTCCGGAAAAGGCTTCCGGCGTGTCGTGGTCGTACTGGTAGCCGCCGCCATAGCCTTCGGACTTCATCAGCGCGGTCGGCGAGTTGAGAATGTGCTTCGGCGGCAGCAGCGAGCCGCCCTGCTTGGCCGCCTGCATCGCCGCCTTGTAGGCCAGGTAGACCGCGTTGGATTTCGGCGCGGTGGCGATGTAGACGACCGCCTGCGCAATCGCCAGCTCGCCTTCCGGCGAGCCGAGGAAGTCATAGGCGTCCTTGGCAGCGTTGCAGATCACCAGCGCCTGCGGGTCGGCCAGACCGATGTCCTCGACCGCCATGCGCACCACGCGGCGCGCCAGGAACAGCGGATCCTCGCCGGCATCGAGCATCCGGCAGAAATAATACAATGCGGCGTCGGGATCGCTTCCGCGCACCGACTTGTGCAGCGCCGAGATCAGGTTGTAGTGGCCGTCGGCCGACTTGTCGTAGATCGGCGCGCGGCGCTGCAGGATGTCCTGCAACTGCGCGGCGTCGAAGGTCTCGTCTTTGCGCGCGGCGCGCCAGACTTCCTCGGCCAGCGTCAGCGCGGCGCGGCCGTCGCCGTCGGCCATGCGCACCAGCACGGCGCGCGCCTCGTCATCCAGCGGCAGCTT
>DATCUS010000001.1:0-2622 GCA_036561845.1 Tardiphaga sp. | reverse complement strand
GGTGATCCGCGAACCGCGCGCCATGTTCATCATCCTGGGCGCTGCGATCCCGGCGCGCCTCGTGGCCGTCGCGGTGCTGTCGATCGTGGTGCCGCTCTACATGCGCGACATCGGTGAGCCGCCGGCGGTGGCTGGGCGCGTGCTGCTGCTGTACTTTCTCTGCTATGCCGTGACCGCCTCGGTGATGGCGCACTGGTCCGACGCGATCGGCGAGCGTCGCACCTTCATCGTGGCGGGCGCGATCATCGCGGCGCTGGCCTGCCTGGCCGTCCCACTGGTCGGCGGCGCGCTGGGCATGGCCCTGTGCTGCGCGCTGCTCGGTGCCGGTCAGGCCACGCAGGGGCCTTCGCAGATCGCCCTGATCACCGAGTTGTTCGAGTGCAAGCCGGCAGACAGCCGCAGCGCCTCGCCCGAGCAGGCGCTCGTGGCGTATCGGCTGATCGAGCGCCTAGGCAGCGTCACGGCGCCTTTCGTCACGGCGCTCGCGGTGCTCTGGGTCGGCCTGCCCGGCGCGGTGAGTGCGGTGGGCATCCTGCTGGCGGTCGCCGGCGGACTCGTGTGGGTGGGTCTGAGGCCCCGCGCATCTTCGACGGTGAGCGCATGAAGCGCGCATCCGGTCGTCCGTATTCCTTCGGGAGCCTGTTCGTGCCGTTTTCATCTTCGCGTGTCGCCATGTGCGACGGCCTCCGACGCCTTCGATCCACCGTGTCGAGAGTGCCGCTCTTGGCTATCGTCGTCTCCGCGCTGACGATGCAGGCCATAGCGCAACCGCGTGCCGATACGTCGGGCGGAACGGCACAGCGTGGGACCGGTCCCGTCACCATCGCGATGGTGATCCCGCGCGACGAGCAGAGCATCGAGACCGGCTTCAAGGCCTACTTGCAGAGCAGCGGCGTCGAGGCACGCTACGTGCTCATCCGTGCGACCGATCGCGCATCGGACGCGCCGGCGCTTCGCCAGCAGGTGCGTGCGGCGCATCCCGACCTCGTCTATGTCTGGGGCACCCCTACGGCACTCGCCCTGGCGGGCCGTCACGATCGGCCCGGCGACGATGCGATCCGCGATCTGCCGATCGTCTTCACCTCCGTCACCGACGCGGTGGGCGTCGGCCTTCTGCCGTCGCTCGAGAAGCCGGGGCGCAACGTCACCGGCGTGGGCCACGTCGCACCGCTACAGGTGCAGCTCAATGCGATCAAGGCCTACCGTCCCTTCAAGCGGCTGGGCTACCTGCACAACCCGGCCGAACCCAACTCGCAGCAGATCCGCGACCAGCTCGACGTGCTGGCGCGCAGGCAGGGTTTCGAGATCGTCGATGCGGTCGTTCCGCTGCAGCCTGGCGGCGCACCCGACCCGACTGCGCTTCCATCGCTCGTCGCCGACATCGCGCAGCGCGGCGCAGACTTCCTCTACATCGGTCCGAGCACCTTCCTGGCCTTCACGCATCGGGACGTCGTCACGCAGGCGGCGATCGCGCAGAAGCTGCCGACCTTCTGCGCCACCGAGAGCATCGTGCGGCAGTCGGGCTGCATGTTCGGCCTTTTCTCGAACGGAACCAACGTGGGCCGCTATGCGGGCTGGAAGGCCGTTCAGGTGCTGGTCGAGAAGAAGCCCATCGCCACCATGGCGGCCACACCGCTGCAGCGCTTCTCGCTGCTCATCAACATGCGCACGGTGCAGGCACTGGCGCTGTATCCGCCGATGCTGCTGCTCAACGTGGCCGAGGTGATCAACATTCCGCGGCTGGCCGATGCGCGCGAGGCATCGACCTCAGCGACGAGGTGACGCCGATGGCATCAGGTGCCCAGGCGTGTCTGCAAATTCAGCCAGGGCGTGCGGTACCAGCCGCGGCGCAGCCAGAACTCCGTGCCTTCGGCGTTGTCCGGGACAACGAAGATGTTGCACTTGACGATGCCCGCCGCAGCCAGCCGCGCGAGGCCGTGTTCGACCAGCCGCCGTCCGACGCCGTGCTGGCGGAAGCCCGGTTCGACGGCCAGGTGGTGCAGCGAGCCGCGCCGTCCGTCATGGCCGCAAAGCATCGCGCCGACGAGCCGCCCATCGTTCGTGACCGCGACCGCACTGCAGCCCGGATTGCGCGCAAGAAACATCGACACTGCGGATGCTTCGTCCGATTCGTTCAGGCCCATTCCTTCGGTTCTCTGCCAGAGCGCCAGCGCTGCAGCGTGGTCGTCCGGGACGAAGGAGCGGATGTGAATATCCATTGCGCGGTCTGCTCTCGTGTGGTTTTGAGTAGCCCGCAATTCTCAAGGCCAGCCTATCGCCGGTCAATGCGCCGTGTCGTCCGGTGGACCACGGCAGACCTGCTCCATTTCGTTTCCTCAGCCAACAAAGTGAACGCCCATCCATGAACATCGAACAGGAAAATCGCGGCGACATCCTTGTCCTGCGTCTGAGCGGCCGCCTCGACAGTAGCGGCGCGCCCGAGTTGGAACGGGTTCTGCTCGAGAAGCTGGCCTCGGGGAAGAAGCGCCTCGTCTTCGACCTCTCGGCACTCGAGTACGTGAGCTCGGCGGGCCTGCGCGTGGTGCTGCTGGCCGGCAAGAAGTTGCGCGGCGTACAGGGCAAGCTGGTGCTGGTCGGCATCCGGGACATGGTGCGCGAGGT